>NZ_JBEOYE010000006.1:0-211792 GCF_040296945.1 Streptomyces sp. NPDC001941 | reverse complement strand
CCGGTGCCGGTGGGTGTGGCGGGTGAGTTGTATATCGGTGGGGCTCAGTTGGCTCGTGGGTATGTGGGTCGGGCTGGGTTGACGGCTGAGCGGTTTGTTGCTGATCCGTTTGGTGGTGTGGGTGGTCGGTTGTATCGCTCGGGTGATGTGGTGCGGTGGACTGCTGGTGGTGAGTTGGTGTTCGTGGGGCGCGCGGACGAGCAGGTGAAGATCCGCGGCTTCCGCATCGAACTCGGCGAAGTCCGCTCCGCCGTCGCGGCGGTGGAGGGCGTGGGCCAGGCCGCGGTGGTGGTCCGCGAGGACGTGCCGGGCGAGCCGCGCCTCGTGGCGTACGTCGTCCCCGACGCACCGGTCCCTCAACTCACGTCCCAGGTCCTGGAATTCGTCGCGCGTCGACTGCCGTCGTACATGGTTCCGTCGGCCGTCGTGGTCCTGGACGCCCTGCCCCTGACGGTCAACGGCAAGCTCGACCAGAAGGCACTTCCCGCCCCCGTGCAGGCCAACGGCGCCGGGCGCGCACCCGCCGGGCTCCAGGAGGAGCTCCTGTGCGGCGCGTTCGCCCAGGTCCTCGGCCTCGACGAGGTCGGCGTCGACGACGACTTCTTCGCCCTCGGCGGGCACTCCCTGCTCGCCGTCCGCCTGATCAGCCGCATCCGTACGGTCCTGGGCGCCGAGGTTCCCCTGCGGACCCTCTTCGAGTCCCCGACGGTCTCCGCCCTGGCCCGCCGCCTCACCGGAGCGGGCGCGGCCCGCCCCGCGCTGACGGCCGGCGAGCGCCCCGAGCGGGTGCCGCTGTCCTCCGCCCAGCGCCGCCTGTGGTTCATCGGCCAGCTGGAGGGCCCGAGCGCCACCTACAACGTGCCGGTCTCCCTGCGCCTGTCCGGAGCGGTGGACCGGGATGCGCTCGGCGCGGCCCTGCGGGACGTGATCGGGCGGCACGAGGTGCTGCGGACCGTCTTCGAGGTCGCCGACGGGGAGCCGTACCAGCGCATCCTCGACCTGGAGGACCTGGCCTGGGAGCTGTCCGTGGCCGAGGTCGCGCCGGCGGACCTGGCCGCAGCGGTCCAGGAGGCCGAGCGGTACGCCTTCGACCTCTCGGTCGAGGCCCCCATCCGCACCTGGCTGTTCGACGCGGGCCCCGAGGACCAGGTCCTCGTGGTCGTCGTCCACCACATCGCGGGCGACGGCTGGTCCATGGCGCCGCTGGCCCGTGACGTCTCGGTCGCCTACGCGGCCCGCCGCGAGGGCCGGACGCCCGAGTGGGAGCCGCTGCCGGTGCAGTACGCGGACTACGCGCTCTGGCAGCGCGACCTGCTCGGCGACGAGCACGACCCGAGCAGCCTGGTGTCCCGTCAGATCGCTTACTGGCGGGAGGCGTTGGCCGACTCCCCGGTCGAGCTGGAGCTGCCCTTCGACCGCCCGCGCCCGACCGTGGCGTCCCACCTCGGCCACAGCGTCCCGCTGAACGTCCCGGCCGCCGTCCACGCACGGCTCGTCGAGACCGCCCGGACCGAGGGCGTCACCACCTTCATGGTCCTCCAGGCCGCACTGGCCACCCTGCTCTCCAAGCTCGGTGCCGGTACGGACATCCCGATCGGCTCCGCGAACGCGGGCCGCACGGACGAGGCCCTGGACGACCTGGTCGGCTTCTTCATCAACACCCTGGTGGTCCGCGCGGACCTCTCCGGCGACCCCACGTTCCGCGAAGTCCTGGACCGGGTGCGGGAGAAGAGCCTGGCCGCCATGGCCCACCAGGACGTGCCGTTCGAGAAGCTGGTGGAGGAGCTGGCCCCGGCCCGCTCGATGGCCCGCCACCCGCTCTTCCAGACCGTGCTCACCCTCCAGAACACGATCGACGCCACCCTCGACCTGACCGGCGTGCGCGCCGGAGGGGTTTCGGGAGGCGGAGTTGGGGGTGCGGAGGTTGCTCCGAGTGCTGAGGGTGCTCCGGGTGCTGAGGGCATGGAGACCGCAGAGGGTGCTGGGGCTTCGGGCCGTACGGCCGTGAAGTTCGACCTGGACGTGATGGTGGCCGAGGCGTACGACGCCGACGGCGCCCCCGCCGGTCTCGGTGGCTCCGTCACCGTGGCCGCCGACCTCTTCGAACCCGGATGGGCCGCACGGATCGCGACCGCTTGGACCACGCTCCTCGACCAGCTCGCGCAGGACCCGGGCCGCCGACTGAGCTCGCTCGACGTCCTGGACGCGCAGGAGCGGGAGCGTGTCCTCGTCGAGTGGAACGACACTGCTTCGGATGCCGAACCCGCCCTGGTGCATGAGCTGTTCGAGGCCCAGGCGCGGCGGATCGCAGATGCCTCGGCTCTGGTGGCTGATGGTTCGTCGGTCTCGTACGGGGAGTTGGAGGCGCGGGCGAACCGGATTGCGCATTATCTGATCGGTCAGGGGATCGGTGCGGAGTCGGTGGTGGGTCTGTGCCTGCCGCGTGGCGCGGAGATGATTGCCGGGATCCTGGGTGTGTGGAAGGCGGGTGCGGGTTATCTGCCGATCGATCCGGGGCAGCCGACGGATCGTATTGCGTTCATGCTGCGGGACAGTGGTGCGGCGCTGGCGCTGACGACTGAGGAGATCCTGGACGAGCTGCCGGCGGGGCGGTCGCGTCTGGTGGCGCTGGATGACACGTTCGTGGAGATGCAGCTCGCGGCGGCGTCGGTGGAGGCGCCCGGTCGCGGGGTCGATCCGGCCTCGCTCGCGTACGTGATCTATACGTCGGGGTCGACGGGTCAGCCCAAGGGCGTGGCGGTGACCCATGGCGGGCTGGCGAACTATGTGGCTTCGGTTCCGGAGCGCGTGGGCTTCGGTGGCGTAGGCGCGCGGTATGCGCTGCTTCAGGCGCAGGCGACGGACCTGGGCAACACGGTGGTGTTCGCGAGCCTGGTCAGTGGCGGTGAGCTGCACATCCTGGATGAGGGTGCGGTGACGGATCCGGTCGCGGTGGCCGCGTACCTGGCGGAGTATCAGATCGATCACTTCAAGGCGGTTCCCTCGCACCTGGCGGCGCTCGCGTCGGCCGGTGGCGTGGCGGGTGTGCTGCCGACGCAGTCGCTCGTCCTGGGTGGTGAGGCTGCTTCTCCGGCATTCATAGGGGAGTTGGTGGCTGTTGCTGGTGAGCGGGGTGTGCACAACCATTACGGTCCGACGGAGACGACGATCGGTGTCGCCACGACTCGCCTGACGGCATCCAGCACGTCCGATGGCGTGGTGCCGGTCGGTACCCCGGTGGCGAATACGCGGTTCTACGTGCTGGACGGCTGCCTGCGCCCCGTGGCTCCCGGTGTGGCCGGTGAGCTGTACGTGTCCGGTGCGCAGCTGGCGCGGGGGTATGTCAAGCGTCCCGGGCTGACGGGCGAGCGGTTCGTCGCGAACCCCTTCGCTGTCGGGGAGCGGATGTACCGCACCGGCGACCGGGCGAAGTGGACGGCGGACGGTCAGGTGGTCTTCCTGGGTCGTGCTGACGACCAGGTGAAGATCCGCGGTTACCGCATCGAGCCCGGCGAGGTCCAAGGCATCCTCACCGCCCACCGGGAAGTGGCGCAGGCCGCGGTCATCGCACGCGAGGACGCCCAGGGCGACCGCAGGCTCGTCGCCTACGTCGTCCCGACCGACCCGGATGACGTCGAACCGAACCTCACTGCCGACATAAGGCAGTTCGTGGCGCAGAGGTTGCCGGAGCACATGGTGCCGTCGGCGGTGGTGGTGCTTGACGCGCTGCCGCTGGCGGGGAACGGCAAGCTGGACCGGCGGGCGTTGCCGGCTCCGGACTACGCGTCGTCGCTCGCGGCGGGTGGTCGTCGGGCGGCGACGCTGCGGGAGGAGATCCTGTGCCTGGCCTTTGCCGAGGTGCTGGGTCTGTCCGAGGTCGGTGTGGACGACGACTTCTTCGAGCTGGGCGGCCACTCGCTGCTCGCGGTGCGGCTGGTGAGCCGGATCCGTGCGGTGCTCGGCGTCGAGGTCGAGATCCGCGAGCTGTTCGAGGCCCCGACCGTCGCGGCCCTCGCCGAGCGGCTCGACGGGGCGGGAGCGGCGCGCAAGGCCCTGACGGCCTCGGTCCGCCCGGAACGGGTCCCGCTGTCCTTCGCCCAGCGCCGCCTGTGGTTCATCGGCCAGCTGGAGGGCCCGAACGCGGCCTACAACGTCCCTGTGGCGCTGCGGCTCGCGGGAGACGTGGACCGGGACGCCCTGGAGGCGGCCCTGCGGGACGTGATCGGCCGGCACGAGGTGCTCCGTACCGTCTTCGAGATCGCCGACGGGGAGCCGTACCAGCGGATCCTCGCTCCGCAGGAGCTGGACTGGAGCCTGCCGCTGATCGAGGTGGCCGCGCACGAACTGGACCGCGCGGTGGCCGAGGCCGGAGGGTACGCCTTCGACCTCGCGGCCGAACCGCCCTTCCGCGCTTCCCTGTTCACGACCGGTGCGGAGGAGCAGGTGCTGGTCGTGGTCATGCACCACATCGCGAGCGACGGCTGGTCGAAGCGTCCGCTGGCGCGTGACCTGTCCGAGGCGTACGCGGCGCGCTGCGCCGGGCGGGCCCCCGCGTGGGAGCCGTTGCCGGTGCAGTACGCGGACTACGCGCTCTGGCAGCGGGACCTCCTCGGCGACGAGAACGACCCCGACAGCCTGATGAACCGTCAAGTGGCCTACTGGCGCGCCAATCTGGCCGGTGCGCCGGAGGAGCTTCAGCTTCCCGCCGACCACGTGCGACCCGCTGTTGCCTCGCACCAGGGGCACGACGTGCCGCTGACGGTGCCGGCCGGGGCGCACCACCGCCTGGTCGAGGTGGCCCGGGCCGAGGGCGTCACGACGTTCATGGTCCTCCAGGCCGCCCTGGCGATGGTCCTCTCCAAGCTCGGCGCCGGTACGGACGTCCCGATCGGCTCCGCCAACGCGGGCCGCACGGACGAAGCCCTGGACGACCTGGTCGGCTTCTTCGTCAACTCGCTCGTCCTGCGTACGGACCTCTCGGGCGACCCGACGTTCCGCGAAGTCCTGGCCCGGGTCCGCGAGACGAGTCTGTCGGCCTTCGCCCACCAGGACGTGCCCTTCGAGCGACTGGTGGAGGAACTGGCGCCGACCCGCTCCATGGCCCGCCACCCGCTCTTCCAGGTGATGCTCCAGGTGCAGAACAACGCCGAGGCCGTCCTCGATCTGGAGGGCCTGGACACCGGAGGCGCCGCGAGCGAGGCGCGTGGTGTCAGCGGTGAGGGCAGTGAGGGCGGTGTGAGCGCCACGAGCGGCGCGAGTGCTGCGACCGTTGCGAAGTTCGACCTGGACGCGGCGGTGTCCGAGGTCTTCGACGAGGACGGTGCTCCGGCGGGCCTGCGCGGCTCGGTGGTGGCCGCCGCCGACCTCTTCGAGGCCGCGACGGCCGAGCGCCTGGTGGCCCGCTGGGTGCGGGCCGTCGAACGCCTCACGGCTGACCCCGAGGTGCGCCTGAGCACCTTGGACGTCCTGGACGCGGACGAGCGTCACCGGGTGCTGGTGGAGTGGAACGACACGGCCGTGGAGACGGTGGCCGGCTCTCTGCCGGAGTTGTTCGAGGCTCAGGTGGCGCGGTCGCCGCAGGCGCTGGCGGTGGTGTCGGGTGGTGTGGAGCTCTCGTACGGTGAACTCGACGCCCGTGCGAACCAGTTGGCGCGTCATCTGCAGGGTGTGGGTGTGGGTCCGGATGCGCTGGTGGGTGTGTGTCTGGAGCGTGGGGTCGAGAGCGTTGTCGCGCTGTTGGCGGTGGTGAAGGCCGGGGGTGCGTACCTTCCCGTTGATCCGTCGTATCCGGCGGACCGTGTGGCGTACATGCTGGATGATGCGCGTCCGGTCGCGGTGATCGCTTCGACGGACACCGTCGGTGTCGTGTCGGTTTCGGACACCAGGCTCGTCGTGATCGACGACGAGCGGACCGTGGCGGCGATTGCCGAGCATGACGGTGGCGCGCTCGGGGTGGCGATCGAGCTGGAGCACCCGGCGTACGTGATCTACACGTCGGGTTCGACGGGTCGTCCGAAGGGTGTGGTGGTCGAGCACCGTTCGGTGGCCGCTCTGCTGGGCTGGGCTGCGGCCGAGTTCAGTGGTGAGGACTTCCGCCGGGTCCTGGTCTCGACGTCGTTCAACTTCGACGTGTCGGTGTTTGAGCTGTTCGGTCCGCTGGTGTGCGGCGGCAGTGTGGAAGTGGTCGGCGATCTGCTGGCTCTGGCTGATTCGGCGTCCGGGATCGGTGATGTGAGTCTGGTCAGTGGTGTGCCGTCGGCGTTCGCGCAGATGGTGGCCGCAGGCGACATCCAGGCCCGTCCTCGCACCGTCGTGCTGGCCGGTGAGGCTCTGACGGCGGATGCGGTGGCGGGGATTCGTACGGCGATCCCGGGTGCCCGGGTCGCGAACATCTACGGCCCGACCGAGGCCACGGTCTACGCGACGGCCTGGTACGCAGGCAGCGAGGTTGAGGGTCTGGTGCCGATTGGCCGACCCATTGCCAATGCTCGTGCGTACGTCCTCGACGGGGGCCTGTCACCGGTGCCGGCCGGTGTCCCCGGTGAGCTGTACCTGGCGGGTGCGGGCCTGGCCCGTGGCTACCTGAACCGTCCCGAGCTGACGGGTGAGCGCTTCGTCGCCGACCCCTTCTCCTCCTCCGGTGGGCGTCTGTACCGCACGGGAGATGTGGTCCGCTGGAACCAGGATGGTGAGATCGAGTACCTGGGCCGTGCGGATGAGCAGGTCAAGGTCCGTGGCTTCCGGATCGAACTCGGTGAAGTGCAGGCGGCGTTTGCCGCGCACCCCGAGGTCGCCCAGGCCGTCGTCGTGGCACGCGAGGACGTGCCGGGAGACAAGCGCCTGGTTGCGTACGTCGTCCCGGGCGCCGGAGACGGGAGCGCCGGCCTGGCGGCCCGTGTCGTGGACTTCGCCGCTGAGCGTCTTCCGTCGTACATGGTTCCGTCGGCGGTCGTCGTCCTGGACGTGCTGCCGCTGAATGCGAACGGCAAGCTCGATCGCAAGGCGCTCCCTGCGCCCGAGTACGTGACCGGCTCCGGTCGTGGTCCGTCGGATCTGCGGGAGGAGCTGCTGTGTGGGGTGTTCGCGGAGGTTCTGGGGCTTCCTGAGGTGGGGGTGGAGGACGATTTCTTCGCTCTGGGTGGTCACTCTCTGCTGGCGGTGCGGCTGATCAGCCGTGTGCGGACGGTGCTGGGTGTGGAGGTGGCGCTGCGTGCGCTGTTCGATGCGCCGACCGTTGCGGGTCTTGCGGCCGCACTGGGTGGTGCCGGCCAAGCGCGCCTCGCGCTGACCGCCGGGCAGCGCCCCGAGCGCATCTCGCTGTCCTTCGCCCAGCAACGCCTCTGGTTCATCGGTCAGTTGGAAGGCCCGAGCGCCACGTACAACATCCCCTTCGCCCTGCGCATGGGCAGGGACGTCGACAGCGAGGCGCTCGCCCTGGCCTTCCGCGACGTGATCGGCCGGCACGAGGTGCTGCGGACGGTGTTCCCCACCGCCGCGAACGGCGAGCCGTACCAGAAGGTGATCCCCGTCGCCGAGCTCGACTGGGAGCTGGCGCGTGTCGAGGTCACCCCGGAGGGACTGGAGGCCGCGGTGGCCGCCGCCGAGGGTCACGCCTTCGATCTGGTGCGTGAAGTGCCACTCAAGGCGACGCTGCTCGAAAGCAGTGATGGCGAGGAGCGGGTCTTGGTGGTGGCGCTCCACCACATCGCGGGCGACGGCTGGTCGACGGCCCCGCTGGCGCGTGACCTCTCGGAGGCGTACGCGGCACGACGCGCGGGCCACGAGCCGGACTGGGCGCCGCTGTCGGTGCAGTACGCGGACTATGCGCTGTGGCAGCGTGAGCTGCTGGGTGATGAGGCTGATCCAGAGAGTGTGATGTCTCGTCAGATGGCTTACTGGCGTGAGGCATTGCAGGGGGTGCCGGAGGAGCTTGCGCTTCCGTTCGACCGGTCGCGTCCGGTGGTGGCCTCGCATGTGGGTCATCGGGTTGCGGTGGAGATTCCGGCTGCCGCGCACGCCCGACTGGTCGAGGTGGCCCGTGGCGAAGGCGTGACGCCGTTCATGGTCCTCCAGGCGGCGCTGGCGATGCTCCTGTCTCGTCTGGGTGCTGGTGTGGACGTTCCGATTGGTACGGCGAACGCGGGTCGTACGGATGAGGCGCTGGATGATCTGGTCGGGTTCTTCATCAATACGTTGGTGATCCGTACGGATCTGGCGGGTGACCCGACGTTCCGTGAGGTGCTGGGCCGGGTGCGTGAGGCGAGTCTGTCGGCTCTGGCGCATCAGGAGGTGCCGTTCGAGCGGTTGGTGGAGGAGCTGGCGCCGAGTCGTTCGATGTCCCGGCACCCGCTGTTCCAGGTGCAGTTGGACCTGCAGAACAACGCCAAGGCGATCCTCGACCTCCCCGGTGCCCAGGCAGGCGGCGTCGCGTCGGACACGGCGGTGGCCAAGTTCGACGTCGAGGTCCGGCTGACCGAGACGTACGACGAGAACGGCCTCCCGGCCGGAGTGCGTGGCCAGGTGGTCGCCGCGTCCGACCTCTTCGACCACGAATCGGTGACCGGACTGGGCGAACGCTTCGTCCGAACCCTGGACCTCCTGGTCGAGGACCCGCAGGTCCGGCTCAGTGCGATGGACGTGCTGGTTGCGGGGGAGCGGTCCCGGGTGGTCAGCGAGTGGAACGCCACGGACGCGGACCTGGGTTCGCTGCTGGTGCCGCAGCTCTTCGCCGAACAGGTGATGGCGACGCCGGACGCGCCGGCGGTGCTGGGCGACGACGGTGACACCGTGTCGTACGCGGAGCTGGATGCTCGGGCGAATCGTCTGGCGTCCTACCTGGTGGGTCAGGGGATTGGTGCGGAGTCGCTGGTGGGTCTGTGCCTGCCGCGTGGTGTTGATGCCGTGGTGAGCATGCTCGCGGTGTGGAAGGCGGGGGCGGGTTACCTGCCGATCGATCCGGAGTATCCGGCCGAGCGCATCAACTTCATGCTGGGTGATTCGGGTGCGGCGCTGACGCTGACGACCGAGGAGATCCTGGACGACCTCCCGGCCGGGCGTAATCGGTACGTGGCCGTGGACAGTGCTCTCGTTCGGATGCAGCTCGCGGCCGCCTCAGTCGAGGCCCCGGAGCTTCACACCGACCGGAGCTCGCTCGCGTACGTGATCTACACGTCGGGGTCGACGGGTCGTCCGAAGGGTGTGGCGATCACCCATGAGGGCCTTGCGAACTATGTGTCGTGGGCTGTGGGCGCGTACGGAGATGGTGGTGGCAGTGCGCCGCTGCACTCCTCGCTCGCCTTCGACCTGACCGTGACCAGTGTCCTGGTGCCGCTGGCGTCCGGGGCGACGGTCATCGCCAGCGAGGCCGGCGGGGCCGAGGGCCTGGCGGAGCTGATCCGGGAGCCGGGTGGCTTCGGTCTGGTGAAGGCGGTTCCCGCGCACCTGCCGCTGCTGAGCGAGATGCTCTCGGACGCGCAGGTGGCGCAGTCGGCTCGTACGTGGGTCGTGGGTGGTGAGGCACTGCCCCCCGCGGTGGTCCGCGACTGGCTGGCACTGGCTCCCGGCTCGGTGGTCGTCAATGAGTACGGTCCCACCGAGACCGTGGTGGGCTGCTGTGTCTTCGAGATCGTGGCTGGTCAGGAGCTGGGTGAGTCGGTGCCGATCGGTCGTCCGATCGCGAACACCCGCCTGTACGTCCTTGACGAGCGGCTTCAGCCGGTCGCTCCGGGTGTCGCCGGTGAGCTGTACATCGCGGGCATCCAGCTCGCCCGCGGTTACGTCAAGCGTCCCGGCCTGACGGCCGAGCGCTTCACCGCGAACCCCTTCGAGCCGGGTCAGCGCATGTACCGCACGGGCGATGTCGCCCGCTGGAGCCGTGACGGCGTCCTCGAATACCTCGGTCGCTCCGACGAGCAGGTCAAGGTCCGTGGCTTCCGGATCGAGCCGGGTGAGGTACAGGCGGTCGTGGCCGCGCACCGCGAGGTGGCCCAGGCCGCCGTCATCGCCCGCGAGGACGTGCCCGGCGACACCCGACTCGTCGCCTACGTCGTCCCGAGCGATCCAGACGAACCGGACGAGGGACTGCCGGACGGCGTCAGGCAGTTGGCGGCACAGCGGCTGCCCGAGCACATGGTCCCCGCGGCCGTCGTCGTCCTCGACGCGCTGCCGCTGACCGCGAACGGCAAGCTGGACCGCAAGGCGCTCCCCGCCCCCGAATACGCCGGGGGAACGGGCTCCGGGAGGGGCCCCGAGAGCCGGGAGGAAGAAGTGCTGTGCGAGGCGTTCGCACAGGTCCTCGGGGTGGAGTCGGTCGGCGTCGACGACGACTTCTTCGCCCTCGGCGGCCACTCGCTCCTGGCCGTCCGTGTGGTCAACCGCATCCGGACGGTGCTCGGAGCGGAGCTGGAGATCGCGGCGCTGTTCGACGCGCCGACGGTGGCGGGCCTGGCCCGCCGGCTCGGAAACGTGAAGACCACCCGCCCGGCGCTGAAGCCGATGCGCAACCAGGAGGAGTCCTGATGATCCCGTTGTCCTTCGCGCAGCGGCGGCTGTGGTTCATCAGCCGCCTGGAAGGCCCGAGTTCGACGTACAACGTGCCGGTCGTGCTGCCCCTGCCCGGGGACGTGGACCGCGACGCGCTCACCGCCGCCCTGCGGGACGTGGTCGGGCGGCACGAGGTGCTGCGGACCGTGTTCGAGGTCGTGGACGGCGAGCCGTACCAGCGGATCCTGCCGGTCGACGAGCTGGAGTGGGAGCCGACGGTCGTCGAGGTCGCCCCAGGCGACCTGGCCGGGGCGGTCGAGGAGGCCGGACGGTACGCCTTCGACCTGGCCGCCGAGATCCCCGTACGCGCCACGCTGGTCGAGGCCGGTGACGGCGAGCGGGTGCTCGTCGTGGTCATGCACCACATCGCGAGCGACGGCTGGTCGGAGGGCCCGCTCGCCCGTGACCTGACGCTGGCGTACGAGGCGCGTGCCGCCGGGCGGGCCCCGCGGTGGGAGCCGCTTCCCGTGCAGTACGCGGACTACGCGCTCTGGCAGCGGCAGCTCCTCGGCGACGAGAACGACGCCGACAGTCTGATGAGTCGTCAAATCGCTTACTGGCGAGAGGCCCTGGCTGACGTTCCCGAGGAGCTCGACCTGCCGACGGACCGCCCGCGGCCGGCGGTCGCCTCCCACGAGGGCCACATCGTCCCGCTGTCCGTCTCCGCCCGGACCCACGCGCGCCTCGCGGCGCTGGCACGGAGCGAGGGCGTCACCACCTTCATGCTGGTGCAGGCCGCCCTCGCGACGCTGCTGCACCGTCTCGGCGCGGGGACCGACATCCCGGTCGGGACGGCCGTGGCGGGGCGCACGGACGAGGCCCTTGACGAGCTGGTCGGGTTCTTCGTCAACACGCTGGTCATGCGCACCGACCTCTCGGGCGACCCGTCCTTCCGCGACGTTCTCGCCCAGGTCCGCGCCCACGGACTCGCGGCGCTCAAGCACCAGGACGTGCCGTTCGAGAAGCTGGTGGAGGAGCTGGCCCCGGCCCGTTCCCTGGCCCGCCACCCGCTGATCCAGGTCATGCTGACCGTGCAGAACAACCGGCGCACCGTCGTCGACCCCGCCGACCTGCGTGCGGACGCCGGGGCGGTCGGCACCCGCGCCGCCAAGTTCGACCTGGACGTCTCGGTGCGCGAGCTGTTCGACGCGCAGGGCAACCCGCTGGGGCTGCGCGGCTCGGTGACGGCCGCCGCGGACCTGTTCGACGTGACGTCCGTGGAGCGGATCGCGGCACGCCTGGCGCTGGTCCTCGACCAGGTCACGGCCGACCCCGGCCGCCCGGTCGGCTCCGTGCGCGTCGATGACGACGACGAGCGCCGCCGCGTCCTCGTCGACTGGAACGACACCGCGTCCGATGCGGAACTCGGTCTGGTACACGAGCAGTTCGAGCAGCGCGTCGCCCTCGCCCCGGACGCGGTGGCACTCGTCGCCGATGGTGGGTCGCTGTCGTACGGGGAGCTGGACGCCCGTGCCAACCGCATCGCGCACTACCTCATCGGCCAGGGCATCGGGGCCGAGGCGGTGGTGGGTCTGTGCCTGCCGCGTGGCGCGGAGATGATCGCCGGGATCCTGGGCGCGTGGAAGGCGGGCGCCGCCTATCTGCCGGTGGACCCGGAGCAGCCGACCGACCGGATCGCGTACATCCTGCGCGACAGCCGTGCGGCCCTGGCGCTGACGACTGAGGAGATCCTGGACGAGCTTCCGGCGGGGCGGTCGCGTCTGGTGGCGCTGGATGACACGTTCGTGGAGATGCAGCTCGCGGCGGCTTCAACGGAGGCGCCCGGTCGCGGGGTGGATCCGGCTTCGCTCGCGTATGTGATCTATACGTCGGGGTCGACGGGTCAGCCCAAGGGTGTGGCGGTGACCCATGGCGGGCTGGCGAACTACGTGGGTTCGGTTCCGGAGCACGTCGGCTTGGGTGGTGTGGGTTCGCGGTATGCGCTGCTGCAGGCGCAGGCGACGGACCTGGGCAACACGGTCGTGTTCGCGAGCCTGGTCAGTGGCGGCGAGCTGCACATCCTGGATGAGGGTGCGGTGACGGATCCGGTCGCGGTGGCCGCGTACCTGGCCGAGTACCAGATCGATCACTTCAAGGCGGTTCCCTCGCACCTGGCGGCGCTCGCGTCGGCGGGAGGTATCGCGGGTGTCCTGCCGGGGCGGTCGTTGGTCCTGGGTGGTGAGGCGGCTCCGGTGGCGTTCGTGCGGGAGCTGATCGCGGCTGCTGATGAGCGTGGTGTGGAGGTTCACAACCACTACGGGCCGACGGAGACGACCATCGGTGTCGCCACGACCCGGCTGACGGCCGAGCGCACCGCTCGCGGTGTCGTGCCGATCGGCACCCCGATCGCCAACACCCGCTTCCACCTCCTCGACGCCCGCCTCCAGCCGGTCCCGCCGGGTGTGGCCGCAGACCTCTACGTGGCCGGCGCGGGTGTGGCCCGGGGCTATGTGGGGCGCCCCGGACTCACCAGCGAGCGGTTCGTCGCCAGCCCGTTCGTCGCCGGGGAGCGGATGTACCGCACCGGTGACCGGGCGAAGTGGACGGCGGACGGCCAGGTGGTCTTCCTTGGCCGCGCCGACGACCAGGTCAAGGTGCGGGGCTTCCGCATCGAGCTGGGCGAGGTGCAGGGAGCCGTGGCCGCGCACCCGCTGGTGGGGCAGGCCGCGGTCGTCGCCCGGGAGGACGTGCCCGGCGACACCCGTCTGGTGGCGTACGTCGTGCCCGCCGATCCGGACGAGGACGCCACGGAGCTGCCGCGCCAGGTCCTGCGCTTCAGCGAGCAGCGGCTGCCCGGGCACATGGTCCCGTCGGCGGTGGTGGTCCTGGACGTGCTGCCGCTGACCGGCAACGGCAAGCTCGACCGCAAGGCCCTCCCCGCCCCCGCGTACGTCACCGGCTCGGGACGCGGTCCGTCCAATGCCCGGGAAGAGATCCTGTGCGGGGCGTTCGCCGAGGTGCTGGGCCTGGAGAGCGTCGGCGTGGACGACGACTTCTTCCGGCTCGGCGGCCACTCGCTCCTGGCCATCCGCCTGGTCGAGAACCTGCGCGGACACGGGGTCACCGTCTCGGTGCGGGCCCTGTTCCAGACGCCCACCCCGGCCGGGCTCGCCCTGGCTGCGGGCGACGTGCAGGTTTCCGTACCGGACAACCTGATTCCCGACGGGGCCACGTCGCTCACGCCAGCGATGCTGCCGCTCGTGGACCTGACGGCCGAGGAGCTGGACGGGATCGTCGCCACGGTCGACGGCGGCGCGGCCAACGTCGCCGATATCTACCCGCTGGCCCCGCTCCAGGAGGGGCTGCTCTTCCACCACCTGCTCGCCGACGGCGGGGACGACGCGTACGTCCTTCCCACGGTCGTCGAGTTCGACAGCCGCGCCCGCCTCGATGCCTTCACCAGCGCCCTCCAGAACGTCCTGGACCGCCACGACATCTTCCGTACCTCCTTCGTGTGGGACGGGCTGCGCGAACCGGTCCAGGTGGTGTGGCGCCACGCCACACTTCCCGTCACCGAGATCAGCCTCCCCGCCGACACCACCGACCCCGTCGCCGACCTCGTCGCCGCCGGGGGCACGGCGATGGACCTGGGCACGGCCCCCCTGCTCCGCGTACACGCGGCCCAGGACGGGGAGAGGTGGCTCGCCCTGGTGTGCATCCACCACATGGTGCGCGACCACACAGCCCTGGAAGTGCTGCTCGCCGAGGTGCGCGCGTTCCTCGACGGCCGGGGCGACCGCCTGCCCGCGCCGCTCCCGTTCCGCACCTTCGTCGCCCAGGCACTCGGCGGAGTGGACCGGGCCGCGCACGAGCGCTACTTCGCGGAACTGCTCGGCGACGTCACCGAACCCACCGCGGCCTTCGGCATCGCCGACGTACGCGGCGACGGCGCGGGTACGGTCCGCCGCGTCACGCCCTTCGACGCCGACGTCACGGCCCGGTTGCGGGAGGTCTCGCGCCGCCTGGGCGCCAGCCCGGCGACCCTGCTCCACCTGGCGTGGGCCCGGGTGCTCGCGGCGGTGAGCGGTCGCGAGGACGTGGTCTTCGGCACGATCCTGTTCGGCCGCATGAACGCCGGCGAAGGCGCCGACCGCGTTCCCGGCCCCTTCCTCAACACCCTGCCCGTCCGCGTCCGCACCGAGCGCTTCGGCGTCCTCGCCTCGGTCAAGGCCCTGCGCGCCCAGCTCGCGGAACTCCTGGAGCACGAGCACGCGCCGCTCACGATCGCCCAGCGCGCCAGCGGGATGACGGGTGACGCGCCCCTGTTCACAGCCCTCTTCAACTACCGCCACAACACGGGTGGTTCGGATCGGCCGGCGGATCGGACCCCGGGCGCGAACGACGAGCTTGCGGGCATCCGCACCGTGTTCTCGCACGAGCGCACCAACTACCCGCTGCTCGTCTCGATCGACGACGACGGCCAGGGCCTGTGGGTCGCGGTGGACGCGGTGGACCCGATCGATCCGGGTGTGGTCGGGGAGTTCGTGCGTACGGCTGCCGGGAATCTGGTGGCGGCGCTGGAGACGGCGCTTGAGGATGAGGAGGATGTGCCGCTGAGTGCGGTGCAGGTGCTTGACGAGGCGGGTCTGCGTCAGGTGCTGGTGGAGTGGAACGACACGGCCGTGGAGACGGCGACCGGCTCTCTGCCGGAGCTGTTCGAGGCTCAGGTGGCGCGGTCGCCGCAGGCGCTGGCGGTGGTGTCGGGTGGTGTCGAGGTTTCGTACGCGGAGCTGGATGCGCGGGCGAATCGTCTGGCGCGTCATCTGCAGGGTGTGGGTGTGGGTCCGGATGCGCTGGTGGGTGTGTGTCTGGAGCGTGGGGTCGAGAGCGTTGTCGCGCTGTTGGCGGTGGTGAAGGCCGGGGGTGCGTACCTTCCCGTTGATCCGTCGTATCCGGCGGACCGTGTGGCGTACATGCTGGATGATGCGCGTCCGGTCGCGGTGATCGCTTCGACGGACACCGTCGGTGTCGTGTCGGTATCGGACACCAGGCTCGTCGTGATCGACGACGAGCGGACCGTGGCGGCGATTGCCGAGCATGACGGTGGCGCGCTCGGGGTGGCGATCGAGCTGGAGCACCCGGCGTACGTGATCTATACATCGGGTTCGACGGGTCGTCCGAAGGGTGTGGTGGTCGAGCACCGTTCGGTGGCGGCTCTGCTGGGCTGGGCTGCGGCCGAGTTCAGTGGTGAGGACTTCCGGCGAGTGCTGGTGTCGACGTCGTTCAACTTCGACGTGTCGGTGTTCGAGCTGTTCGGTCCGCTGGTGTGCGGCGGCAGTGTGGAAGTGGTCGGCGACCTGCTGGCTCTGGCTGATTCGGCGTCCGGGATCGGTGATGTGAGTCTGGTCAGTGGTGTGCCGTCGGCGTTCGCGCAGATGGTGGCCGCGGGGGCCATTGAGGCTTGTCCTCGTACGGTGGTGCTGGCCGGTGAGGCGCTGACGGCGGATGCGGTGGCGGGGATTCGTACGGCGATCCCGGGTGCCCGGGTCGCGAACATCTACGGCCCGACCGAGGCCACGGTCTACGCGACGGCTTGGTATGCCGACAGCGAGGTCGACGGGCTGGTGCCGATCGGCCGACCCATTGCCAATGCTCGTGCGTACGTCCTCGACGGGGGCCTGTCACCGGTGCCGGCCGGCGTCCCCGGTGAGCTGTACCTGGCGGGTGCGGGCCTGGCCCGGGGCTACCTGAACCGCCCGGAGCTGACCGGCGAGCGCTTCGTCGCCGACCCGTTCTCCTCCTCAGGTGGTCGTCTGTACCGCACGGGTGACGTGGTCCGTTGGAACCAGGACGGTGAGATCGAGTACCTGGGCCGTGCGGACGAGCAGGTGAAGGTCCGCGGCTTCCGCATCGAGCTGGGCGAGGTCCAGTCGGTACTGGCGGGACACGCCCTTGTCGCCCAGGCCGTGGTCGTGGCGCGAGAGGACGTGCCCGGCGATAAGCGCCTGGTCGCCTACGTCGTCCCGGCCGAGGAAGGCGTCGCCGATGAACTCCCGCGCATTCTCGGTGGTTTCGCCGCTGAGCGTCTTCCGTCGTACATGGTTCCGTCGGCGGTCGTGGTCCTGGACATGCTGCCGCTGAATGCGAACGGCAAGCTCGATCGCAAGGCGCTCCCCGCTCCTGACTTCGTGGTCGGGGCTGGTCGTGGTCCGTCGGATCTGCGGGAGGAGCTGCTGTGTGGGGTGTTCGCGGAGGTTCTGGGGCTTCCTGAGGTGGGGGCGGAGGACGACTTCTTCGCTCTGGGTGGTCACTCTCTGCTGGCGGTGCGGCTGATCAGTCGGGTGCGGACGGTGCTGGGTGTGGAGGTGGCGCTGCGTGCGCTGTTCGACGCGCCGACCGTCGCCGGTCTCGCGGCCGCACTGGGCGGTGCCGGCCAGGCACGCCTCGCGCTGACCGCCGGGCAGCGCCCCGAGCGCATGCCGCTGTCCTTCGCACAGCAACGCCTCTGGTTCATCAGCCAGTTGGAGGGCGCCGGATCCACGTACAACATCCCCTTCGCCCTGCGCCTCTCGGGCGATGTGGACGAAACCGCGCTCGCCCTGGCCTTCCGTGACCTGATCGGTCGGCACGAGGTGCTGCGGACGGTCTTCCCGACCGCCGAGAACGGGGAGCCCTACCAGTCCATCCTCGACGCCCCGGACTGGCGGCTCGACACCCGGCAGGTGCGGCCTGATCAGCTTGAACAGGCCGTGACGCAAGCGGTCGGGCGCGTGTTCGACCTCGCGACTGAAGTGCCTCTGAAGGCAACGCTGTTGGACTCCGGCGCCGAAGAGCGAGTGCTTGTCGTCGTGCTCCACCACATCGCGGGCGACGGCTGGTCGATCGCTCCGCTGGCCCGCGACCTGTCCGTGGCCTACGGGGCGCGCTCCGCGGGGCGCGCCCCCGCGTGGAAGCCGCTGCCGGTGCAGTACGCGGACTATGCACTGTGGCAGCGTGAGCTGCTGGGTGATAAGGCCGATCCCGAGAGTGTGATGTCTCGTCAGATCGCGTACTGGCGTGGTGTGTTGGAGGGGGTGCCGGAGGAGCTTGCGCTTCCGTTCGACCGGTCGCGTCCGGTGGTGGCCTCGCATGTGGGTCATCGGGTTGCGGTGGAGATTCCGGCGGCCGCGCACGCCCGGCTGGTCGAGGTGGCCCGTTCCGAGGGCGTCACGACGTTCATGGTCCTCCAGGCGGCGCTTGCCACTCTGCTCTCTCGTCTGGGTGCTGGTGTGGATGTTCCGATCGGTACGGCGAACGCGGGGCGTACGGATGAGGCGCTGGATGATCTGGTCGGGTTCTTCATCAATACGTTGGTGATCCGTACGGATCTGGCGGGTGACCCGACGTTCCGTGAGGTGTTGGGCCGGGTGCGTGAGGCGAGTCTGTCGGCTCTGGCGCATCAGGAGGTGCCGTTCGAGCGGTTGGTGGAGGAGCTGGCGCCGAGCCGTTCGATGTCCCGGCACCCGCTGTTCCAGGTGCAGTTGGACCTGCAGAACAACGCCGAAGCGGTCCTCGACCTCCCCGGCGTGCGCTCGGGAGGCGTGCCGGTCGCGAAGTCCGGTGCGAAGTTCGACCTTGAGGTACGCGTCTCCGAGGCCGTTGACGAGCAGGGCGCCCCGGCCGGCGTACACGGCTCAATGGTCGCAGCCGCCGACCTCTTCGACCCGGAGACGGTCGAGGACCTGGCGGCCCGCCTGGCGCGTGTGGTCGCTGCCCTGGTCGAGGACCCGCAGGTCCGGCTCAGCGCGGTGGACGTGCTGGGTGCGGGGGAGCGGGACCGGGTGGTGGAGGAGTGGAACGCCACGGACGCGGATCTTGGTTCGCTCCTTGTGCCGGGACTGTTGGCGGCGCAGGTGGCGCGGGTGCCCGAGGCCGTTGCGGTGGTGGCGGGCGCGGAGTCGCTGACGTATGCGGAGCTGGATGCTCGGGCGAATCGTCTGGCGTCCTACCTGGCGAGTCAGGGGATCGGCGCGGAATCGCTGGTGGGCCTGTGCCTGCCGCGTGGTGTCGATGCCGTGGTGAGCATGCTCGCGGTGTGGAAGGCGGGTGCGGGTTACCTGCCGATCGATCCGGACTATCCGGCGGAACGCATCAACTTCATGCTGGGTGATTCGGGTGCGGCGCTGACGCTGACGACCGAGGAGATCCTGGACGACCTTCCGGCCGGGCGTAACCGGTACGTCGCGGTGGACAGTGCCCTTGTTCGGATGCAGCTTGCGTCCGCGTCCGATGAGGCCCCGGGGCTGCACACCGACCGGCGCTCGCTCGCGTACGTGATCTACACCTCCGGTTCCACGGGGCGCCCGAAGGGTGTGGCGATCACCCATGAGGGCCTTGCGAACTATGTGTCGTGGGCTGTGGGTGCGTACGGAGTCGGCAGTGGCAGTGCGCCGCTGCACTCCTCGCTCGCTTTCGATCTGACCGTGACGAGTGTCCTGGTGCCGCTGGCGTCCGGGGCGACGGTCATCGCGAGCGAGGCCGGCGGGGCCGAGGGCCTGGCAGAGCTGATCCGGGAGCCGGGTGGCTTCGGCCTGGTGAAGGCCGTGCCCGCGCACCTGCCGCTGCTGAGCGAGATGCTCTCGGACACGCAGGTGGCGCAGTCGGCCCGTACCTGGGTCGTGGGTGGCGAGGCACTGCCCCCGGCGGTGGTCCGCGACTGGCTGGCACTGGCTCCCGGCTCGGTGGTGGTGAACGAGTACGGTCCCACGGAGACCGTGGTGGGGTGCTGTGTCTTTGAGATCGTGGCTGGTCAGGAGTTGGGTGAGTCGGTGCCGATCGGTCGTCCGATCGCGAACACCCGCCTGTACGTCCTTGACTCCCGTCTCCAGCCGGTCGCTCCGGGTGTCGCCGGTGAGCTCTACATCGCGGGCATCCAGCTCGCTCGGGGCTACGTGAAGCGTCCGGGCCTGACGGCCGAGCGCTTCACCGCGAACCCCTTCGAGCCGGGCCAGCGGATGTACCGCACGGGCGATGTGGCCCGCTGGAGCCGTGACGGTGTCCTGGAATACCTGGGCCGTTCCGATGAGCAGGTCAAGGTGCGTGGTTTCCGGATCGAGCCGGGTGAGGTGCAGGCGGTCGTGGCCGCGCACCGTGAGGTGGCCCAGGCCGCCGTGATCGCCCGCGAGGACGTGCCCGGCGACACCCGACTCGTCGCCTACGTCGTCCCGAGCGACGTACACGAGACATCTGACGAACTGAACGTCCATATAAGGGAGTTCGTCACCCAACGACTGCCCGAGCACATGGTTCCCGCGGCCGTCGTCGTCCTCGACGCGCTGCCGCTGACCGCGAACGGCAAGCTCGACCGCAAGGCGCTCCCCGCCCCCGAATACGCCGCGAGCGCCGGGCGGGGACCGGCCAACCGCCAGGAAGAGGTCCTCTGCGCGGCCTTCGCCGAACTGCTCGGCCTCCCCGAAGTCGGCGTCGACGACGACTTCTTCGCCCTCGGCGGGCACTCCCTGCTCGCCGTCCGCCTCACCAGCACGATCCGCGCCGAGCTCGGCGTGGAGGTCCCGCTCCGGGTGCTCCTGGAGGCATCGACCGTCGCAGCACTCGCACAACAACTCGCCCACCAGAAGACAGCAAGGCCGGCGTTGCGGCCGATGCGTAACCAGGAGGAGTCCTGATGATTCCGTTGTCATTCGCGCAGCGCCGGTTGTGGTTCCTCAACCAGTCCGAGGGCCCCAGCTCGACGTACAACATCCCGGTCGTACTGCGTCTTTCGGGCGAGGTCGACGCTGATGCCCTCGGTGCGGCCCTGCGGGACGTGATCGGGCGGCACGAGGTCCTGAGGACGCTCTTCAGAGCCGCGGACGGCGAGCCGTACCAGCACATCGTGAAGACCGCCGACCTCGACTGGTCGCTGACCGTCGCCGAGGTCGCGCCGGCCGAGCTCGACGCCGCCGTGTCCGAAGTCCTGGGCCACACCTTCGACTTGGCCGACGAGATACCGATCCGTGCGTCCCTGCTGTCCACCGGCTCCGACGAGCAGGTGCTCGTCATGGTCATGCACCACATCGCGAGCGACGGCTGGTCCAAGCGCCCGCTGGCCCGGGACCTGTCGGTCGCGTACGCCGCCCGGCGCGCGGGCGCCGCCCCCGAGTGGGAGGCGCTGCCCGTCCAGTACGCCGACTTCACGCTCTGGCAGCGCGAGATGCTGGGCGACCAGAACGACCCCGGCAGCGTCCTCGCCACCCAGATCGACTACTGGCGCGGGGTGCTGGCGGAGTCGCCGGAGGAGCTGGAGCTCCCCACCGACCGCTCCCGCCCGGCCGTGCCCTCGCACCGGGGCCACAAGGTTCCGCTGGCCGTCTCCGCCGCGACGCACGCCCGCCTGGCCGAGCTGGCCAGGGCCGAGGGCGTCACCCCGTTCATGGTCCTCCAGGCTGCCCTCGCGGGGGTCCTGTCGCGCCTCGGCGCGGGTACCGACGTGCCGATCGGCACCACCGTCGCCGGGCGCACGGACGTCGCCCTGGACGACCTGGTCGGGTTCTTCATCAACTCCCTCGTCCTGCGTACGGACGTGTCGGGCGACCCGACCTTCACCGAACTCCTCGCCCGCGTGCGGGCCGCGGACTGGGCCGCCTTCGAGCACCAGGAAGTCCCGTTCGACAAGCTGGTGGAGGAGCTGGCCCCGGCCCGCTCGCTCTCCCGGCACCCGCTGTTCCAGGTGATGCTGAAGGTCCAGAACACCGGCGAGGCCGTCCTCGACCTGCCCGGCGCGGGTGGAGCGGGTGGCGGTACTCCGTCGCCGCGTAAGGCGTCCGAGGGCACGGTCTCGGCCGCCGCCCAGCGCGGCCCGGCCACCAGCGAGTCCGCCGCGAAGTTCGACCTCGACGCCACGGTGTCGGAGGTCTTCGACGGCGACGGCGCCCCGGCCGGCCTGCGCGGCTCGGTGGTGGCTTCCGCCGACCTCTTCGACGTGACGACCGCAGAGCGCATCGTGGGCCACTGGGCCCGCGCCATCGAGCTCCTGGTCGCACGGCCCGACACCCGCATCAGTGACGTTCCGGTCCTGGACGAGGTCGAGCGTGGTCGGCTGTTGGGGGAGTGGGGTGGGTCGGCTGCTGAGGTGGTGGCCGGTTCGCTGGTGGAGCTGTTCGAGGGTCAGGTGGTGCGGTCGCCGGGTGCGGTGGCTGTGGTGTCTGGTGGTGAGGAGTTGTCGTTCGCCGAGGTGGATGTGCGGGCGAATCGTCTGGCGCGTCATCTGGTGGGTCTGGGTGTGGGTCCGGATGTGCTGGTGGGTGTGTGTCTGGAGCGTGGTGCGTCGTTGGTGGTGGGTCTGCTGGCGGTGTTGAAGGCGGGGGGTGCGTATCTGGCGCTGGATCCGGAGTATCCGGGGGAGCGGCTGGCGTACATGGTGGGCGACGCGAAGCCCGCCGTGGTGATCGCGTCCGCTGCTACGGCATCCGTGGTGTCCTCTGCTTCGGTGGATGTGCTGGTGGTGGACGAGCCGGCGACGGCCGCGGCTGTCGAGGCACAGTCGTCCGAGGCCCTTGGCCTGGACATCCGTCCGGATTCTGCGGCGTATGTGATCTATACGTCGGGGTCGACGGGTCGTCCGAAGGGTGTGGTGGTTGCGCATCGGGGTGTGGTGTCTCTGTGTGAGGCGCATGCGCGGTCGGTGTTTGCTTCTGCGGTGCCGTTGCGGGTGGCGTTGACGACGTCGGTGTCCTTCGATGCGTCGTGGAATCAGTTGTCGGCTCTGTTTGCTGGTCATGCGTTGCATGTGGTGGATGGGGAGACGTGGCTGGATGCGGGGCGTCTGGTGGCGTGGGTGCGGGCGTCGCGGATCGATTTTGCTGAGGTGACGCCGTCGTATCTGCAGGTCCTGGTGGATGAGGGTCTGTTCGATGGGGAGTGGCGTCCGGGTCGGATTGGTGTGGGTGGTGAGGCGGTTCCGGCTGGGTTGTGGGAGTCGTTGCGGGGTCTGGATGGTGTGGAGGGGTTCAACTTCTACGGTCCGACCGAGGCCACCGTGGACACGGCGATCGCGCGGCTCGCGGACTCTGCGTCGGTGGTCGTGGGCCGTCCGGTGCCCAACGCCCGGGTGTTCGTTCTTGATGAGTGGCTGCGTCCGGTGCCGGTGGGTGTGGCGGGTGAGCTGTATGTGTCGGGTGCGGGTGTGGCCCGGGGCTATGTGGGTCGTGCTGACCTGACGGCTGAGCGGTTCGTGGCGTCGCCGTTCGAGGCGGGTGTACGGATGTATCGCTCGGGTGACCGCGTGAAGTGGTCGGCCGATGGTCAGCTGGTGTTCCTGGGGCGTGTCGATGATCAGGTGAAGGTGCGGGGTTTCCGTATCGAGCTGGGTGAGGTGCAGGCGGCCGTGGCCGCGCACCCGCAGGTCACCCGTGCCGCCGTCGTGGTCCGCGAGGACCGTCCCGGTGACCGTCGCCTCGTCGCGTACGTCGTCCAGGACGCGCAGCCGACCACCCCGATTGCCGAGTTCGTGGGGCAGAGTCTTCCGGAGTACATGGTTCCGTCGGCGGTGGTGGTGCTGGACGCGCTGCCGCTGACGGCGAACGGCAAGCTGGACCGCAAGGCCCTTCCCGCCCCCGAGCACGTCGCTTCGGTGGGGGGTCGTGGTCCGTCGAATGCGCGTGAGGAGATCGTCTGCGCGGCGTTCGCCGAGGTCCTGGGCGTGGACAGCGTGGGCGTGGACGAGGACTTCTTCGAGCTGGGGGGCCAGTCCCTGTTGGCCATCCGCCTGGTCGCCCTCCTCCAGAAGCGCGGGGTCTCCGTCTCCGTACGCGCCTTCTTCCAGGCCCCCACGCCGGCCGGCCTCGCGGCCTCCGCCGGGGCGGTCCAGGTCACGGTTCCGGGGAACCTCATCCCGGACGGCGCCACCGCCCTCACCCCCGCGATGCTCCCCCTGGCCGACCTGACGGCCGAGGAGCTGGACCGGGTGGTCGCCACCGTCGACGGTGGCGCGGCCAACATCGCGGACGTCTACCCGCTGGCCCCGCTCCAGGAGGGGCTGCTCTTCCACCACCTGCTCGCCGACGGCGGCGACGACGCCTACGTCATGCCGACCGTGCTGGAGTTCGACGCACGCGACCGCCTCGACGCGTTCACGGACGCGCTCCAGCAGGTGGTGGACCGCCACGACATCTACCGCACCTCGATCGTGTGGGAGGGTCTGCGCGAGCCGGTCCAGGTGGTGTGGCGCAACGCCACGCTTCCGGTCACCGAAGTGGTGCTCGACGCCGACGGGGGCGACCCCGTCGAGCAGATCCTCGCCGCCGGCGGCCTGCGCATGGACCTCGGCGAGGCCCCGCTCATCCGCATGCACGCCGCTCAGGTCCCCGGCACCGGTCGCTGGCTCGGGCTGCTGCGCGCCCACCACGTGGTGCGCGACCACACCGCCCTGGAGATCGTCTTCCACGAGGTCCAGTCGATCCTGGCCGGACGCGGCCGTGAGCTGGCCCGGCCGCTGCCCTTCCGCAACTTCGTCGCCCAGACGCGGGGTGCGGTCGAGCGTTCCGAGCACGAGCGGTACTTCACCGAGCTGCTCGGCGACGTGACCGAGCCGACCGCCCCGTTCGGCATCGCGGACGTACGTGGCGATGGAGCCGACGCCGTACGCGAAGTGGTCCCGTTCGACGAGGACTTGACGGTACGGCTCCGTGACGTCTCCCGCCGGCTGGGCGCCAGCCCGGCCACGGTCATGCACGTCGCCTGGGCCCGGGTGCTCGCGACGGTGAGCGGCCGCGAGGACGTGGTCTTCGGCACCGTCCTGTTCGGCCGCATGAACGCCGGCGAAGGCGCCGACCAGGTCCCTGGCCCGTACATGAACACCCTGCCGGTCCGGGTCCGCACCGACGCCTCCGGCGTCCGTGCCGCCGTCGCGGCGATGCGCGGCCAGCTCGCGGAGCTCCTGGAGCACGAGCACGCCCCGCTCGTCGTCGCCCAGCGCGCCTCCGGGGTCACCGGCGACAGCCCGCTGTTCACCGCCCTCTTCAACTTCCGGCACAACCCCGGCCGCAGCGCCGAGGAACGCGCCGACGAGCGGCGCCACGAGGGCATGGAGGGCATGCGCGCCGTCTTCACGAAGGAGCGCACCAACTTCCCGCTCATGGTCTCCGTCAACGACAACGGCGACCTGTTCACCCTGGCCGTCGACGCCGTCGCACCCATCGATCCGGGTGTGGTGGGCGAGTTCGTGCGTACGGCTGCCGGGAATCTGGTGGCGGCGCTGGAGACGGCGCTTGAGGGTGAGGAGGATGTGCCGCTGAGTGCGGTGCAGGTGCTTGACGAGGCGGGTCTGCGTCAGGTGCTGGTGGAGTGGAACGACACGGCTGTGGAGACGGCGACCGGCTCTCTGCCGGAGTTGTTCGAGGCTCAGGTGGCGCGGTCGCCGGAGGCGGTGGCTGTGGTGTCGGGTGGTGTGGGGCTCTCGTACGGTGAACTCGAGGCCCGGGCGAATCGTCTGGCGCGTCATCTGCAGGGTGTGGGTGTGGGTCCGGATGCGCTGGTGGGTGTGTGTCTGGAGCGTGGGGTCGAGAGCGTTGTCGCGCTGTTGGCGGTGGTGAAGGCCGGGGGTGCGTACCTTCCCGTTGATCCGTCGTATCCGGCGGACCGTGTGGCGTACATGCTGGATGATGCGCGTCCGGTCGCGGTGATTGCCTCTACGGCGACCGTGGCTGCGGTGCCTGCCTCGGATACCACCCTCGTCGTCATCGACGAGGAGCGGACCTCCGCGCAGATCAACGGGTTTGAGGCTACGGCTCCGTCGAGAGAGCTCCGCCTGGAGCACCCGGCGTACGTGATCTACACGTCGGGTTCGACGGGTCGTCCGAAGGGTGTGGTGGTCGAGCACCGCTCCGTGGCGGCTCTGCTGGGATGGGCCGCGGCCGAGTTCAGTGGTGAGGACTTCCGCAGGGTTCTGGTCTCGACGTCGTTCAACTTCGACGTGTCGGTGTTCGAGCTGTTCGGTCCGCTGGTCTGCGGCGGCAGCGTGGAGGTGGTCGGCGATCTGCTGGCCCTGGCCGATTCCGGATCCGGGATCGGTGACGTCAGCCTCGTCAGCGGTGTGCCGTCGGCGTTCGCGCAGATGGTGGCCGCGGGGGCCATTGAGGCTCGTCCTCGTACGGTGGTGCTGGCCGGTGAGGCTCTGACCGCGGATGCGGTAGCGGGGATCCGTACGGCGATCCCGGGTGCCCGGGTCGCGAACATCTACGGTCCGACCGAGGCGACCGTCTACGCGACGGCCTGGTACGCGGACAGCGAGGTCGAGGGCCTGGTGCCGATCGGCCGGCCGATCTCCAACGCCCGTGCGTACGTCCTCGACGGCACTCTCTCCCCCGTTCCGGTCGGTGTCCCCGGTGAGCTGTACCTGGCCGGTGGCGGCCTGGCCCGTGGCTACCTGAACCGCCCCGAACTGACCGGCGAGCGCTTCGTCGCCGACCCGTTCTCCTCCTCCGGCGGTCGTCTGTACCGCACGGGTGATGTGGTCCGCTGGAACCAGGATGGCGAGATCGAGTACCTGGGCCGTGCGGATGAGCAGGTCAAGGTGAGGGGCTTCCGCATCGAGCTGGGTGAGGTGCAGTCGGCGTTCGCCGCGCACCCCGAGGTCGCCCAGGCCGTGGTCGTGGCACGCGAGGACGTGCCCGGCGACAAGCGCCTGGTCGCCTACATCGTCCCGGAGCAGTCCACGGACGACAGGACCGAGCTGGCTTCCCGTACCACCGTCTTCGCGTCCGACCGGTTGCCGTCGTACATGGTTCCGTCGGCGGTCGTCGTCCTGGACTCCCTCCCGCTGAATGCGAACGGCAAGCTGGACCGCAAGGCCCTCCCGGCCCCCGAGTACGTGACCGGCTCAGGGCGCGGTCCGTCCAACGCACGCGAAGAGATCCTGTGCGGGGCGTTCGCCGAGGTGCTGGGCCTGGAGAGCGTCGGCGTGGACGACGACTTCTTCCGGCTCGGCGGGCACTCGCTCCTCGCCATCCGCCTCGTCGCACTGCTCCGTACACGAGGCGTGTCCGTCTCCGTCCGGGCCCTGTTCGACGCCCCGACGCCCGCGGGTCTCGCGGCCACGGCGGGCGCGGAGCAGGTCGAGGTCCCGGCCAACCTCATCCCGGCGGGGGCCACCGCGATCACGCCCGAGATGCTGCCGCTCGTCGACCTCACCGGGGCCGAGATCGAGCGGATCGCGGCCACCGTCGAGGGCGGCGCGGCCAACATCGCGGACGTCTATCCGCTGGCCCCGCTCCAGGAGGGCCTGCTCTTCCACCACCTCCTCGCGGAGGGCGGCGAGGACACCTATGTGATGCCGACGGTCGTGGAGTTCGACTCCCGTGACCTGCTGGACGCCTTCCTCGACGCCGTTCAGCGCGTGGTGGACCGCCACGACATCTACCGCACCTCGATCGTGTGGGAGGGCCTGCGCGAGCCGGTCCAGGTCGTGCGGCGGCGCGCCGCGCTCCCCGTCGAGCACGTCACCCTGGCGCCCGGCGCGGGCGACCCCGTCGAGCGGCTGCTCGCGGCCGGCGGCGGTTCGATGGACCTCGGTACGGCCCCCCTCATCCGGGTCCACATGGCTGCCGTTCCGGACAGTGACGGTGACCAGTGGCTCGCCCTGGTGCGCATCCACCACATGGTGCAGGACCACACAGCCCTGGAAGTCATGATGGGGGAGGTCAACGCCTTCCTCGGCGGACAGCAGGCCGGGCTCGCCGAGCCCCTGCCGTTCCGCGACTTCGTCGCCCAGGCGCGTGCCGGGGTCGACGCGGGCGAGCACGAGCGGTACTTCGCCGAGCTCCTCGGCGACGTCACCGAGCCGACGGCGCCGTTCGGCCTGGTCGACGTCCACGGTGACGGCTCCGGCACCACGCGGTCCCGCGTGGTCTTCGGCGACGAGCTGCACACCCGGTTGCGGGAGGTCTCGCGCCGCCTGGGCGCGAGCCCGGCGACCCTGCTCCACCTGGCGTGGGCCCGGGTGCTGGCGGCGGTGAGCGGTCGTGAGGACGTGGTCTTCGGCACCGTCCTGTTCGGCCGCATGAACGCCGGTACGGGCTCCGACCGGGTTCCCGGTCCCTTCCTCAACACCCTTCCCGTGCGGGTCCGCACCGACGAGCTCGGCGTCCTGACCGCCGTGTCCGCGATGCGCGGCCAGCTCGCGGAACTGCTCGAACACGAGCACGCGCCGCTGACGGTGGCCCAGCAGGCGAGCGGCGTCACCGGGGACGCCCCCCTGTTCACGGCGCTCTTCAACTACCGCCACAACAGCGGCGGTGCGGAGCCGGCCGCCGAGCCGTCCACGCCGCGCGACGAGCGCCTTTCGGGCATCCGCCGCGTCTACTTCGAGGAGCGCACCAACTACCCGCTGATGGTCTCGGTCGACGACAACGGCGACCGCATCTCCCTCGCGGTGCACGCGGTCGCGCCCATCGACCCGGAGACGGTCGGCCAGTTCGTGCGCACGGCGGCCGACAACCTGGTGGCCGCCCTCGACATCGCCCTGACCGACGGCCTGGACGTGCCGCTGAGCGCGGTGCAGGTCCTGGACGCCGACGAGCGCCACAAGGTGCTCGTCGAGTGGAACGACACGGCTGTGGAGACGGCGACCGGCTCGTTGCCGGAGTTGTTCGAGGCTCAGGTGGCGCGGTCACCGGAGGCGCTGGCGGTGGTGTCGGGTGGTGTGGGGCTCTCGTACGGTGAACTCGACTGCCGCGCGAACCAGTTGGCGCGTCATCTGCAGGGTGTGGGTGTGGGGCCGGATGCGCTGGTGGGTGTGTGTCTGGAGCGTGGGGTCGAGGCTGTCGTCGCTCTGCTGGCGGTGGTGAAGGCCGGAGGCGCGTACCTGCCTGTCGACCCGTCGTATCCGGCGGACCGTGTGGCGTACATGCTGAACGACGCCCGACCGGTCGCGGTGATCGCCTCTACGGCGACGGCGGCTGCGGTGCCTGCCTCGGATGCCACCCTCGTCGTCATCGACGAGGAGCGGACTGCCGTACAGATCAGTGCACTTGAGCCCACCACGCCCTTGAGGGATCTCCGTCCGGAGCACCCGGCGTACGTGATTTACACGTCGGGTTCGACGGGTCGTCCGAAGGGTGTGGTGGTCGAGCACCGTTCCGTCGCGGCCCTGCTGGGCTGGGCCGCGGCCGAGTTCAGCGGTGAGGACTTCCGACGGGTCCTGGTCTCGACGTCGTTCAACTTCGACGTCTCGGTCTTCGAGCTGTTCGGTCCGCTGGTCTGCGGCGGCAGCGTCGAGGTGGTCGGCGACCTGCTCGCTCTGGCCGATTCCGGATCCGGGATCGGTGACGTGAGTCTGGTCAGCGGTGTGCCGTCGGCGTTCGCGCAGATGGTGGCCGCAGGCGACATCCAGGCCCGTCCTCGCACCGTCGTGCTGGCCGGTGAAGCCCTGACGGCGGACGCGGTCGCGGGGATCCGTATGGCGATCCCGGGTGCCCGGGTCGCGAACATCTACGGTCCGACCGAGGCCACGGTCTACGCGACGGCCTGGTACGCCGACAGCGAGGTCGAGGGCCTGGTGCCGATTGGCCGGCCGATCTCCAACGCCCGCGCTTACGTCCTCGACGGCTCCCTCTCTCCCGTCCCCACCGGGGTAGCGGGCGAGCTCTACCTCGCGGGTGCGGGCCTGGCCCGGGGCTACCTGAACCGTCCCGAGCTGACGGGTGAGCGCTTCGTCGCCGACCCCTTCTCCTCCTCCGGCGGTCGTCTGTACCGCACGGGTGATGTGGTCCGCTGGAACCAGGACGGTGAGATCGAGTACCTGGGCCGTGCGGACGAGCAGGTCAAGGTGCGCGGTTTCCGGATCGAGCTGGGTGAGGTGCAGTCGGCGTTCGCCGCGCACCCCGAGGTCGCCCAGGCCGTGGTCGTGGCGCGCGAGGACGTGCCGGGAGACAAGCGCCTCGTCGCGTACGTCGTCCCGGAGGAGTCCGCGGACGACGACCAGGCCGAACTCGCCACCCGTACCACCGTCTTCGCATCGGACCGGCTGCCGTCGTACATGGTTCCGTCGGCGGTCGTCGTCCTGGACGGCCTCCCGCTGAACGCCAACGGCAAGCTGGACCGCAAGGCCCTGCCCGCCCCCGAGTACGCCGCGCGCGGAGGCCGAGGACCGGCCACGCTCCGGGAGGAGCTGCTCTGCTCGGTGTTCGCGCAGGTCCTGGGTCTGGAGAGCGTCGGCGTTGACGACGACTTCTTTGACCTGGGAGGTCACTCCCTCCTGGCGGTGCGGCTGATCAGCCGGGTGCGGACGGTGCTGGGCGTCGAGGTTCCGCTGCGTGCGCTGTTCGACGCGCCGACCGTCGCCGGTCTCGCGGCCGCACTGGGCGGTGCCGGCCAGGCGCGCCTCGCGCTGACCGCCGGACAGCGCCCCGAGCGCATCCCGCTCTCCTTCGCCCAGCAACGCCTCTGGTTCATCGGCCAGTTGGAGGGCCCGAGCGCCACCTACAACAGCCCGATCGCCGTACGTCTCTCCGGTGACGTGGACAAGGTCGCCCTGAACGCGGCCCTGCGCGACCTGCTGGGCCGCCACGAGGTGCTGCGTACGGTCTTCGAGGTCGCGGACGGCCAGCCGTACCAGCGGATCCTCGAACCGGACACCCTCGAATGGGACGTGCAGGTCGTCCAGGTGGAGCCGGAAGGGCTCGAGGCGGCCGTCGCCGAAGCGGCGCGGTACGCCTTCGACCTGGCTGCCGAAGTTCCTGTCCGCGCCACCCTCTTCGAGACGACCAAGGCGGCCGACACCACCACGACCACCGACAACACCACGACCACCGACAACACCGAACGCGTCCTCGTCGTCCTCGTCCACCACATCGCCAGTGACGGCTGGTCGCGCGCCCCGCTCGCCCGGGACTTCGCGACCGCCTACGCCGCGCGGGTGTCCGGTGCCGCCCCGCAGTGGTCGCCGCTGCCGGTGCAGTACACCGACTACGCGCTCTGGCAGCGCGAGCTGCTCGGCGAGGAGGGCGACCCCGAGAGTGTGATCTCCCGTCAGCTCGACTACTGGCGCGAGGTGCTGGACGGATCGCCCGAAGAGCTGGACCTGCCGTTCGACCGGCCCCGCCCGGCGGCGGCCTCCCACCTCGGGCACAGCGTGCCGCTGGACGTCCCGGCCGCCGTGCACGCACGCGTGGTGGAACTGGCCAGGAACGAGGGCGTCACCGTCTTCATGGTCCTCCAGGCGGCCCTGGCGACCCTGCTCTCCAAGCTGGGCGCCGGTGTCGACATCCCGATCGGCTCGGCGCACGCCGGCCGCGGCGACGAGGCGCTGGACGACCTGGTCGGCTGCTTCGTCAACACGCAGGTGCTGCGCACGGACCTGTCCGGCGACCCGGCGTTCGGCGAGCTGCTCGCCCGGGTGCGGGAGGCGGGCCTCGCGGGCTTCGCCCACCAGGACGTGCCGTTCGAGCGGCTGGTGGAGGAGCTGGCCCCGGCCCGCTCGATGGCCCGCCACCCGCTCTTCCAGGTCGTCCTGACCAAGCAGAACACGGTCAGCGCCGGGCTCGACGCTCTGGACGCGCCCGTGGTGTGGACCGGCGGCATGTCCACCGGCACCCGCGCCGCCAAGTTCGACCTCGACGTGATGGTCGGCGAGGCGTACGACGGCGAAGGGGCCCCGGCCGGGCTGCGCGGTTCGGTGACGGTCGCGGCCGACCTGTTCGACGCGGAGTGGGCCGAGCGCATCGCCACGGCCTGGGTGCGGGTCCTCGACCTGCTGTCCGACGCCCCGGAGACGCGCCTCGGCGCGGTCCCGGCGATGGACGAGGTGGAGCGGCTGCGCGTCCTGTCCGGCTGGAACGACACGTCCACGGATGTCGAACTCCCGCTGGTTCACGAGCTGTTCGAGGCACAGGTCGCGCGGATCGCGGACGCCCCGGCGCTGGTCGCCGATGGTGGGTCGCTCTCGTACGGGGAGCTGGACGCCCGTGCCAACCGCATCGCGCACTACCTCATCGGCCAGGGCATCGGGGCCGAGACCGTGGTCGGCCTGTGCCTGCCGCGCGGTGCCGAGATGATCGCCGGGATCCTGGGCGTGTGGAAGGCGGGCGCGGGCTACCTGCCCATCGACCCGGAGCAGCCGACGGACCGGATCGCGTACATGCTGCGCGACAGCCGTGCGGCGCTGGCGCTGACGACCGAGGACATCCTGGACGAGCTGCCCGCCGGGCGGTCGCGTCTGGTGGCCCTCGACGACACGTTCGTGGAGATGCAGCTCGCGGCGGCCTCCACCGAGGCGCCGGGTCGCACGGTGGACCCGACCTCGCTCGCGTACGTGATCTACACGTCGGGGTCGACGGGTCAGCCCAAGGGCGTGGCGGTGACCCATGGCGGGTTGGCCAACTACACGGCCTCCGTGCCCGCCCGCGTCGGCTTCGGTGGTGTGGGTGCGCGGTACGCATTGCTCCAGGCGCAGGCGACGGACCTGGGCAACACGGTCGTGTTCGCGAGCCTGGTCAGTGGCGGTGAGCTGCACATCCTGGATGAGGGTGCGGTGACGGATCCGGTCGCGGTGGCCGCGTACCTGGCCGAGCACCGGATCGATCATTTCAAGGCGGTTCCCTCGCATCTGGCGGCGCTGGCGTCGGCGGGAGGCATCGCGGGTGTCCTGCCGGGGCGGTCGCTGGTCCTGGGTGGTGAGTCGGCTCCGGTCGCGTTCGTGCGGGAGCTGATCGCGGCTGCTGATGAGCGCGGTGTGGAGGTCCACAACCACTACGGGCCGACCGAGACGACCATCGGTGTCGCCACGACCCGACTGACCGCCGAGCGCACCGCTCGCGGTGTCGTGCCGATCGGCACCCCGATCGCCAACACCCGCTTCTACGTCCTGGACGAGCACCTGGCCCCGGTGGCGCCCGGGGTGGCCGGTGAGCTGTACGTGGCCGGTGCCGGTGTGGCCCGCGGTTACGTGGGGCGCGCGGCCCTGGCGGGCGAGCGGTTCGTCGCCAGCCCGTTCGTCGCCGGGGAGCGGATGTACCGCACTGGTGACCGGGCGAAGTGGACGGCGGACGGTCAGGTGGTCTTCCTGGGTCGTGCTGACGACCAGGTGAAGATCCGCGGTTACCGCATCGAGCCCGGCGAGGTCCAGGGCGTCCTGACCGCGCACCCGCTGGTGGACGGCGCGGCGGTGATCGCCCGTGAGGACGTGCCCGGTGACCGGCGTCTGGTCGCCTACGTCGTGGCCGATGACCTGGAGGAGAACGAGAAGATCCAACTGGTTCCCGCCCTCCGTGAGTTCGTGGCGCAGAGGTTGCCGGAGCATATGGTGCCGTCGGCGGTGGTGGTGCTTGACGCGCTGCCGCTGGCGGGGAACGGCAAGCTGGACCGGCGGGCGTTGCCGGCTCCGGATTACGCGTCGTCGCTTGCGGCGGGTGGTCGTCGGGCGGCGACGCTGCGGGAGGAGATCCTGTGCCTGGCCTTTGCCGAGGTGCTGGGTCTGTCCGAGGTCGGTGTGGACGACGACTTCTTCGAGCTGGGTGGTCACTCGCTGCTCGCGGTGCGGCTGGTGAGCCGGATCCGTGCGGTGCTCGGCGTCGAGGTCGAGATCCGCGCCCTGTTCGAGGCGCCCACGGTCGCCGGGCTCGCCGAGCGGCTGCCCGGCGCCCGGACGGCGCGGGCCGCGCTGACGGCACGCCAGCGGCCCGAGCGGCTCCCGCTCTCGTACGGACAGCGCCGGCTGTGGATCATCAACCAGATGGACGGGCCCAGCGCCACCTACAACATCCCCGTCGCCTCCCGGCTCGCCGGTGCGGTGGACGCGGACGCGATGGGCGCGGCCTTCCGCGACCTGCTGGGCCGACACGAGGTGCTCCGTACCGTCTTCGAGGTCGCCGACGGCGAGCCGTACCAGCGGATCGTCCCGGCCGAGGACCTCGCCTGGGAGCTGTCCGTCGTCGACGTGACGGCGGACGAACTGCCCGGGGCGGTCGCGGCGGCGAAGGCGTACACCTTCGACCTCGCAAGCGAAGTCCCCGTCCGGGCCTGGCTGTTCAGGGCTGGGACCGAAGAGCACGTGCTGGTCGTCGTGGTCCACCACATCGCCGGTGACGGCTGGTCGTGGGCGCCGCTGGCGCGGGACGTGTCCGCGGCCTACGAGGCCCGCTCGCGCGGCGCGGCGCCGGACTGGGAGCCGCTGCCCGTGCAGTACGCGGACTACGCGCTGTGGCAGCGCGAGGTCCTGGGCGACAGCGAGGACCCGGAGAGCCTGATTAGCCGTCAGGTGGCGTACTGGCGCGAGGCGTTGGGAGGGGTGCCCGAGGAGCTGGAGCTGCCCTTCGACCGCACGCGGCCCGCGACCGCCTCGCACCGGGGCCACCGGGTGCCGCTGGAGGTCCCGGCGGAGGTCCACGCGAAGCTGGCCGAACTGGCCCGCGCCGAGGGCGTGACCATGTTCATGGTGCTGCACGGCGCGCTGTCGGTCCTGCTCTCGCGGATCGGCGCGGGCACCGACATCCCGATCGGCTCGGCCATCGCGGGCCGTACCGACGAGGCGCTCGACGACCTGGTCGGCTACTTCGTCAACACCTTCGTCCTGCGCACCGACCTGGCGGGCGACCCGACGTTCCAGGAGGTGCTCGACCGGGTGCGCGAGGCGGGGCTCGGCGCGTTCGCCCACCCCGACGTGCCCTTCGAGCGGCTCGTGGAGGAGCTCGCCCCGGCCCGCTCGATGGCCCGCCACCCCCTCTTCCAGGTCATGCTGCTGCTCCAGAACAACGAGCAGGCCGTCCTCGACCTGGACGGCGTACGGGCCCGGCGCGGCGCGCCGGCGGCGGGCACCGGGACCACCGTGTCCGAGGCGGTCGTCAAGTTCGACCTGGACGTCAGCGTCGCCGAGCTGTACGACGCCGACGGGGCGCCCGCGGGCCTGCGCGGCTCGCTCGTCGCCGCCGCCGACCTGTTCGACCCCGCGTCGGTCGGGCTGATCGCCGAGCGCCTGAACCGGGTGCTCGCGCAGCTCGCCGCCGACCCGGCCCTCCGCCTCGCCCAGGTGGACGTGCTCGGCGAGGACGAGCGGCCCCGGCTGCTCACCGAGTGGAACGCGACCGCCGCCGAGGTGCCGGACGCCACCGTCGTGGAGCTGTTCGAGGCCCAGGTGGCCCGCACGCCCGACGCGGTCGCCCTGGTCCACGGCGACGTGGAGCTGACCTACGCGGAGCTGGACGCGCGGGCCAACCGGCTCGCCCGCCTCCTCGCGGGGCGCGGCATCGGCCCCGAGACGGTCGTCGCGGCGGTGTTCGAGCGCACGGTGGACCTGGTCGTGGCGCTGCTCGGCGTGGTGAAGTCGGGTGCGGCGTACCTGCCGATCGACCCGGCCTACCCGGCCGACCGCATCGCGTACGTCATCGAGGACTCCCGCGCGGCCTGCGTGCTCACCGCCGCCGACCTGGACGCCCGCCCGGCCGCCCCCGAGCACCGGCCCAAGGTGCCCGTACTGCTGCTCGACGGCGCGGACACGGTCCGCGACCTGGCCGCCCTCGCGGACGGCACGGTCACCGACGCCGAGCGCACGGCCGCGCTGCGGCCCGAGCACCCGATGTGGGTCATCTACACCTCCGGCTCCACCGGGCGGCCCAAGGGCGTCCTCGTCGAGCACCGGGCCATCGTCAACTTCCTGTCGGCGATGCAGGACCGCTTCGCCCTCGGCGCGGACGACCGGCTGCTCGCGGTCAGCACCCACGGCTGCGACATGGCGGGCTTCGAGTTCTACCTCCCCTTCCTCAACGGGGCGCGCATGGTCCTCGCCTCGCAGGAGCAGGTCCTCGACCCGTGGGCGCTGCGCGCGCTGATCCGCTCCACCGGCGCGAACGTCGTGCACGCGACGCCCAGCCTGTGGCGCGGCCTGATCGCCGACGCCGAGGACCCGGTGGACTGGACGCGGGTGCGCGCCATGATCGGCGCCGAGGCCCTGCCCAGCGACCTGGCCCGCACGCTGCTGTCCCGTACGCCCACCCTCACCAACCTCTACGGCCCGACCGAGACCACGGTCTGGTCGACGGCCAAGGAGCTGGCGGGGGAGGACGCCGACTGGACCAGCATCGGCGGCCCGATCGGCAACACCCAGGTGTACGTGCTCGACGCGGCGCTCTCCCCGGTGCCGCCGGGCGTGGCCGGCGAGCTCTACATCGGCGGGCACAGCGTGGCGCGCGGCTACCTGGGCCGCCCGGACCTGACGGCAGGCCGCTTCGTGGCAAGCCCGTTCGGGGCGCCGGGCGCGCGGATCTACCGCACCGGTGACGTGGTGCGCTGGACGGCCGGGGGCGACCTGCAGTACGTGGGGCGCTCCGACGACCAGGTCAAGATCCGCGGCTTCCGGGTCGAGCTCGGGGAGATCGAGGCGGCCCTCGCCTCGCACTCCGGGGTCGGCCAGGCGGTGGCCCTGGTCCGCGAGGACACCCCGGGCGACCAGCGCCTGGTGGCGTACGCGGTGCCCGTGACGGGCGGCGCGGACCTCGGCGACGAGGACCGCGAGCGGCTGGCGCGGGAGGCCCGCACCACGGCCCAGGACCGGCTGCCCGGCTACATGGTCCCCGCGGCCGTGGTGGTCCTGGACCGGCTGCCGCTGATGCCCAACGGGAAGCTGGACCGCAAGGCCCTGCCCGTCCCGGACGGCGCGGCGGGCACGGAGGAGGCCAACTGGGCGGTCACGTCGTTCGAGGACAACATGTGCGCGGCGTTCGCCGAGGTCCTCGGCGTCGACACGGTCGGCGTGGACGACGACTTCTTCGCCCTGGGCGGCCACTCGCTGCTCGCGGTGCGCCTGGTCGAGGCGCTGCGCGAGCGCGGCGTGTCGATCGCGGTGCGCGACCTGTTCGCCGCACCGACCGTCACCGAGCTGATGAAGCGGATGAGCCTGTCCTCCATCCGCGACGCCCTGGGGGTGCTGCTGCCGATCCGGGAGCAGGGCGACCAGGCGCCGTTCTTCCTGGTCCACCCGGCGGGCGGCCTCAGCTGGTGCTACATGCCGATGGCGCGCCACGTCGAGGCGGACGTCCCGCTGTACGGACTCCAGGCGCGCGGACTCGACGGGACCTCCGAACCGGCGGGCTCCGTCACGGAGATGGCCGCGGACTACGTCGCGCAGCTCCGCACCGTCCAGGCGAGCGGCCCCTACCGGCTGCTCGGCTGGTCCTACGGAGGGGCGGTCGCCCACGAGATGGCCGTCCAGCTGCAGGAGGCGGGCGAGGAGGTCTCGGCCCTGGTCGTCCTCGACCAGTACCCGTGGCAGCGGGACGGGGCCGCCGACCAGGCCGACGAGGTCGAGGTCGACCTGGACGCCAAGGTCGACCAGCTGATCGAGGTCGTCCGCCGGGAGGCGGGCGGCGCGCTCGGCGCGGCCACCGAGGAGGAGTACCGGAGGTTCGCCCGCATCCTGCAGAACCACCGGACGATCCGGGCCCGCCACGAGCACGGGCGCTTCGACGGCGACGCGCTGCTGATCGTGGCCGAGCGGAGCAGGCCCGGGGACGGGCCCTCCGGAAGCGAACTGTGGGCGCCCCACATCACGGGCGAGATCACGGAGGCCGGTGTTCCGTGCACCCACTACGAGATGGCCAAGCCCGAGACGCTGGCCGAGGTGTGGACGGCAGTGAAGTCCTGGCTGGCGGAGCGGGACTGACGGTCCGTCGGGCGCCCGCGCCCGCGATCGCGATCGCGGACACCCGGTACCGGTGTACGAGGCCGGTGTACGAGATCGACGAACGACCGCGGGCGCGACACAGCGGCCGCATGACGGCGGACACCTGACGCAGGGCGGCGTCGGCCGGTGGCGACACCGGCCGGCGGGCCCCGGCCCCCTCCCTGCCTGACCGCCGACCATCCCCAGGCGCACAAGGCCCCAGGCACGCACAGCCCCAGGCGCACAAGGCCCCGGTACACGCGGCCCCCAGGCGCACAAGGCCCCAGGCACACGAAGCCACGGCTCCCGGCACACGGAACAGACATTCACCACCCCGCGCGGACCCCGTGGTCCCGGCGCGGGCACGGCACCACTGCCCGTCCCGGCGCGCACCGCCGCCCGGCGGCAGACATCCCCTTCCCTGACAGAAAGCGCAGACACCTCATGTCCATCGTGACCCCCTCCTCGACCGCGTCGGCCTCCGAGCCCGAGGGCAACTCCCGTACGGCGCTGGCCCCGGGATCCGCGCCCGCCCCGGCGATCACCCCCGCCGACACCCACGCGACCACCTCCAGCCCCGCCCCCGCCCCCGCCCCGTCGGCGGCGTCCCGGGCGGCCGTGTCGCTGCCGCTCACCAACCCGGGCGTGGACGTCATCGAGGTCGCCGAGATCCGGCGCAAGGCGATGCTCGACGCCCTCGACCCGGGCCCGCGCCCCGGTTCTGCCGCCCGTCCGAGCCGCCGGAGCCTGCTCTCCAAGCTCAAGGGCTTCTACGCCCAGGAGCTCACCCACGACGTCCGGAAGCCGGAGCACAACGGCTGATGGCTCCGCAGTCCGCCGCCCGGTCCCGGGCGGCCAGCCACGACGGGGGAAGCGCGCTTCCCCCGGCCACAGAAAGCGCAGATCCCACATGCCCATCGTGAACACGGCCCGCATGCTGATGGCCTTCGAGCCGGACTACGAGCAGATCGCCTCCGGCGGCCGGGGCGGCCCCGCCCCGTTCGCCCGCGTCCCGCACGCGGCGGCCCTCGCGGCCGCCGCGGGCGCGGCCCCAGTACGCCCCGAGGCGCGGGGTGCCGTCGGCCAACCCGGGTCCCACGCAGCCCTGTTGGCGTTCCCGTACGACCGCGTCCGGGACGCACAGACGGCACCGCAGCCGCGGACCGGCCGGGCCGGAGTACCCGACGCGTCCGTACCGGTTGCCCAACTCCACTGCCGCAGACCCCAACTGACGGGTCTTCAGGCAACGGCTCCGCAATGGAGATGGGCCAGGCCCTATCCGGTGGGCCCGCTGCTACCGCCCGGCCGTCGGCGCCACCGGCCCCGACCAGGGGGAGTGGGCGCGGCCCCCACCCGGAATCCCATCCCACTCAGCGGACTGAAAGGTCTCTTTCACCCACAGGCGAGGAGTATTCTCTATGGCCCTCATAGGTGGCCCCAACTTGTCGACAGGGAACAACCTGGACGACGGCGGGGTGACCCGCCAGAAGATCAAGGCGGGCACCCTGCGCCGGATCCTGCCGTACGCGGTGCGCTACCGCGGACAGCTGACGATCCTGGTCCTGGCGAGCCTGGCGTGCGGAGCGATCACCGCCGCGAGTCCCCTGCTGCTGAAGTTCATGATCGACGACGGGATCGTGCCCAAGCGGTTCGAGATCGTCCTGATGCTGGCGTTCGGGATCGTGCTGCTGGCACTGATGGAGTCGTTCGTCCTCTACATCGAGGCCCGCTGCTCGGGCCGGATCGGCGAGGGACTCGTCTACGACCTGCGGACGGAAGTCTTCGAGCACGTCCAGCGCCAGCCCCTGGCGTTCTTCTCCCGGGTCCAGACCGGAGCGCTCGTCAGCCGGTTGAACACGGACATCGCCGGCACCCGGCAGGCGATCACCTCACTGCTCACCCAGGCGGTGTCGGCGCTGCTGACGCTCGCCATCGTGGTCAGCACGATGATCTACCTCTCCTGGGAGATCACGCTGGTCGCCCTGGCGATGGTGCCGCTGTTCCTCTTCCCCGCCCGGATCATCGGGCGCAAGCTCCAGCGCATCACCCGCGAGCGGATGAACCTCGACGGCGAGATGGGCTCGATGATGAGCGAGCGCTTCAACGTCTCGGGCGCGGAACTGGCCAAGCTGTACGGCCGGCCGGCCTCGGAGGCGGCGCTCTTCGAGGAGAAGGCGGGCCGGGTCCGCGACATCACCGCGCTGAACGTGGTGCACGGCCGGATGTTCTTCATCGTCATCACGGTCCTCACCTCGATGACGACGGCGATCGTGTACGGCTTCGGCGGCAACCTGGTGATCGGCGGCGCGCTCCAGATCGGCACCCTGGTGGCGATGGTGACCCTGCTCTTCCGGATGTACGGGCCGATCAACCAGCTCTCCAGCCTGCAGATCCAGGTGCTCACCGTCCTCGTCAGCTTCGACCGGATCTTCGAGATCCTGGACCTGAAGCCGCTCGTCGACGAGAAGCCCGATGCGCGTGACCTCACCCGGCCCGGCCGCGCGGGCGACCCGGGGGAGGGCGGCCTGGACGTCGAGTTCGACCACGTGTCGTTCCGGTACCCGACCGCCGAGGAGGTCTCCCTGGCCTCGCTGGAACCCCTCGCCCTGCGCGAGAAGGACCGCGGGGACAGCGCCTGGATCCTCAAGGAGCTGAGCTTCACGGCACCCGCCGGGAAGCTCACGGCCCTGGTCGGCCCGTCCGGCGCGGGCAAGACCACCATCACCCAGCTCGTGCCGCGGCTGTACGAGGCGACCTCGGGCTCCGTCCGGGTCGGCGGTCACGACGTCAAGGACGTGACGCTGCAGTCGCTGAGCGACATGGTGGGCGTGGTCAGCCAGGAGACCCACATGTTCCACGACACGATCCGCGCCAACCTGCTGTACGCCCGCCCCGAGGCGAGCGAGGAGGAGCTGGTCGCGGCCTGCCGGGCGGCGCTGATCTGGGACTCCATCGACGCGCTCCCCAACGGTCTCGACACCGTCGTCGGAGACCGCGGCCACCGGCTCTCCGGTGGTGAGAAGCAGCGGATCGCCCTGGTGCGGCTGCTGCTGAAGTCGCCCCCGATCGTGGTGCTCGACGAGGCGACGGCGCACCTGGACTCCGAGTCGGAGGCGTCGATCCAGCGGGCGTTGAAGACGGCCCTCGCGGGGCGCACCTCGCTGGTGATCGCCCACCGCCTCTCCACCATCAGGGAGGCCGACCAGATCCTGGTCGTCGAGGCGGGCCGGATCCGCGAACGGGGCACGCACGAGGAGCTGTTGGCCCACGGCGGGACGTACGCCTCGCTGTACCACACGCAGTTCTCCGAGGAGGTGACGGAAGTGGACCGCCGGCGCCCGGCCTGAGACGGGATCCGCGCATGACGAGGAACCCGAGACGGAGTCCGCGCATGACGACGAGACCGCCGGCGCGGCGAGCGGTGGAGCGGGAGTCCCTCGCGGACGACCGGTTCCACCGCCCGCGGGGGCGCGTCCGACAGGACGCGGCCACTGTGGCACCGGGCCCGGCGGGCGGGCAACGCGTCCGCCCCGCACGCTCCCCGTACCAGGAAGCGCACCGCCCGGCCAGGGGTGCACGGGGGTGTTCGACCGCCGCGCGTACGCGGTTGAACACCCCCGCGCACCCGCTCCCGGCCGGGCTGTTCGACCGTCGGAGCGCCCCGTCGGACGGGCGTTGGCGGACCGGTCGGCGCCGGGTCATAGTGGATCGCCGCCGACCCGAGGAGCCCAGCGGGGCGGGAACGGCGGAGCGCGTACGCGTGACTTGTCCGCACCCCTTTCCCCGGGGTGGGCACCTACGTGATCAGAGTTGTTCGCCTGAGAAAGGACAGTGTGGTGACGAATCCCTTCGACGACCCCAATGCCAGCTACCTGGTCCTCGTCAACGACGAGGGACAGCACTCCCTGTGGCCCGTCTTCGTCGACGTGCCCGAGGGTTGGAACTCCGTGTACGGCGAGGCGAGCCGCGAGGACTGCCTGGCCTACATCGAGAAGTCCTGGACCGACATGCGCCCCAAGAGCCTCATCGAGGCCATGGCCGGGAAGTAGCCCAGGCAGCAGGCACGCACACCTCGGCCCGAAGACGGTGGGAACCGTACTTCGGGCCGAGGTGTGTTCGCGTGCGTACGGGGGTGTGGTGGCGCTCTGAAGGGATACGGGCGACCCACGCGCGCCGTCGCGCCCGGCCGGAAGCGTCCACCGGCCGGGCGCGCGCCCGCTCTCAGCTCGCCACCGCCACGCGCGGCGCCTCCACCGCCCCGGCCAGCAGGGTGGCGACCAGGGCCGGTTCGACGTTGCCGCCGGAGAGCAGCACCCCGATGTCCGTGCCCCGGCCGGCACCCGCGGCATGGGCCAGCGCGCCCGCCAGCGCGGTCGCGGCGGCCGGTTCCACCAGGAGCCGCGCGGTGAGCAGCGCGGTGCGCAGCGCGTCGGCGATGTCCTCCTCGGACACGGTGAGCACGCGCGCCACCGGGGACGCGAGGGAGTAGGGCAGGTCGCCGATCCGGTCCGGGCGCAGCCCGTCGGCCAGGGTGTGGCGCGCCGGCACGGTGACCGGGCCGCCCGCGCGCAGCGCGGCCGTGAAGGCGGGCACCGCCGCGGGCTCGGCGCCCAGCACCGCCGTACCGTGCCCCGCCGCGGCCAGGCACGCCCCGGCCAGGGCGCTGCCCCCGCCGATCGGGACGACCAGGCTGTCCAGGGCCACGCCCTCGTCCGCCGCCTGCTCCAGGAGCTCGGCGCTCGCGGTGCCCTGTCCGGCGACCACGTACGGGTTCTCGTACGGGTCCACCACGTCGTAGCCGTGCCGTACGCGCAGCTCCGCGACCCGGGCCACGCGTTCGGCGAGGGTCGTCCCCGCGAACACCACCCTGGCCCCGGCCTCGCGGATGCGCCCGACCTTGGCCGGCGGCGCGTCGGACGGGAGCACGATCAGGGTGGGCAGCCGGTGCGCGCGGGCCGCCAGGGCCACCGCGATCGCGTGGTTGCCGGTGCTCTGGGCCAGCACCCCCCGGCTGCCCGCCGCGGCCAGCTCCTCCACCGCGAGCAGCGCGCCGCGGACCTTGAACGAGCCGCCGCGCTGGAGGTTCTCGGCCTTCAGCCACAGCCGGGCCCCGCACAGCGCGTCGAGCTGGTCCGAGCGGACCAGGGGAGTGCGCTGGACCCTTCCGGCCAGCCGCCGCCGGGCGCGTGCGACATCGGCGGGACCGGGCGCGGACGGCGCTCCGGTCGGGGCGGGGGCGCTCCTGGTATCGGGCATCGATGTCCCTCCGGGAATGTGCGGACGGATCCGTGAACGCGCGACCGGGCCGGAGAGGAATGCCCTTCCGCGGCGCATGATTGCGCCCGGATTCGGGAAAGGGCGGGAGGCAGCCGGAGTTCGGCACGGATGCCGCCGGTGAATTGCGGGCGAGTGCCCGCGCCAGGCGGTCAACGTACTGCGTCCCTCCGCGAACACGCACGTGTCCGCATTCACGGTGGGCGCGGGACATTCCGTCAAATGCCGAAGGCTTGACGCGAACCGCGGGACTCCACCGGCGCGCGAGCGGGCAATTGCGGCTGTCCTTCGGGCCGGGAATGGCCGCTCAACCGGGGAACACCGCGGTTGAACGGGACGCTCCGCGGCTGAACGCGGCGTTCCGGCGATCATTCCCGGCCAACGGCGCGGTGTGCGGCCGGAAAGTAAGCGGCCCGGGGCCGGAGGGCCGCGGGCGTGGGGTATTACGGGGTGATCCCGGTGGAGCGGTACGAAGCGGGCGCCGGGCGGGCGGCCGTCATTCGGGGGTGGCGGGCAAGTAGCCCTCCTGCACGGCGAGTACGCCGGCCTGGAAGCGGCTGCGCGCGTTGAGGTGGGTGAGCAGGCCCGTGGCGATGCGTCTCGCGGTGCGCGCGGACACCCCGAGCTTCTTGGCGATCGACTCGTCCGTGGCACCCTGGGCGAGCAGCTGGAGCGCCGTGACCTGCTGCGGAGTCAGCTCGCCCGGCTGCTGGGCCGGTGCTGCCGCCCCGAGCGGCTGGGCGGCGCGCCACTCGTTCTCGAACAGCGCGCACAGCGAGGAGATCAGCCCCGGTGAGCTGATGGCCACCGCGCCGACCCCCGTGTGGTCGCTGTCGGTGGCGATGATGGCGACCCGGCGATCGCAAATGATCATCCGGTTGGGCAGGGAAGGGGCCGTCCGCACCAGGGCGCCGTGGGAAGTGAGCCATTCTGCGTGTTCAACACTGGGCTGGTCGCGGCGAATGCTGTCGAGGTATATCGTGCGCATACTGATGCCGCGTTCAAGCAACCGACGGTTGAGAGGACGCGAAGCCCGCATGTTCGCCGCGGTCTGCGCCCCTCCGGGAGCGAAAGTCAGGAATTCTTCTTCGACTTGGTTGTTCAACGCCGCAAGATAATCGCGAATGGAATCGACGCCCTCGAGATATCGGACCGATGCATTCGACTGGGAGGACTGCTCGTGCGCGAACTCGGAGATGAGGCGTGCGGCCGCCGCGCGGCTCGCCTCGATCCGCTGCTGCTGGGCGGCCAGTTCGGCCTGCTGGCGCGCGAGCAGGATCTCCATGCCGAGGTGCGGGTTCACCGCGTGCACCTGGCTCGGATCCTCCGAGGACGCCCGGACCAGGGCCAGTTCACTGAGCTTGTCGAGTGCTCCGCGCAACTCCGCGTCCGGCAGGCCCAGTCGGTCCCCGAGCTCCGACAGGGAGTCGCCGGGGTGTGCCAGCATCCCTCGGTACACGGTTTCCGCGGCGGGGTCGAGTCCGAGGTTGATCAGCATCAAGCGTCCATCTCTGTCGAGCACTCCTGGCAGGATGCACGCAACCGATCACTTCCCAGCTGCGTACACGCGTTCCGGGCAGTTCTTCGCAAGCCTAACCGAGGCCCGTTCTCAGATCATCAAAATTTTTCCACGCCTGCTCCAGGGGACCTGACCGCCCCTTACACAGGCATGGTTGGGGCTGATAGCGACCTCTCCTGAGCTTTTGACGCGTGATGTTCCTCTTTATCCGGGCAAGGTTTTCTTCGTGTATCTCGTCCATATCCGTCTGCTGCCGCCCCCCGGGGCCGTCCCGTGGCCCGAAGACCTGGTGGCCCTGATGTCCCGGGACCAGGGGCCCGACGTCGACAACCGCATCGAGCACGTGAGCCCCCATCCGCACGCCAGGCCGCACCCGGTCGTCGGCGTCTACGTACAGGCGTCGACCCTCCGTGCGGCGGAAGCGGCCACGGAGCGCGCCTGGCACCGCGCGGTGCTGGCCCATCCGCCCCTGGGGGCCTGGACCGTGCTGTCCGTCGAGGCCCCGCTGCTGCGGCGCCACCTCGACGACTGATCCAGGACCGTTGTAAGGACGCTCTTAACTCGCCCTAAAGAAGGGGGAATCAGAGCCTCCACCCGGTGAAGGTCTGGACTGAACGGGCCAAGGCCGCTTTGCCCACCCCGAAGCCTCTTCTGCTACCCGCTGGCTGCGAGAAAACTCATGTCCATCGCCAGCAAGCACCGAGCAGAGCCCGAGCGAGTCTCGAGCGGAAGAGGAACCACGATGATCCGTCAGTTCATTCTCACCAGCGTCGCCGCCGGGGTCGTCCTCCTGGGCGCCCAGTCGGCCTGGGCCGCCGACTCCACGGCGGCCGAGGTCGCGGTGAGCGCGCAGAGAGTGCAGCCGGCCGCGCCCGAGGCACAGGTCAACGACGACTCGGGCTGGCAGCGCCCGGTCCCGACCGCCCCCAGCGGCCTGTCGGCCAAGGGTGACGCGACGACGCAGGACGACTCCGGCTGGCAGGGTCCCAACCCGACGCCGCCGAACGGTTTCGCGGCCAAGGGTGACGCCACGGTCCAGGACGACTCCGGCTGGCAGGGTCCGAACCCGACGCCCCCCAACGGCCTGTCGGCCAAGGGCGACGCGACGACGCAGGACGACTCGGGCTGGCAGGGTCCGAACCCGACGCCGCCGAACGGCTTCGCCGCCAAGGGTGACGCGACCGTGCAGGACGACTCCGGCTGGCAGGGCCCCAACCCGACGCCCCCGAACGGCCTGGCCATCACGGGCAACGACGACCGGGACTCCGGATGGCAGTAGAGGCAGCGAAAGACCCCCAGGTCAGCTCCCTACGCACGGCACTGGAGGTGTCGCCATGACCGCTCAGCTCGAAAGACCGTACACACTGCCCGTCCGCAGCAGCTCGGACTACCTGATCGCCCTGCGCGACAAGAGTCTCAGCGACGCACCCGTCGAACTCGTCGACCTCGACGCACTGCACGTCGTCTACACCCCCCGCACCACCGGCGTGGACACCGAGTACGCCCGGTCCCTCGCCGAGATCGAGTCCGAACTCCCGCCGATCCTCGTCCACCGGCCCACCATGCGGGTCGTCGACGGAGTCCACCGCCTGCGCGCCGCCCAGGCCAACGGACAGACCTGCATCCGGGTCCGCTACTTCGACGGCGACACCACCGACGCGGAACTGCTCGCGGTCGCCCTCAACGTCTCGCACGGCCGTCCGCTCTCCCTGGAGGACCGGGCCGCGGCCGCGGAGCGCATCTTCGCCTCGCACCCCGAGTGGTCCGACCGGGCCGTGGCCGCCGTCGCCGGACTCTCCGCCCGCAAGGTCGCCGAGATCCGCCAGAACTCCGCGGGAACCCTGCTGCACTCCGACCGCAGGATCGGCCTCGACGGACGCTCCCGCCCCGTCGACTCCACGTACGGCAGGGAGCTCGCCGGCGAACTGATCCGGCAGAACCCCACCGCGTCGCTGCGCACCATCGCCCGCCAGGCAGGCCTTTCGCCCGCCACCGTCGCGGACGTCCGCAGCCGGGTGATGCGCGGCGAGGACCCGGTGCCCTCCCGCCAGCGCGGCCAGTCCGACCAGAGCGGCGCGCAGCAGGCCTACCGCCCGCCGCAGCAGCGCCCGGCCGCCACCCGCACCCCCGCCGAGCTGGGCTCCCTGTTCGACGCCCTGCGCCGGGACCCGTCCATGCGGCTCAACGAGATGGGCCGGCACATCCTGCGGATGCTGGACGCGGCCGCCCTGGTCGCCCGCGACCGCCAGCGGTTCGTCGACAGCGTCCCCGCCCACTGCAAGGGCCAGATGTCGGAACTCGTCAGCGGCTACGCCGAGATCTGGGAAATGTTCGCGTACGACCTGAAGAGCAACCCCGCTCCCGAGAGCGCCTGACCGGAGAGACCCGGACCGGCGCGGTACGAGACGCCCGCCACGCGGCGTGCGGCGTCCACCGCCCTTCCCGGCCCGGCCCCGAGTCGCCCACTCCCCCCTCGCACTTGAATCCGCGTACACGCACGCACCCACGTGCCCACGCACCCGCGGACTCCGCACGTACAGGGCTCGTACGCGGCACACATGCGGCACGTACCCGGCCCGCACACAGGCACCCGTGCACGCCCCCGGCCGTCGCCCCCGCCGTTCCCGCTCCCAACGAAGTGGATGAGACCAGAATGTTGCGCACCGCGGCCGTCGTCGGAGCCGGCCTGATCGGCACCTCCGTCGCCCTGGCACTGTCGTCCCGCGGTGTCACCGTCTACCTCTCCGACCGCGAACCGATGGCCGCCCTCACGGCCTCCGCGCTCGGCGCGGGCCACGCCGAGGACCCGCCGGGGCCGGTCGACGTGGCGGTGCTCGCCGTACCGCCCGCCGACATCGCCGCCACGCTCGCAGCTGTACAGTCCCGCGGCCTCGCGCACGCCTACACCGACGTGGCCAGCGTCAAGGCCCGCGCGCTGGCCGAGATCGAGGAGAGCGGCTGCGACACCGGGAGCTACCTGGGCGGACACCCGATGGCGGGCGGCGAGCGCTCGGGCCCGCTGGCCGCACGGGCCGACCTGTTCGAGGGCCGCGTCTGGGCGCTGGTCCCCACCCGGGACACCTCCGACGACACCTGGCGGACGGTACGGGAACTGGTCACCCTGGTCGGCGCGACACCGCTGGTGCTGGACGCCGCCGGACACGACCGCGCGGTCGCCCTGGTCTCGCACGCCCCGCACCTGGTGGCCAGCCTGATGGCGGCCCGCCTCGAACACGCCGCCGAGGCGGAGGTGGGCATGGCGGGCCAGGGGGTACGGGACGTGACCCGGGTCGCCGCCGGCGACCCGCACCTGTGGCGGGAGATCCTCGCAGCCAACGCGTCGAGCGTCGCGGACGTGCTGACCGAACTGGCCACCGACCTGGACGAGGCGGTCGCGGCGCTGCGCGCACTCGCGGCGGACGACGACGGCACGGCGTCGGTCGCGCTGACCGCGCTCCTCGCGCGCGGCACGGCCGGACACGGCAGGCTGCCGCACAAGCGCGGCACGCCGCGCGGCGGTTACGTCACCGTCTCGGTGCTGGTCGGCGACCAACCGGGCGAGCTGGCACGGCTGTTCACCGACGTGAGCGCGGCGGGAGTGAACATCGAGGACGTCTTCATCGACCACGCCCCGGGCCAGATCACGGGCATGGTGGAACTCCTGGTCACGGCGGAGAACGCCGGACGCCTGACCCGCAGCCTGCGCGTCCCGAGCACGGTGATGGCCCGCTGAGGGCACGGCGGCGGACGGAGGAACCCGGCCGAACCCGCCCCCTCGCCGTCGCCGGACTCGTAGGCTCCGTGGCATGGACTTCTCCGCGGCGCTGGAGCTGATGAAGAACGAGCAGCGGCGCATGGCGCGCCGCAGCTGGATCCAGACGGGCAAGTACGTCTACCTGGAACCCGGATCGACCTGCACGAGCCCGGACGGGCGGCAGCGCGTGCTGGAGGCCCACCTGCGGTTCGTCACCGCCGACGGGACCGTACAGGCGGGCGTCCAGCCCTCGCACGCGGGGCTGCTCGCCGACGACTGGTACGACGTCGACGAGGACCCGGAGTGACCGAGCCGTCCCGCGGGGTGGTGGGACGACCGGGACGGCGGGACGGCCCCCGTCAGCGGCGGTAGTCCGTCAGCGGTAGTCGTCGGGGTGGCCCTGCATCCACGTGTTGATCTTGTCGCGGGTGCCGACCAGCGAGGTCTCGTGCTTCTTGAGGTTCTCGAAGGACCGGTCGCCGCCGAGCCGGGCGTCGAGCTTCTTGATCCAGTCGATCGGCTGGGGGAAGTGGCCGGGGCCCTTCGGGTCCGCCTTCATGGCCTTGTCCATGCGGTGCAGCTCGTCGTAGACGCGTCCGAGGAAGTAGGCGCAGTCACCGGCGGAGCAGGAGTCGCCCAGGGTGGCCTGGAGCCCGGCGAAGGCGTCGCGGACCTTCTCGGCGGGCGCTTCGGAGGGCGCTTCAGCGGGCACGTCGGCCGGGTCTGCGGCCTTGGCGGGCGAGGCGGGCGCGCTCGTCGGCGCCCCGGCCCGGTCCGTACGGTCCGCCGGACCGTCGGACTTCGCGGACGTGCTGCAGGACACGCTGAGCGCGGCCAGGGCCACGGCGATGACGGCCGCACCCCGCGCTGAGGACTGGAACATGGAATTCCCCCGTGGAACGTCGAGTGCCCCGACCCTACATAACGCCTGGTCGGTCGGCACCGGTGGCCGTGCGGGCGGCCCCTGCCGCTCCCCGTACGCGAAGCACCCGGGCCACCGTCCTCAGGCCCGCAGGTAGGCGAGGACCGCCAGGACCCTGCGGTGGGTCTCGTCCGCCGGGGGCAGGTCCAGCTTGGTGAAGATGTTGCCGATGTGCTTGCCGACGGCGGCCTCCGAGACCACCAGCTCCTTCGCGACGGCCCCGTTGGACCTGCCCTCCGCGACCAGGGCGAGCACCTCGCGCTCGCGCGGCGTGAGCCGCTCCAGCGGATCGCGGCGGCGGCGCAGCAGCTGGCGCACCACCTCCGGGTCGACCACCGTCCCGCCCTGCGCGACCGAGTGCAGCGCGTCGACGAACTCCTCGACCTGGCCGACGCGGTCCTTGAGCAGGTAGCCGACGCCCGTGCCGTCGCCGGAGTCCAGGAGCTCGGAGGCGTACGTCCGCTGCACGTACTGACTGAGGACGAGCACCGGCAGCGCGGGCCGCTTCCCGCGCAGCCGCACCGCCGCGTGCAGCCCCTCGTCCTGGAAGCCGGGCGGCATGCGCACATCCGTCACCACGATGTCGGGGGCGTGCTCCTCGACCGCCGCGACCAGCGCCTCCGCGTCCCCCACGGCGGCCACCACCTCGTTCCCGCAGCGGCCGAGCAGCCCGATCAGCCCCTCCCGCAGCAGCACGCTGTCCTCGGCCAGCACTACGCGGAGCGGTCGGCCGCCTCGGTCAACTCGCAAGGGAACTCCACCAGTAGCAGGGTCGGTCCGCCCGGCGGGCTGGACACGGCCAGTCTGCCATCGAGCACCGCCACCCGGTCCGCGAGCCCGGTGAGCCCGCTGCCCGCCGAGGAGTCCGCGCCGCCGCGGCCGTCGTCGCGGACCTGGAGGAACAGCCGTCCGTCACGGTGACCGCCGGTCACCTCCGCGCGGTCCGCACCGCTGTGCCTGGCGACGTTGGCGAGCGCCTCGCAGACCACGAAGTAGGCCGCGGACTCCACCCCTTGGGGCAGTCGGCCCGGCAGCCGGAGGTCGACGTCGACGGGGATCGCGGAGCGGTCCGCCGCGTCGGCGACGGCGGCGCCGAGCCCGTAGTCCGAGAGGATCTTGGGGTGGATCCCGTGCACGAGTTCGCGCAGTTCCTCGAGCGCCTTGCCCGCTTCGGCATGGGCCTTGGCGAGCTGCTCGGCCAACGGGCCCGCCGGTACGTCGAGTCGGGCCACGCCGAGTGTCATCGTCAGTGCCACGAGCCGCTGTTGCGCACCGTCGTGCAGATCGCGCTCGATACGGCGCCGTTCCGCCTCGAACGCGTCCACCAGGCGCAGCCGCGAACGGGCCAGTTCGACCACCTTCGCGTCGAGCTCGCTCTCGCGTGAGGCGATCAGCAGACGGGTCAGCGCGGCGCGGGCGCCCGCCGCGACGCCGAGCGCGTAGCAGCACAGCGCCATGGAGAGCAGACCCAGCACGGTGACGCCGAACGCGGTCGGCCAGCTGGTGACGGTCCACAGCTTGAGCACCTTCGTCTCCTGACCGCCGCCGACCGTGGCCATCGTCAGCGGCGCGGCCACCATGGACAGCGGCACGAGCAGGGCCGCCGTCACCACGACGGCGTCGACTGGCCACAGCACCCCGGCGAACAGCAGCGCGTACCCGAGCTCGCGCCACGTCGCCCGCTCCCGCAGCCTGGTGCTCAGCCAGGCCCACAACCCCGGTGCGTGCGGCACCTGGTGCGGGTCCGTCGCCGCACAGCCGTCGACCAGGCGCAGCCGGTGCCGCTCCACCCACGCCAGCGGGATCCCGCCGAGCGCGACCACCACGAGCAGGGGCAGCCCCACCAGGACGAGGGCGAGCGCCCCGCAGAGGGCCACCGCCACCACCGTCACCAGCAGGGCGACGGCGCCCGTCACCGCGCCGGTGAGCAGGTACGCGACGGAGCGCCAGGGCCAGGCCGACAGCAGGAATCCCGGCCGGGACATGGCCTGCCACACATTCCGAGGGTGCATGCGGATCACCGTAGGCGGGCGCGCCCGTCCGCTGCCATCGGGCCAGGGTGCGGATCGGGGGTAGGGCCAGGCCTACCCCGAACCTCGCCCCTGCCGCAGTGCTTCGACCCGGTCCCGCGCGGTTTCGTGGAGACGGCGGCCACGGAACCCCGTCGGCGGCGACTGACACCGCCACCGCCACCGACATCACCACGAACACCGACATCACCACGAACACCGACATCGACACGAACAGGAAGCCATGAGCGACGACGCGGTCCGATTGCACTCCCTCACCCGCCGGTACGGCTCGGGCGGCACCTCCGTCACCGCCCTCGACGACGTGTCGCTCGCCTTCCCCCGGGGGACGTTCACCGCCGTGATGGGCCCGTCCGGGTCCGGCAAGTCGACCCTGCTGCAGTGCGCCGCGGGACTGGACCGGCCCACGTCGGGCTCGGTCACCGTGGGCGGCACGGAGCTGACCGGACTGAGCGAGACCGGGCTGACCCTGCTACGCCGCGACCGGATCGGCTTCGTCTTCCAGGCGTTCAACCTGCTCACCGCGCTGACGGCCGAGCAGAACGTCGCCCTGCCGCTGCGGCTGGCCGGCCGCCGCCCCAAGAAGGCCCATGTGCGCGAGGTGCTCCACCAGGTCGGACTCGGAGACCGGGCGGGCCACCGGCCTACGGAGCTGTCCGGCGGCCAGCAGCAGCGGGTGGCCCTGGCCCGCGCCCTGATCACCCGCCCCGACGTGCTGTTCGGCGACGAGCCGACCGGGGCCCTCGACTCGCGTACCGGCCGGGAGGTGCTGACCCTGCTGCGCGGCATGGCCGACCGGAACGGCCAGACGATCATCATGGTCACCCACGACCCGGTCGCCGCCTCCTTCGCCGACCGCGTCGTCTTCCTCGTCGACGGGCGCGTCAACGGCGAACTGCTCGGCGCCTCCGCCGCGGCCGTCGCGGCGCACCTGACCGAGTTGGAGGCCGCACCGTGCTGACCACCGCGCTCCGCACCCTGCGCACCCGCTGGACCACCTTCGTCGCCAGCTTCGTCGCCCTCTGCCTCGGCGTCGCGCTGATCGCCGTCATGGGCCTCGCCCTGGCGTCCTCGCTGGACGCGCCCGACCGCGGACCGGAACGGTTCGCCGCCGCGCCGGTCGTCGTCAGGGGCCAGGACACCCTCACGGTGCGCACCCCGATCGGCGACCGCACCCAGGAGCTCGAACGGCCGCGCGCCGTGCCCTCCGACGTGATCGCGAGCCTGCGCGGCCTGGGGACCGTCGTCGAGGACCGGTCGTTCGCCGTACGGGCGCGGGGCGGACCCGCCGGTCTGCTGGGCCACCCCTGGTCGACCGCGGCCTTCGCACCGTACGAGCTCGACGCGGGACGCGCGCCCCGGGCGGCGGACGAGGTCGTCGTCAGCGGTGACTGGGCGCGTCCGGGTACCAGGGTGCGCACCGGCGCCGGGACGGTGCGCGTCGTCGGTACGGTGACCGGGCTCGGCTTCGAGGACGCCGTGTTCTACACCGACGCCCGCGCCGCCGAACTGTCTCCGCACAGCGTCCAGTTGGTGGCCGACGCCGACCCGGCGGCGGTGCGCGCGGCGGTACGGCGCGCAGCGGGCGGCGACGGCGTACAGGTCCTCACCGGGGACGCGCGCCGGTACGCCGACGCCGACCCCGACCGGGACAGCGAGGCCCTCACCGCGATGAACGCCCTGTTCGGCACGGCCGGCGGCGTCACCGGGTTCGTGTCGGTGTTCGTAGTGGCCTCGACCTTCGCGTTCGCGGTGGCCCAGCGGCGACGCGAGTTCGGGCTGCTGCGCACGGCCGGGGCGACCCCGGGGCAGATCCGCCGCATGGTCCTCTCCGAGGCGCTCGGGGTCGGTGTGCTCGCCTCGGCCGCCGGCTGCCTGCTCGGTTCCCGCGGGGCTCCGGTGCTCGCCGCGTGGGCGGTCGACGAGGGCCTCGCGCCCCGCTGGTTCACCATCGGCGACTACACCTGGCCCTGTCACCTGGCCTTCTGGACGGGCCTGTTCGTGACCCTGTGCGGCGTGCTGGCCGCGTCCTGGCGGGCGGGGCGCACCGGCCCGAGCGAGGCGCTGCGCGAGGCGTCCGTGGACACCCGGGCGATGACACCGGGCCGCTGGCTGTTCGGCGGGGCCCTGCTGGTCGTCGCCGCGGTGACGCTGGTCCTGGCCCTCGCCACGGACCCGGGCGACCTGCTGCGGCGCAAGACCTACGTGAGCCGCCCCATGCTGCTGATCACCGCGGTCGCGCTGCTCGCACCGGTGCTGGTACGGCCGCTGTCCCGGCTGCTCACCTGGCTACCGGCCCGACTCCCGGGCGCGAGCGGCATGTTGGTACGGGAGAACGTCGCCGCCGGAGTGCGCCGCACCGCCGCGCTCGCGGCACCCGTACTGGTCACGGTCGCGCTGGCGGGCTCGCTGCTCGGCGCCACGGCGACCCTCAACGGGGCGAAGTCCGCCGAGGTGCGGGCAAGGACGACCGCCGACCTCGTGGTCACCCCCGCGGGCGGAGCCGCCTTCGACGAGGCGACGCTGCGCGGGCTCCGGGCCGTGCCCGGCGCCGAGGTCTCGCCGAGCGCCCCGAGCGCGGTGTACGCCCTGGAGGACGGGGTGGCACTCATCAGGTCCGACGCCAGGGCCGTCGAACCGGAGTCGCTCGCGACGACAGCCCGTCTCCCGCTCGCCGCCGGGAGGGCGAGTGACCTGGACGACGGCTCGATCATCGTCAACGGGGAGTGGCAGCAGCACACCGTGGGCGAGCGGGTGGACGTGTGGCTCGGCGACGGTACGAGGAAGTCCCTCAGGATCGCCGCGGTCATGTCCGTCGGCACCGGGAACAACGGCGTGTACGTCACCCCGCGCAACTCCCCGGGGGCCCTCGCCGACCGCGTCGACGTACGCCTCGCCCCGGGCGCGGACGCGGGCGGCGTGGCCGCGGCACTGCGCCGGGTGGTGCGGGCGTCGGGCGGGGAGGTCCTCACCGGGGACGCCTGGGTACGGGCGACGTACCCCCGGACCAACCGGACGACCCGGGCGGGCCTGCTCCTGGTCCTCGGGATCGCCCTCCTCTACACCGGGATCTCGCTGGCCAACACCATGGTCATGGCCACCTCCGACCGGGTCCGCGAACTGGCCGTGCTGCGGCTGGCCGGTGCCACCCGGTGGCAACTGCTGCGGCTGACGGGGGCCGAGGCGCTGATGGTGGTCACGGTCGGCGGGCTGCTCGGCGCGCTGGTCGCCGTCCTCAACCTGATGGGCATGTGGGGCGCGCTGCGGCTGCTCTCGGTGCGTACGCCCGTCGGGATCCCGTGGACGACGCTCGGGGCGGCCACCGGCGCCTGCGCGGTGCTCGCCGTGACCGCGGCGGTCGCCGCGGCCGGAGCCACGCTCCGCCGCGGGGCGGCAGAACGGGCGGGCGCCCGGTCGTGACGGCGACGCGCGCACGGCGGCGGTCCGTCAACTCGCCCACCAGGGTGACGGGTTGCCGCCCGGGTCGTCCACTACGCTGCGCAACGCCGCCCGAGGCGGCGCGCGCCGCAACCGACCCGGGAGAACCACCCATGCTGATCACCGCAGGACGCATCCTCACCGCCCCCGGCGAGTACCTGACCGACGGCGCGGTCCTCGTCTCCGGGGACACCATCGCCGCCGTCGGCCCGCGCGTGGAGGTCGAGGCGCGGGCGTCGGCCGGGGAGCCGCGCCTCGCGTTCCCCGAGGGCACCGTCGTTCCCGGCCTCATCGACGCCCACGTGCACCTCTGCTTCGACGGCAGCGCCGACCCGGTGGCCGGGCTCGCCGCGCGGGAGAACGGGGAGCTGCTGGAGGACATGAAGGACCGGGCCCGTCAGCTGCTCGCCTCCGGCGTCACGACCGTACGCGACCTGGGTGACCGCGACGGCCTGGCCCTCGCCCTGGCGGCGCGGATCGCCGAGGGGGCCGAGGAGGGGCCGCGGATCGTGTCGGCGGGCGTTCCGGTCACCTCGCGCGGCGGGCACTGCTACTTCCTGGGCGGCGAGGTGTCCGGAGCGGCGGAGATCCGGGCCCTGGTGGGCAGGAACGCGGCCGCCGGAGCGAAGGTCATCAAGGTGATGGAGACCGGCGGCGGCCTGACGAAGGACGGGGCGAAGAAGAGCTGGGAGGCGCAGTTCTCGCGCGAGGAGCTCGCCGTGCTCGTGGCGGAGGCGCACGCGGCGGGGCTGCCGGTCGCCGCGCACGCGCACGGCACCGAGGGCATCGCCGCGGCCGTCGGTGCGGGCGTGGACACGCTGGAGCACTGCACGTGGATGGCGCCGGGGCGCGGTTTCGACCTGCGCGAGGACGTGCTGGCCGAGATCGTCGCGAAGGGCGTCCACGTCTGCCCGACGGTCTCCGAGCACTGGCCGATGCTGCCGAAGGTCTTCGGCGAGGAGTGGTTCGCGGAGATGGGGCGCATCGTGAGGGCGATGGCGGACGCCGGTGCCCGGATCGTCCTCGGTACGGACGCGGGGGTGCAGCGGACCGGGTTCGGCGGGCTGCCCGCGAGCATGAAGTTCTACGCCCACCTGGGCCTCGACCCGGCGCGGATCCTGGAGATGGCGACCGGCGAAGCCGCCCGCGCGCTGGGCCTGGAAGGGGTGACGGGCCGGATCGCGGAGGGCCACGGTGCCGACCTCCTGGTGGTGTCGGGCGACCCGCTCCAGGACCTGGACGCCCTGCGGAACGTCACCGCGGTCATCGCCGCGGGCCGCCAGTACGGGGCGACCACCGGGAACTGAACCGCGAGGAGCCCGTCACCCGGATCCGTGGCGAGGCCGGGGCGTTCCCGTGCGCCTGGAATGCGAGGGTCGGGAGGTTTCGGCCAGAGCGGCTGCTCCTTTGTGCCATTCGACGACGTCTCGCCCCGGGCCCGGCACCGTCCCCGCTACACAGGAAGCACCGAGGCGTCGTGCCGAGTCGGGGGAGGGGAACCGGGATGCTCACGATCGACGTCGCCGTGCTGCTCGCCGTCATCGTCTTCTTCCGGCTGCGGCGGCGTACGCAGGCACGCAGCCGGGTCGAGGAGCGGACGACCGTCCTCATCGTCCTCGCGCTGGGCGTGCTGATCGCACCGACCGCCGCCGGGCGCTGGATCGTCGACGTGCTCGGTCAACTGGCCGGCAGCGTCACGCAGGCCGGCCGATGACGACGGGCCCGCGCCGCAGGCGCCCCGCCGCCACGCGCAGGCCCCCGGCCCGCCGGCGTACCCGCTCCGCCGGGCGTCGACGGTCACGTGCACACGTACGTACGGGAAACCGGCTCACCGACCTGGTACTCGGCGCCTTCCTCGCCGTCGCCGTGGCCGCGGCACTCGTCAACTGGCTGCTGGCGCACTGGTGGATCCTCGCCGTCCTCCTGGCGGTCGCGGCGCTCTCCGGCGGCGCCTGGCTCTACCACCGTCAGGACCAGGCACGTTGGGACGCGGTGCGCGCACAAGGGCTGCGGTACGCACTCACCCAGCTGGACGGCCTGCACCACGCCTCCTTCGAGGAAGCCGTACGCGACCTGATGCGCCGCGACGGCTGCGGGGACGCGACCCGGGTCGGCGGTGGCGGCGACCTCGGCGCGGATGTCAAGGCGACCGACCCCTACGGGCGGCGCTGGGTCGTCCAGTGCAAGCACCGCAGGCACGGCCTGTCCGGCTCGGCCGTGGGCACCCCGGACCTCCAGGTGCTCAACGGCACCGCCCGTCCCGTGCACGGCGCCGACATCGCGGTGATCATCACCAACGGCCGTGTCACCGCACCCGCCGTCGCCTTCGCCCGGCAGCAACGCCTCCACGTCGTCGACCGGCACCTCCTGGGCGCCTGGGCCTCCGGGTCGCGCCCCCTGTGGGAACTGCTCCGCGCCCTGCCGCCGCCCCGGAAACCGACGGCACTGTCCTGACGGCGGCCTGACGACCGGACGGGGACTCAGGCCCCCGCGTACAAGCCCCCCGTCTCCATCAGACGGATGGACCGGTACGTATCCTCGACCGTCCGGCGGTCCTGGCCGTCCAGGACGACGTGGCCGGGGGAGGACGCCTCGTCGACGGTGCGCCGTACCGGCGCGCCCGCGGTCAGCCCCGGGCAGACGTGGGCGACGGCCGGCAGCGAGCGCAGCCTCCGCAGCACGCGGGCGTCGACGAAGCCGTCGTCCCCCGCGGCCAGGGTCATGCGCGTCGTGAACCGGCGCGGGAGCGCCACGGGGCGTACGAGACCGGCCACGTCGGCCGTCGCGGCGGCGCGGACGGGGTCGCAGGCGTGGCCGTGCAGTGGTCCGGTCGGGCCCTCCTGCACGTACGCCTGGGCCCGCAGCAGCGTGGCGCCCGACCCGGGGGCGAGGGCGACGTGCAGGCGGGCCGGGCCGAGGCCGATCCCGAGGACGGGCAGGGCCCGGAGCGCGAACTGCTTCAGGGACCTGGCGTGCGGGTCCGTACCGGGCACGGCGTCGGTCCGCTGGTGCAGGCCGTCCTCCGTGAGCGTCTCCCGCCACAGTCCGACGACCACGGGGTGCCGCTCGACCGGTCCGCTGACGGTGTCGATGAGGTACCGCGCCCCCGGCACGTGCTCCTGGACGACGAACTCGGGGTCGTCCGTGTGCCGGGGCGCCTCCGCGCGGAGCCGCTCCCACGCGTCACGGAGCTCCGTCGTGGTGCGGCACAGCGCCGGCTCCAGGGGTACGGCGCTGTCGGCACTGGCCAGGACGAAGCGGTCCATCCCGCAGAACCCGGCCCACTTCAGCGCCTGCGTGAGGCTCGACGTGCTGAGCGTGCGCGGCGCGGAGAGGCCCGCGTCGCGCAGGGCGGCCGCCTGCACCCCCCGGTCGGTGCGCAGCCAGGAGGTCGCCGGGTCGTTCCCCGCCAGGTCCAGCTCCGCGGCCAGCCGGTCGGCCAGGGCGACCCCCCGGTGGCTGCCCGCGACCACGGAGGTCACCTCGCTCACGCGCAGCCGCTCCAGCGTGTGCCGCAGCCCCTCGTCGTGCACGAACTCCTCGCCGTAGCCGCTGCGGTGAGGGAGGTGGCCGGGGGCCGGGGCGTGCCCGCCCCCGAGCCGGACCGCGACGCACCGCCACCCCTGCGCCCGGTACTCCTGGGCCAGGCGGGTGTCGCCGTCGACGGGAGCGATGATCGCGACCTTGCCACCGGGCATCACGAGTCGGGGCTCGGCCGGCGAGTTGGCGATGAGGGGCACTGCGGTCAACTCCAGGCGAAGTCGGTGGCGTTGGCGAAGTCGGTGGCGTTCGCGAACACGCGCCGCCACAGCGCGGCCAAGGGCGTCCCCGGCGCGGAGACGCGGTACGAGCGGCTGCTCACGTCAGGACCGGCCGCCCGTGACGAGCGCGTGGTCGATGTGACCGTTCGGGGGGCCCGCCCTCGTCGGGCGCGAGAGGTGCCCGCTCATCCGCGGGGCCGGCATGAGGCCGAAGCGTTCCGCGTCGTCCTCGACCGCGAAGCCGTGGCCGTGGCGCCGGGAGCCGTCGCGCAGCGCCGTCGTGAGGCGCCGCATGCGAACCCGTTCCAGAAACACGTGCCTCCCTCGTGCCCGAGCGCGTTGAGCCGACGAGCCGCGGACTCGCGCCGGACTCCCTCGTCACCCTGAGTAGAACCCGCCTCCCATCCCCATGGCAAGCAAACTGCGGCGCAGATGACAGCACTGCCACCACCGCGGACGCCGAATGGCCACAAGTTGCTCTGAGGGGCGCCGACGACGACGGCCGGCGCATCTGTCGCAGGTGGCGCTCACCCGCGTTCCTCCAGCCTGGGAGCCCGTAGTTGGGTCTCACGGGGCAGTGCCGGAGCCCTGGCGCACCGAGGAGCTGCGCCGCGGCCGGGTGACCAGATGTGTCCGGAAACCGACTATGGCGGGAAGGGGGAGGACGGGTACCGAGAGGGGTCCGCGTCACTGTCAGCGATCGCAAAGATGCGGGGAGGATCGACGGTGCCGCGGCGCGAACGACGACACGAGCACGGAGGAGCAGGAGGAGCGAGAGGGACAGGAGCGGGAAGAGGGTCAGGCGTCCGGGCGGAGGAGGCCGCGTTCGTACGCCTTGCGCAGGTGCTGGGGGACCAGGGTGGTGCTCCCGTCGACGGTGACGGGGACCAGGGCGGGAGCGAGGGCGCGCCACTGGGCCCTTCGGTGACGGGTGTTGCTGCGGGACGTCTTGCGCTTGGGAACGGCCATGGGCCAACTCCTCGTAGTCGGTGGGGGATCAGCGAGTGATCAGCGGGTGGTCAGGGAGTGTTCAGCGTCCGGAGTAGGGGAGCAGCGCCATCTCACGGGCGTTCTTGACGGCCGTGGCGATCCGGCGCTGCTGCTGCCGACTCACCCGGGTGACGCGACGGCTGCGGATCTTGCCCCGGTCCGAGACGAACTTCCGCAGCAGGTCGGTGTCCTTGTAGTCGATGTACGTGACCCGGGCCGTGTCGAGCGGATTCGGGCGGCTCTTGCGGACGGGCGCGGACGTGGTGGTACGGGGCATGGTGGCTCCCTTGTCGAGGGGGACGGGCGAGCGGTCGGTGCGGGTCAGGCGGCGGAGTCGAGCAGCCGGTCGAAGCCGGTGGGGTGGCGCCAGGTGCCGGGGCCGGAGGCGAGTTCGGCGTCGGTGAGCAGGCAGGAGTCGAGCAGGGAGAGCAGCCCCTGCCGGTCGAGGTCCGGGGAGGTGAAGACGAGGTGCTGGCACCGGTCGCCGTGCTCCGGGTGCCAGTCGAGCGCGGCCGCCGTACGCCGCTCGGCGGGCATCAACTCCCAGGCCGCGTCCGGCAGTGAGGCCATCCAGGGCCCGGCGCTCTCCACGCACAGCGCGCCTCCGGCAGCGTCCCAGCCGAGCAGGCTGTCGGGGCGGTCCGCCAGCCAGAACCGCCCCCGGCTCCGGGCGGCGGCGCAGCTCAGGTGCTCCAGTGCCGCGTACAGACGGCTGGAGTGGAAGGGGCGGCGACGCTGCCAGACGAGCGTGCTGACGCCCTGCTCCTCGCAGTCGTGGGGCAGCCGTGCGCACGCCGGGTGCTGGGCGGCGGCCGCGGCGTCCACGTCGAAGCCCGCGGAACCCGCGGTGCCCGCGAACGCGACCGCCGCCAACTGCCCCGACCCGATGGAGACGTGTGTCGCGCAGGGGTGCAACTGCCGGAGCAGCGCGAGGTCGTCGAGACCGGTCCCGGGGCTGTCGGCCACGGCGAGGACGGGAGCGTACTCCAGCTGTCGCGCGAAGGTGTCGGCCACCGTGCGCTGGTCGGCGGGGGTCGCGGCGAGTCCGGCCTCCGCGAGGTCGTCGCCGTTGGACAGGCAGGCCAGGACAAGGGACGGGTCAATCGCCGTGATGACGTTGGTCAGTTGGAAGAGGTTCCCGCCGTGGGTGGCGATGACCTCGGCCATGGCGCGGGGCTCCACCGAGTCCCACAGCTCCACCACGGCCAGGCGCGTGAGGCCGCTGTCGGCCAGACGCTCCAGCTCGGGCACCAGGTCCTCGCGCAGGGCGCAGCAGGCGCAGTCGTTGACGAGCGGCGCCTCGCCCCAGGACGTCTCTCCGTCCGCGTCGCGCACGCTGCGGCGCACCGTGCCCGACGGGCCGGCGGAAGCGTCGTGGTGCAGGGCGGCGCTGTGGGGGACCTCGCGCAGCAGCCGTTCGACCGCGGCGCGGCGGGCGTCCGCGTGCAGGCCGCCGACGACCACGACGGGCATCGGCCGCCCGGGTGCCTGTTCCCCGGGGGCCGGTCCCCCGGAGGTCGCGCCTTCGTGCGTCATCGTCGGCCGCCGTCTCGTCCGTACCGCCGCTCGAACCGCTGGACGCGGCCCGCGGTGTCCAGGACGCGCTGCGTGCCGGTGTAGAAGGGGTGGCTCGCCGAGGAGATCTCGACGTCGACGACCGGGTAGGTCCGGCCGTCCTCCCACTCGACGGTCTTGTCGCTGGTCATGGTCGACCGGGTGAGGAAGGCGAAGTCGCCGGCCTTGTCGCGGAAGACGACCGGGCGGTAGTCGGGGTGGATTCCGGGCTTCACGGGTGCTCCTTGGGGGTGTACGGGGGAGGAGGGGCGGGCCGGTCCGGCGCGGTCAGCGCTCTTCGCGGAACTCGACGTGGCGCCCGGCCGCGGGGTCGTACTTGCGCAGGACCAGCCGGTCCGGGTCGTTGCGGCGGTTCTTGCGGGTCACGTACGTGTAGCCGGTTCCGGCGGTGGAGCGGAGCTTGATGATCGGGCGTACCTCGTTGCGGGCCATGACAGGTACTATACGACAACGATTACCATTTTCAATAACGGATCGAAGGCATCGAGGTCATCGATCGGGATGTCGATCGGATCTTCGATCGGGACGTCGATCGAGAGCATCGAGGGAAAGGCAGCACCGCACATGTCCGCTCACTGTCAACTGACCGGCGCACGACCGGTCTTCGGCAAGAAGATCTCCCACTCGCACCGGCGTACGTCGCGACGCTTCGACCCCAACGTCCAGAGCAAGCGCTACTGGCTCCCGGGAGAGGGGCGGTACGTGCGGCTGCGGCTGAGCGCACGCGCCTTCAAGACGGTCGACGCCATCGGGGTCGCCGCCGCCGTCGCCCGGATCCGGGCCCGTGGGGAGCGTGTCTGATGGCGAAGCAGAGCAAGATCGCGAAGAACGAGCAGCGCAAGCGGATCGTCGCGCGCTACGCGCGGAGGCGGGCCGAGCTGAAGGCCGTCCTGGCGTCCCCGGACGCTTCGGAGGCTGCCGAAGCGGCGAAGGCCGCCGCCCGGGCGGAGCTGCGCCGTCAGCCCCGCGACGCGAGCGCCACACGGGTGCGCAACCGTGACAACGTCGACGGCCGCCCCCGTGGCCACCTGCGCACCTTCGGCTTGTCGCGGGTCCGGGTGCGGGCCGAGGCGCACGCCGGGAACCTGCCCGGCGTGACGAAGTCCTCCTGGTGAGGGCGCGGCCGGGCGCCTCCCGGGTGCCCGGCCCCGCGCCCGGCCGACGCGCCGCGTGTGCCTCTGCGCGGACCGTGCGCCCCCACGGCGAGGTTCACGCCGAGGACAAGTCGGAGATAAGGCTGGAGGCACAGCTCTACGCATAGCCCCCCACACAGCCCTCCGCACAGTCCTACGCACAGCTCTACGCGCGGGGTGATGAAAGGATTCGGCATGGCACCTCAGGCATACCTGGAGCCGGGACGGCTGTCCGCCATAGCGAAGATCCTCGACCGCGCGGGCGGTCATCTCAGCGCCGCGGTCGACGAACCGGCTCTGCGGCTCGCCCAGGACGGCCAGGGCGCGACCGTGGTCCGCTCGCTGCTCGAACTCTCACGCAGCGCCTCCTACGACGTGACCTGCGCCGTACGTCACGCCAGCGGCGGCGATCTGCCCCGGGCGCAGGCCCACTTGGAGGCCGCCCGCACCGCCCCCGACAAGCACCCCGCGCCCGCCTGCGGGCTGCCGAGTCCGCTGCCGGGCGGGGTCCGTACGGCCCTGCAACTCCTGCGCGGGATCTCGGGGTTCTTCAACGCGGAGACGGAAGCGGCGTTCGTCCGCGCGCTGAGCATCGAGGCGGGCGGCGGGCGCTGAACTGCCCGTTGGGCCCGTCCGCTCTGTCGGTGATCCACAGGCGATGTGTCGGTGGCCGCTGGGAGTGTGGGGTTCCGAGGTGCTCGGAGAAGCACCCGTGACTGCCTCTTCCCGCCGCAAGGAGCCCCGTCGCCATGTCGCCCACCCCACGCTGGAACGTCCGCCGACTGCCGGACGCCGAAGGCCGCGTCTTCCTGGTCACCGGCGGGAACGCCGGCATCGGCTACTTCGTCGCCGAACAACTGGCGTCCACCGGAGCCACTGTCGTACTCGGCAGCCGCAGTTCCGTCAGGGCCGAGGTCGCGCTGGCCTCGATCCGCGCACGTGTCCCCGGCGCCAGGGCGAAGGCCGTACGGCTCGACCTCGCCGACCTGTCGTCGCTCAGGACGACGGTGGACTCGCTCGCGGACCTGCTGGCGGACCCACCGGGAGTCGAGCACCTCGACGCGGTCGTCCTCAACGCCGGGATCGCGCTGGACGACCCGCCGCGCGGGGAGACCGGGGACGGCCACGAGCTCATGTTCGGCACGAACCACCTCGGACACTTCGTCCTGACCCACTGGCTGCTGCCACTGCTGGCAGCCGCGCCGGCGGGCCGTGTCGTGACCACGGGCAGCTTCGCCGCGAAGTCCGAGCGGCTCGACCTGGACGACCTGCAGTCCCGCGAGGACTACCGGCCCCAACGGGCTTACGGCCGCTCGAAGTTGGCCCAGATGTACTTCGGCCTCGAACTCGACCGCCGCCTGCGGGCCGCCGGGAGCACGGTGGTGAGCGTGGTGGTCCACCCCGGCGGCGCACTGGACTCGCTCACCCCGTCGCGGCCGCCGGTCCACGTACGTACCACCGGCGCACGGCTGGGCGCGGCACCCGCGGCCCTCCTCGTCCAGGGCAAGGACGCCGGGGCGTGGCCCGCGGTGCGGGCGGTCCTCGATCCGGCCGTGGGCGGGGGCCAGTTGTGGGGTCCGCGGGTCTTCGGACTGCGGGGCGAGCCGCGACGCGAGACGGTGTGGGACCACTTGGCCGACCGCGCCGTCGCGACCCGCCTGTGGGACGCGAGCCGCGACCTGACGGGCGTGGACCCGGCCTGATCGGCCGGACAAGTCCTAGCGATCCGCTCGCACCCGTGCCGAGCCGCTCGTGGCTTCGCGCAGGGCCCTGCGGTACTCCGTCGGGCGGGACGCGTAGTCGATCCGCGCCGCGATGCCCGCGGGGTCGGCGTCCGGCCCGCGCAGCAGGTCGACGGACGCCTGCGCGAGCCGGGCCCGTACCCCGTCCGCCCCGGCCCGTGCGATCAGTTCGCGCAGGCCCGAGACGGCCTCCCGGGCCCGTCGGCGTTCGCGCGGGTCCGCGCGCAGCATCGGCCGCACCCCCGTCGCCGGGGCGGCCTCGCAGAGCAGGGCGTCCAGGCCGGCGGCCAGGGACCGGCCCTCCCGTATCGTGGGTTCCGCCGTGGCGCGGGCCTCCACCAGCACCCGCAGCGCGTTGAACAGCGCGGTCGTCTCCGCGTCCTGGCGGTCCGGGTCCAAGGGCAGGGCGCTGTCCCGGTCGAGCCCCGCCGCCGTGCGGCGGGCCGCGGCCACGACCTTCTCCGCCCGCTCCAGTCCCATCCCGGGCACCGCTGCCACACCCCAGACCTCCGCGTCGAGCGCGTCGCGCACCGTCCGCACGCCGTGGTCCGCGAGCACCGCGAAGTGACCCCTGTTCAGACCGGTGCCGCGCAGCTTGGACAGGGGCCTGGCGGCCAACTCCGCTGCGAGCAGCTCCTGGTGGAGCGGCTCCCACGCCTCCCGCACGGCCCGCACCGCCGCGCGGTGGTCCTGCGCGACGGCGGCGGCGTCCTGCCGCAGCCGTCGCGCCCGGCGCACGAGCAGCGGACTGATGCCCTTGAGCCGGCGCGCCGAACGTGCGCCGCCGCACAGGACGCCGACCGCCAGGGAGAGCAGTCCGAAGAAGCCGAGGAAGCCGACGACTTCGTACGTGGTGTCGACGTCGTCGCCCCCGGTGTCACCGCGCGGGTCCTCGTCGCTCTCGGCGACGTGTTCCCCACGCGCGTCCACCACGAGCAGATCGCCCTCGTGGGGACCCTCGTCGATCATGGAGCCGTACTCGACCCCCTGGTCGGGGGCGTCGAGGTCGTTGGGCGCCTTCAAGGTCGAGCCCCGGTCGGGGTCGCACCGGAAGGGGACGACGCGCTCCTTCTCGCTGACGTACTCCCAGTACCGCACGACGCACGTGCCGTCGGGGTCCTCGTGGATCACCTGGAGCTCGGTGAGGTGGGTCCTGAGGTACGGCTGGGGCGCCGGGCCGTCCACCGCGACGGCGTTCACCACCCCGGACGCGCCGACGAGCACGAGGCCGACGACCGCGAACCACCGGTAGATCCCCACGTGATGGACCCGGTACTGGGCATGTCTCATGTGCCTGTCCCCCCGACCGTGCCTGTTCCCCGACTGTGCCTCGTCCTCCCGACGTCGGCCACTGACGCGAGCGACCGGTGACCGGTGACCGGCGACCAGGGTGACGCCCGCCCGGTCGTACCCACCAGGGGGCGATCAGGTAAGGGGGACGGCACGTGCTTGCCCGCTTCCGGCAAGGAGCGCGAGGGACAGGTCCTGACACCCCGGGCCAGATGCTGCGCCGCTGCCGGCCTTCGTAGGATCACTCCATGCCCGCTGATGAAACCGTCATATCCCGTGCCATGTTCTCCCGCCGCCCTCTCAAGCCGATCGCGGATCCACGGCCGATGGAGCGGCTGCCCGAGCGGATCTGGTCGGACGCGGACTGGGAACGGATCCGGCGTGGGTACGCGGCCCGCGACATGGACGAGAAGTGGCACGTCATCACCGAGGAGCACGTGGTCCACCTGCACCGGAGCTGGACCGGCAAGGGGATCTACACCGCCGACTTCGCACCAGTGGAGGATGGGTGGCGGATCGTCAGCGCCGTGGCGCAACGCCGCCGCGTGCCCGCGGACACGGACGACGCCTACGACCGCGTCATGCTGGAACTGGTGATGAGCTCCATCGTCCTGGGCGAGCCCGCGGCCGACCTGCGGTCCGCGCTGGTGGAGCTTACGCGCGAGAACTCGGGCTCCGACGACGTCGCGGGCGGTGTGGTGCTCCACAGTTCCCTGGGTCTGCGCTCGGACTCCTGAAACCCGCCGCTCCAACACCCGGTCCCGACCACCCGGATCACGGCCTGACCCGCCCCGCGGCCCGCGCCCAGGGACGGTATCCGCCTGCTGCGTCCCAGCCGCGCACCACGCATGGCTCGGACATCTGTGCAGGTCAGGCAGTTCTTCGGTGTCCCACGGTGTCCCACCGGGCTGGGGTTCTCGGCGGGTGGGGGCTGTGATGGGGTCACACCCCGACGGGCCGCGAGCAACAGCCCCGGCCCCGCACGCAGCACCGAGACCCCAGGAGCCCCACCATGTCCACCACCGCCGTCGTACTCACCGTCCTGACCGCCCTCTGGGTCGGCTTCTCGGGCGTCTCGCTGCTCCGCCGCGCCCCCTTCGTCGTCGAGCCCCTGGTGGCCTACGGCGTGCCCCGCGCCTGGTGGACGCCGCTCGGGCTCCTCAAGCTCCTCGGCGCGGCGGGGCTGCTGGCCGGTCTGGCCGTGCCCGCCCTCGGAGTGGCGGCCGCGGTGGGCCTGATCCTGTACTTCCTCGGCGCGGTCGTCACCGTCCTGCGCGCCCGCTCCTACAAGACCGTCGCCTTCCCGGTCCTGTACCTGGCCCCGGTCGCGGCCACGCTGGTGGTCGCGTTCGCGTAGGACACCCGTGAAGCTTGACCCTCCCACGGGGGGAGAGTCGAAGGTGGAGCGCATGAGCAAGGACGGAGCGCCAGGGCCCACGTGGAGCATCGGGGCCGTGGCACGGCGGACCGGGCTGCCGGTGAAGGTGGTCAGGCACTGGTCGGACGCGGGCATCGTCGTACCGGTCGGCCGGACCACCGGCGGCTACCGCCTGTACGACACCGACGGCGTGGCCCGGCTCCAGCTGGCCCGCACCCTGCGGGACCTGGGGCTGGGCCTCGGCGAGATCCGGGCCGCGCTGGACCGCGAGGGCGGGCTCGCCGAGGTGGCGGCCGCGCACGTCGAGGCCCTGGAGGGGCAGATCCGCCGGCTGCGGACCCACCAGGCCGTCCTGCGTACCGTCACACGCCGCACCACCCACGAAGGACTCGTCCTGATGACCCGCACCGCCCACATGTCCCCCGACGAACGCCGCCGGCTGGTCCACGACTTCCTCACCGACACCCTCGGCGACCTGGAGGTGCCCCACTTCCGTGAGGGGCTCCGCGCAGCTGGTTCCGGGCTCCCCGAGAATCCGACCGACGAGCAGGTCGACGCCTGGCTCGAACTGGGCGAGCTGATCGCCGGAGGGGAGCTGCGACCCGCCATGCGGCGCATGGCCCGGTACGCCGCCCGTTACGGGGAGGAAGCACAGGGCCAGGAAGCGCAGGGCCAGGCAGCACATGACCAGGAAGCGCAGGGTCGGGATCCGCAAGGCCGGCAAGTGCGGGACTCCGCGATGGCCGAGGAGATGCGCGCCCTCACCACGACCTGGACCACACGCGTCCGCGTCGCCATGCGGAGCGGCATCGCGGCGGACTCACCGGCCGCCGACCAGGTCGTCGCCGGGGTCATCGCCGCCTGGCTGCCCAGCGGCGCGAACACCGCACCCGCCGTGACCCGCGACGGTGCCGAGGCGCGCACGCTCCTGCTCGAACAGCTCAGCCACGCGGCCGAGCCCGCCGTCGAACGCTTCTGGCAGCTGCTGTGCGTCCTCGGAGGTCGCCCCGTGCCGCCCGGGATCGCCGACGAAGGCCGCTGGCTCACCACCGCGTTGCGCGCCAATCCCGCGCCCGGCGCGGGCACCACCCGGCTCGAAGCCCTCTGCACGGACGGCTCCGACCCCTGGCCGGGCGGTGTCCTGGAGGCGTTCACGCGCGTCCAGGACACGGTCGGCTCGCTCGTGCGCGCGACGGCGCCGGACCGGTTCGGACTGCCGACTCCCTGCGCGGCCTGGACCGTACGCGACCTGCTCGACCACCTGGTGTGGGAGCACGTCATCTGGGGCGGCCTGGCCCACGGCACGCCTCCCACCGACGGCCACACCGACGACCACCTCGGTGACGACCACGTCGCCGCCTTCGAGGCCGCCGCGGCCCACGCGCGCGATGCCTTCATGGCGCCGGGAATGACGGCCCGCTCCTTCGGCCCCGCTCCCGGCCGTCGCGTCGTCGAGCAGCTCCTCGTCGAACTCCTCGTGCACGGCTGGGACCTGGCGACCGCACTCGGCCGCGACCGCGACCTGGAGCCCGACATCGCGCGCGCCGCCCTCCCGGTCGTACGAGAGGTCTACGGGGCCCTGCCCCGCACCCCCGGCGGATCCTTCGCCCCGGCGCGGCCCCTGCCCGAGCACGCACCGGCCCTGGACCACGTGGCCGCGTACCTCGGCCGCACCGTCCCGGAATGACCGGCCCCGCACGCGCCCGTGACGTTCCGGTCCGCACGTGCGGACCTCGCTCGTCCGGCCGGAGCGCCGCCGAGGGGCGTCCCCCCGTAGTGGAGGAGCGCCCCTCGGCGGTGGTCCTGCCCCGGCTCAGCCGATGGCGGACTTGTACTTCCAGCCCGCCCCGTCGCTGTTGCTGACGACCTCGACGCCCGCGTGCGGCATCTCGCCCCGGGTGCCCGCGTAGAACCGTACGGCGCCGTCCGTGCGCACGGTCCAGATGTCCGGGATCCCGTCGCCGTTCGCGTCCGGTGTCCCGAAGAGCAGGCGGATGCTGGCGCGGCTCCAGCCCGCGGCACCGTAGACGGTGTCGGCCCCGCCCGCGGAGTTGGCGCCGGAGCCGAGCGACGTCAGGTCGACGCCGCTGCCGGAGGCGTCCTTCTTGCCGGTCCGCAGGTAGAGCTTTCCGCTGGTGTCGCTGCGGTAGATGACGTCGGTGACGCCGTCCCCGCTGACGTCCTGCGCCGTGACGACGTCCCGTTCGGTCCAGGCCGAGGCGGACAGCTGGACGGCCTTCTCGACGCTGGCGCCGTTGTAGCCCACCAGGATCCAGAGGGCGTCACCGACCCTGAGGAAGAAGTCGGTCTTGCCGTCCCCGGTCGCGTCGCCCGCCGAGACGATCTGGCTGATGCTGTCCGGCGCGGGCGCGTTGGAGGGGAGCAGGACGGCCTGGCGCTTGTCGATGTTGACGCCGCCGTAGCCGTCGCCGGGATACACCCAGAGCTTTCCGTCGCGGCGCACCACGAGGTCCTGCAGGCCGTCACCGCCGTAGATGTCGCCGAGGTGGGTGACCAGGGTGTTCTTCCAGTAGCCGGAAGGCGCGGCGACGTACTGGGGCAGGCTGTCGGTCCCGTTGGGGTCCTTGGCGGCGTTGCCCTGGTAGGCGCCCGACATCGAGTAGTCGAGGTCGCCGGTGCCCTTGCTGAGGTCGGTGGTCGACTCGGAGGCGTACAGGCGCAGGTTGCCGTTGCCGTCGACCACCATCAGGTCCGGGAGCCCGTCACCGGTGAAGTCGCCGGGCTTGTCGGCCTGGTCCCTGGGCGTGACGTAGAACAGGTACTTGGTCGGCGCCGAGGGGTTGCCCGCGTCGTCGACTGCGCGGACGTACAGCACGTTCGGTCCCGCCAGGGGCGGCTTCACGTTGTTGACCGTGGTCGTCGTGGTGACCGGCGCACCGTTCGTCCGGGCCACCGAGAACGGGTAGGACGCCTGGTTGAATCCGTACTCGTACTTGACCACGTCCGTCTGCGTCGCCTTGAAGGTGAAGGATCCGGCGGTGCCGAACTTCACCGTGCTCCACTTCGCGTCCTCGGGGTCGTTGTTGAACCCGTTGTCGCCGGCGTCCGCGTCCGGGAACTGGGTGGAGACGGCCGACGGCGGACTCGGTCTGGCGTTGTCGAAGACGAACCGGCAGGGCGTCTTCGCGGGGGAGTACGAGGAGGTGGCACCGAACTTGTCGACCGACTTGGCCCGCCACGAGTACGTGGTGCCGTTCTTCAGCCCGCTGGTGGAGAAGGGGTCGGTGTGCACCTTGGCCGAGCCGCCCTGGCTGCCGACGGACACCTTGGCCTTGCCGCCGAGCAGGTTGGAGGTGCTCCCCCCGGAGGGCCACAGTTCGAAGTTCACGGACTGGAGGTTGCCGTCCTTGTCGCTGCTGTTGGCCCACAGCGTGATCGAGGAGGCACCGATGTTGACGTACGGCGACGTGGTGTCGCAGCGCACGCCGTTGGGGTCGAGGACCATGCTGCCCGGTGCGGCGGGCGGCCGGTTGTAGGAGAGGTCGACGTACGGGTCCGTGCCGCCGTCGGCCTGGAACTTCTTCCAGGAGTACTGGGAGTTCTCGTCGGTGGCCCGCATGCCGATGGTCATCGTCTTCCAGCCGCCGTCCACGGCCTTCTTGGCCGTGGACTTGATGTCGAAGGCGACCCAGTCGTCGGGGCAGGAGGACGACTTCCAGCCGTGGGCGAAGCTACCGCCCCCGATCTTGTTCGCACTGGTCATGGACGGCGCGTTCTTCCAGTTCGTCTTGGAACTGATGGTGCCGGTCAGGTGCACGGACATGCTGCGCGCGCTGCACGACCAGGAGTACGTCTCCAGGGTGCGCAGCTTGGCGCCGTGGACCGTGGCTCCCTTCAGGTCGGGGTCCCAGTCGATGCTGAAGAAGGAGCGCGAGGTGCCCCAGGTGTCGGACTCGAAGCCGACGCGGGCCTCGTGGGTGCCGCCCTTGTTGAAGTTCTTGCCGTTGTAGAAGCTGGCGCTGGGGTGGCGGCTGTAGGCGGTGGTCCAGTCGTTGGTGTGCTTCTTGACCGAGGGGTCGACGAAGACCGGGTAGACGGTGGCGGGGTCGTCCAGGAAGGCGCGGTCGGGGGTGAGGACCCAGTCCGAGCCGTCCAGGTCCACGCCGACGAGCGTGCCCCGGGAGTCCGGCTGCGGACCGTTCACGCCGGGCAGCGACAGGGTGGCGCCGGAGCCCGTCTGCGAGGGCTCCGGGGTGGGCTCCGGCGGTACGGGGGGCGCGGTGCCCTCGATCTCCCCGATGACGGACGGGTCGGCCGCCTCGTCGGTCGCCGTGGGCAGCACCTCGTCGAACGGGTCCTCCTGGTCGCCGTCGTCGAGGGAGTCCGACGGCTCGGGGGAGGGCTGGTCCTCCGGGGTGTCGGAGGGGGCCGGGCCCTCCGACGGGGTCGCCTCGGGCGCGGTCGGCGACGCTGAGGTCCCGGCCTGGCCGTCGGTGAGCGCGGGGGTGCCGGAGCTGTCCCACATCAGGGGGGTCGGGGACTCGGCCACGTCCCGGTCGTCGGAGTCCACGGCCGAGACGATGCCGGTGGTCGGGTCGAGCTCGAAGCTGAGGTCGGGGGAGGAGAGGCCGTAGGCCAGCCGTGCGACCCGGGGGTCCGCGGCGGCCTGGCGGGTCTTGACCACGAGCAGCTGTGCGAAGCCGCCGTCGTCGGCGGTCAGCACGAGGTCGGCGCCGGGCAGGATCTCCGGGTAGAGGGCGCGGGAGCCATCGATCACCGGGGTGGGCACGGTCCCGGGCCAGGTCAGCACGATGTCGTGGCCGTCGACGGTGAGCGTGGCGATGGTGTTGCCGGTGGCGGTCGAGGCCTGCGGCAGCAGCGACACGCGCCGCGGAGTGGTGCGCGAGGCGCGGCCGGTCTCGTCGGAGGACGGCACGGCGGACCCCGCGGTGGCCCGTCCCGCCGATCCGGCGGAGAAGACCGTGCGGACGTTGGTGGCGCGGGGGCTCCAGCCGCCCGCGACCCGCTGCAGGTCCGTGTCGATGGCCTTCCAGACCCCGTCGACCCGGGCGCGGATCGGGCTGGCGTGGATGCGCCGCTGGAACAGCCCGTCGGGCCTGGCCCAGGTCGTGGAGTACGCGGTGCGCAGCCCGGTCGCCTCCACGGCCCGGCCGGACTTCCGGGCCTGGCCGGCCGCTTCGGTCTCGCCCAGCGGTACGGCGCTGTGCGTGCCGGGCCGCGCGGCGCCATCGCCGTCCTGGTGGCCGGTGAGTCCCGCGTAGGTGAGGACGGAGGCGGCGACGGCGACCGCCGCCGTCGCCGCGAGCGGCCTGCGCCCGGGCGTGCGCCATCTGCCAGTCATGAGCGAGGTTGTTCCTTCCCCCTCGACACCGGCGGGCGCGCGAGCGCGGGCCGGGTCGTTCCGGATTGCCACGCGCGTGGCCCTGGGGGCTCCGGCGTGGTGAATGCGTGGAGATCATGGCCTACGGCCCGGACCCCGTCACGGGGACGAGGGGAACCGGGCGGCGGCGCCGGCCGTTGCCCGGCGTGCCGGGGTGTGTGCGGTGCCGCGGGGGTCAGGGGCGACACCGGACGGACGAACCTGTGCATTACGTCGACAATCCGGCCATGATCGAGGTCGATTTCCGGCCACTTCGACGCTCGGGCCGGTAATCCGGCGAAGCAGCCCGTTTACGTGGAGGGCCCCGCGGTGGCCCGCTGACGGCAAATTCCCGAACCCGTCAGCTGATCGGCGCGTTTGGTGCTGTGATCATCATCACTTGATCACTTTCCTTCTGGTTTTCCTTCACAACTCACCTACAGAATCCCGTCTCTGATAGGGCATCACCGCTGGTCCGTCTCCGGACCGCTTCTTGTCGTCCGGGGGGACCCCACCCGTGCCTGCCACGTTCTCGGCGCGCTCCACGCGCCTGCGCACCGTCGTCGTCCCGGCGATCGGTGCCGCACTGCTCGTCACGCTGCTCCCGGTACGGGCCGCGGCCCTGCCGCCGGGACCGGCCAAGGACGAGGTGCCCCGCGAGGAACTCGTACTGGAGCAACTGCCCACCGAGAAGCGGGTGGATGGCGAGAACCGCAACGCGGGTCTGGGCTCGATCGCCGTCGAGGCGCCCGCCGACCAGGACCAGCCGCCGGCGGGAACGGCGACGCCGCCCGCCGGCGGTACCGCCGCCGTCACCTTCGGCGCGCCCCAGGCAGGGGCCGTGCAGGCCTCGTACGGCGCCGCCACGGCCGCGCCGGCCGCGCTCGAACCCGTCGGCACGCTCCCCGTGAAACTCGGCCCGGCGCCCGACGCCGCGGTACCGACCGGCACGTGGCAGGTCAGCGTGTACTCGCGCACCACGCCCGAGGCCGACGGCGTCGACGGCGCCGTCGTCAAGGTCACCGCGCCCGCCACCGGCTCCGTGCCCGTCTCGGTGCAGCTCGACTACAAGGCCTACCAGAACCTCTACGGCGCCGACTGGGCCTCCAGGCTCACCTTCGTGCAGTTCCCCGAGTGCTACCTGACCACTCCCGACGCCGAGGAGTGCCGCACCTACGAGGAACTGGACACGGTCAACGACACCACGTCGAAGACGATCACCGCGACGGTCGACACCGCCGCGGACGGCACCGTCACCCCGGTCGCCGCACCCCGGACGGGCGCGCCCGCGTCCGGCGTCCTCCAGGCCTCGTACAGCCGCTCCGCCGGGATCCAGCAGGCCGCCGCGGGCGGCGACCAGGCCGTCATCGGCGCCGTCGACTCCGGGGCCGGCGAGGGAGGCACCTTCAAGGCCAGCCCCCTGGCCTCCAGCGGCAAGTGGACCGCCGGCAGCTCGTCCGGCGCGTTCACCTGGTCCTACCCCGTGCAGGTGCCGCCGACCCCGGCCGGTCCCGCGCCGAAGATCTCGCTGGACTACAACTCCCAGATGGTCGACGGCAGGACGGCCACCAACTCCCCGCAGGCCTCCTGGATCGGCGAGGGCTGGGACTACAACCCCGGCTACATCGAACGCCACTACCGGACCTGCAAGGACGACCGCAAGGCCATCGCGGCGGGCACGCCCAACAACGCCGACAAGAAGTACAAGACCTCCGACCTGTGCTGGGCCTCGTACAACGCCGTCATGTCCTTCGGGGGCCGCACCACCGAACTGGTCCGCGTCGACGACACCACCTACCGCCCGCAGAGCGACGACGGCACCCGGGTCGAGCTGAGGACCGGGGCGTCCAACAAGGACAACAACGGCGAGTACTGGGTCGTCACCACGCGCGACGGCGTCACCTACTACTTCGGGCTCAACAAGGTCGGCGACGGCCACGCCGACACCGACTCCGTCTTCACCGTCCCCGTCTTCGGCAACCACCCCGGCGAGCCCTGCCACGCCGCCGCCTTCGCCGACTCGCGCTGCAACGGCGACACCAACAAGCAGCAGGCCTGGCACTGGGGCCTGGACAAGGTGCTGGACCCGGCCGGCAACGCCATGATCGTCAACTGGGCCCGGTCGGCGAACTACTACGCGGTCAACAAGAAGTTCAAGTCCCCCGAGAAGTACGACCGCGGAGGCCTGCCCGACTCCATCGAGTACGGCCTGCGCGAGGGCGCCCTCGGCGCCACCCCCGCCGCGAAGGTCGACTTCCTGCGCGCCCAGCGCTGCCTGCAGGACACCACCGTCTGCGCCTCCGAGAAGTTCGACAACACCAAGGACCCCGCCTCCTACCGCCCCTGGTGGGACAGCCCGGGCAACCTCAACTGCAAGGCCGACTCCAAGCTCTGCCCCGCCTTCCCCTCCTTCTGGAACCGGATGCGCCTGGGCGGCATCACCACCTACGCCCAGCGCCCCGGCGTCACCGGCCTGTCCAAGGTCGACTCGTACGTCCTCAAGCACTCCTTCCCGCGCGACTGGTACGACACCGCGCCCGGCCTGTGGCTCAACTCCATCTCCCGCTACGGCTACAAGCCCGGTGACACCACAGGCACCCCGCTCAGCGCCAACGGCGTCAGCTTCGAGCCGTACGTCGTCGGCACCGGCCCGTCCCACCCGCTCGGCGGCTACCTCAAGGACCAGCAGCTCCCCAACCTCGTCCCGCGCGACGGCAAGGACCAGCGCCCCGGCTTCACCCGGCCCCGCATCGGCGCGGTCGCCACCGAGAACGGCGGCGACATCGAGGTGACGTACAAGGGAGGCTGCAAGGTGCAGCCGACCGTGGCGCCCGAGGACAACACCACCACGTGCTTTCCCGTCCGCTGGTCCCCGGACGCCGAGGCGGAGAAGCCGGCGCTCGCCTGGTTCAACAAGTACGTCGTGCACACGGTCACCGAGACCGACCGGATCACCGGGGTCTCCGACCGCGTCACCTCCCTGTACACGTACACCGACCCCGCCTGGGGCCTGAGCGACGACGAGTTCGGCAAGCCCGACCTGCGCACCTACAGCGAGTGGCGCGGCTACCGGCAGGTCACCACCGTCCGGGGCAACAAGTCGGTCCCCGCGCCGGAGCGGCCGCAGACCCAGTCCTCCTCCACCGTGCGCTACTTCCGCGGCGCCGGCGGCGCGGTCAAGGACTCCACCGGCACCGTCACCCTCGCGGCCGACGACGCCCCGCAGTACGCGGGCATGGTCGCCGAGACCCTCACCCACAACGGCACGGGCGGCAAGCTCGTCAAGCGCACGCTCAACTTCCCCTGGTCGCAGCAGACCGCGTCGCGCACCCGCGAAGGACTGCCCGCCCTCCTCGCGCACCGCACCGGCACCCGGCGCACCGACGCGATCCAGACCGTGGGCAGCTCCTGGCAGGCGGTGCGCACCGAGACCGAGTACGACTCCGCCACCGGCCTGCCGACCCAGGAGGAGACGGCCGTCGTCAAGCCCAACGGCACCGGCGAGACCCTCAGCGACTACACCTGCTCCAAGACGGAGTACGTCTCCAACGCCGGCGCCAACCTCGTCGGCCTGCCCAAGGAACAGCGCAAGACGGCCACGTCCTGCGCCGGCTACGCGAGCGCCGATCCCGCCACCCAGCTGATCAGCGCCGTACGCACCAGCTACGACAACGGCAGCTGGGGCATCGCGCCGACCAAGGGCTTCCCGACCACCACGGCGGGCATCGACAGCGCGGGCACCGCCTACTCCGTGGTCACCACCACGACCTACGACCCGCTCGGCCGCCCGCGCAAGGTGACCGACCCCGAACTGGGCGTCTCCGAGACCCAGTACACCCCCGGCGACACCGGCGGTCCGGTCACGGCCGTCAAGAAGATCAACCAGAAGGGCCACGCCTCCACGGTCACCCTCGACCCCGGCCGCGGAACCGTCCTCACCAGCACCGACGCCAACACCCGCGTCTCGCGCATGGAGTACGACGCACTGGGCCGCCTGATCAAGGGCTGGTCGGCGGGCCGCTCCGCGGGCACCCAGGCCCCCGACACGGTCATCGACTACCAGATGGCCACCGCGTCCTCCAGCGTCACCAGGCCCACCACGGTCACCGTCCGCAACCTCAAGGACGACGGCGTCGGCTACGCCAAGGAAGTGACCATCTACGACGGCCTGATGCGCCCGGTGCAGAAGCAGAGCGAGGCGCACGGGCCCGGGCGGATCATCACCGACACCCGCTACGGCGACCAGGGCCAGGTCGTCGAACAGACCGGCTCCTACCTGGCCAAGGGCGAGCCCGAAGCCGCGCAGTTCAAGCGGCTCAACGACGCCGTGGTCCCCAACCTGGTGCGCACCTCCTACGACGGCCTCGGCCGCCCGGTCAAGCGGACCACCCTGCACTCCGGCGTGACCGTCTACTGGGACGTCGCCGAGTACGGGGACAACTGGACCATCACCCGGCCCGCGGGCGGGGCCACCCCCGCCACCCGCACCTACACCGACGCCCGCGGCAACATCACCCGCGTCGACCAGTCCACCAACAAGGCCCAGGAGGAGTGGCGGACCACGTCGTACGGCTACGACGCGCGCGGCAAGCGCACCAGCGTCAAGGACCACGCGGGCAACCAGTGGACCTACACCTACGACGCCCGCGGCCTGCTGGCCTCCGCCACCGACCCCGACATCGGCGACGCCTCCTTCACCTACGACGCCCTGGGCCGCCAGCTCAGCGCCACCAACTCCCGCAAGCAGACGACCTTCACCTCCTACGACGCGATCGGGCGCGTGCTCGCGGTCCGCGAGGGCTCGGCGACCGCCGCCCCGGTCAAGGAGTTCACGTACGACCTGCCCGGCGCCCTCGGCAAGCCCGCCGGCTCGGTGCGCCACGACGCCACCGGCGACTACGTCGACCGCGTCACGGCGTACGACGGCGAGTACCGGCCCACCGCGCGCGAGTTCGTCGTCCCGGCCCAGCCCGGCACGGCGGGCCTGTCCGGCACCTACAAGTACAACTACAGCTACACCCCCAGCGGCAAGCAGCTGTCGGTCACCCTGCCGGCCGCGGGCGGCCTCGCGGCCGAGAAGGTCATCACGCGCTACAACGACGACGGACTGCCCGAGTCCACGTCCGGCGCCACCTGGTACACCTCCGACGTCACCTACTCCCCCTACGGCGAACCCCTGCGCACCGTCAGCGGTCCGCAGCCCTACCGGGTGTGGAGCACGAACTTCGTCGACCAGGAGACCGGGCGCCTGCAGCGCACCGTGTGGGACCGGGAGACGGACGACTCGCACCGCATAGCCGACTCCTACCTCTCCTACGACCGCGCGGGCAACGTCACCTCCGTGGCGCGCAAGGACACCGACGGAGCCACCTCCACCTGGGACAACCAGTGCTTCACCTACGACTACCTCGGTGAACTGGTCCACGCGTGGACGTCGAACCTGCCCGTCACCGCGGCCACCGGCTGCAAGTCGGCCTCCGGCACCTCCTGGGGCTACCGCTCCGACGGCATGAGTTCCGCCGGACCCGTCGCGGAAGCCGCGGACGCCATGTCCGACGCGGCCGCGCCCGACAGCGAGATGGCGGCCTCCCTCGGGGCCGCCGCCCCCGCCGCCGCCACCGTGGCCACCACCGGCCAGGCCTACTGGCAGTCGTTCACCTTCGACGCCCTCGGCAACCGCGCCACCCTCACCGAACACAACCCGGCCGACCCCGCGCTCGACCGCAAGGACACCTACGGCTACGGCAAGACCGTCGCGGGCAACGGCACCCAGCCGCCGACCACCGTCCAGCCCCACATCCTCACCAAGGTCGACCGGCCCACGGGCACCGACCCCGCGTACGTCGCCGACGCCACCGGCAACGTCACCGACCGCAACCAGACCGGCGGGGCCCAGGCACTGACCTGGAACGCCGAGAACAAGGTCACCTCCGTCACCGGCTTCGGCGACGGCGCGGGCGCCGTGGTCGGACTGAACGGCAAGTGCCTGGACCTGGAGGGCAACCAGACCGCGGACGGCACCCCGCTCCAGCTCTACCGCTGCAACAACAGCACCGCCCAGCAGTTCGCGCTCACCGGGAGCACCCTGCGCATCAAGGGCAGGTGCGCCACCGTCAGCGGCGCGCTCGTCCAGCTGGCCGCCTGCGACGGCAGCACCGCCCAGAAGTTCACCTACCGCCCCGCCGACAAGACCTTCCTGCACGCCGCCACCGGAAAGTGCCTCGACGTCCCCCAGCAGAACGACGCCGACGGGACGAACCTCCAGGTGGCCGCCTGCGGCACGGCGGCGGGCCAGAAGTGGACGCCCGCGGACCGCACCACCTACGTGTACGACGCGGGCGGCAACCGGATCCTCCAGACCTCGGCCGCGGGAAGCACCCTCTTCCTCGGCGAGACGGAACTGTCCGCGGACTCCAAGGGCAACGCCGTCCGGGCGAGCCGCACCTACGCCCACCCCGGCGCGCCCTCCGTCGTCCGGGTCGCCAGCGGCGGCAGCACCACCGGGCACAAGATCTCCGTCCTGCTGTCCGACGCCCTCGGCACCGCCACCGCCTCGGTCGACCAGGCCGACGGCCAGACGGTCACCCGGCGCTCCTTCAAGCCGTTCGGCGACGCACGCGGCGCCAGGCCCACCACCTGGCCCAACCAGCGCACGTACCTGGGCACCGGCATCGACGACACCTCCTCGGGCCTCACCCACATGGGGGCCCGCGAGTACGACCAGGACACCGGTCGCTTCCTGTCGGCCGACCCGCTGATCGACATCGCCGACCCGCTCCAGATCAACGGGTACGCCTACGCGAACAACAACCCCGTCACCAAGGGCGACCCCGACGGCCTCCAGCCGATCGAGTGCTGGGAGGGCACCGCGGTCTGCCACGGCGGCCGGATCGTCAGCGTCAAGGAGGCGGAGGTCAAGCCCCCCAAGGCGCTGACCGAAACCACCAGCGACAAGGGCCAGCGCGTCATCTACGACGAGAAGGGCGTCCCCCACACCATCGCCAAGACCCCCGGAAAGATCCCGTCCGAGCGGGTCGCGATCAAGTACATGAACGAGGACCTGCGCTCCGGACTCGACTTCTACGACCCCAAGACCGGCAACGGCAGCGAGTACCTCTGGCAGGACGACAACGGGGTGCTCCCCAAGAAGGGGGTCGTCCACGACGCCAACGGCAACCACCGGGCCGCCGGCACCACGGCCGACTTCGTCAAGGTGACCTGGAGGAACGGCAAGATCGTGGCCGTGGAGACGTGGGACGCCAACGAGAGCACCCGCAAGGACGGCACCGCCAAGGCGACCATCGACTCGATCGAGAAGACGGTCACCAACAAGATGGCGGTCGACGGGAAGGCGCAGTCCCCGAACGTGGTCTTCGTCGCCTCCAGCCTGGAACAGGCCCACCTGGTGCGGGACCGGTTCGTCGGCAACGCCAACGTCCGCGTCATCTTCGACGGCGGCCCGGGCAAGACGAGCTTCGACACCCACCTCTCGCCCGGCTTCAAGGCGGGTTCGACCGGCTCGTCCACGCCCCGGGGAGGCAGCGGCGAGCGGGGCTCCGGCAAGAGCACGGGCCGCGGCATGGGCGGAAAGATCATGGGTGGCGCCGGCATCCTGGGTGACCTCGCCTTCATCTGGGAGGGCTGGAAGACCCTGCAGAGGGGATGCGACGATGTGATCGTCTCCTGCAGCCCGCCGCCGGTCGTCTAGACCATGTGAAGGCACCACCTGGACGGGGCGCGACACCGCACACCACGGGGAACCCGCCCCGCCACTGAGAAGGACGAGCAAGAGAGCCATGGCCAAGCAACACGTCACCGTCTGCCTCGCCCCGTGCGAGCCGGCGGACCTCCTCCGCGCGATCGGCGAGGCCATGGCCCCCTTCGACATGAACCAGGACGACATCGACCTCGCTGAGCGCCACGGCCGGTGGGACTACTGGTACGTCTCCGGAGTCGGCCGCGAGTTCGCGGTGCGCCCCGGCCACGAACACGATCCGGGGCTGGTGCGCACCGAGGACTGGCTGGACGGCATGGGCCTCGTCCCGTGGACCGAGGACGACGCCGAGCGCGCGCCCGACCGGCACTGCTACGGAGGCCCGAAGGAACTCCTCGACCTCGGCCGGGAGCGGGAGGAGGCCGCCGCGCGGGCCGAGCGGGAGTGGCGGGCCTGGCACGAGCTGGCGGCCGCCCACCCCGCCCCGCTGCCCTTCAGCACGTTCTCCGCCAGGACCGAACGGGACCCTGACGCCTACCCGTGGGACCGGGCCGTCGCCGACTACGACGCGCAGCCCCTGCGGGCCGCGCTCGAAGCACACCCCGACGTCGACTCGTTCGGCGACGACCCGTACGCCACCTTCGGCGCGGATCTGGACGCGTACGTGGAGCGCCGGGTGATCCGGGTCCTGCCGACCGCCGCGCTCCTCACCCTCGACGGGCGCTGGGCCGAGGGGGCCGGGGACGACTACTACCGCTGGGCCACCCACTACCTGGACGCCCTGCCGCCGAGTTCGATGATCGTGCGCGTGCACCACCACCAGTAGGGCGGAGCACCGCGCCCCACCCCAGCGAGCAGAGAGCGACCATGGGCTTCCTCGACCGGCTGACCGGCACCCGACGGCCCGCGGAAGGCGTCGAGCCGCGGCCGCGCGAGGCCGTCGTGTCGGCCCTCTTCGCCCTCAACGCGCCCGACCGGCCGTGGACCGTGCGCTACGGAGAAGGAGACGGTGCCGCGCTGGTCGCCGAGTGGATCACGACGGGACCGGGAGGACAGCCGTCCCGCTCAGGGCTGACCGAACTGCACCGCACCTACCGGATCCTCTTGAAGTTCGTGCCCGCCGAGCACGAGGTGCGTGCGCTCGCCACGCAGCGCGAGGTCACCACGGTCGTCGGCCGCCCGGCGCTGAAGGTGAGGTCCGAGCACGGCCGGGGCGGCAACATCAGGACCGTCGCACGCGCCTGGCACGTGGAACGCGGCCCGGACGGTGAGCCCCGCCGCACGACGTACGACTACGACAGCGCGGAGATGAGGGACCCGGTACGGGAGGCGGTCCTGACGGCGGGCTGGACCTGGCGCGTGGTGACGTTCGGCAGGCTCTAGCCGAACGTCCTGACCCGGGTCGCTGTACGGAACGGACGGCAGGAAGCCCGTCGGGTCCCGCCGTCCGTTCCGTACAGCGACCCGTCACCCGATCGCGCGGATCGCGTTCCAGCCGCCCGGGCCGACCGTGCTGCGGGCGCCGTCCACCGGGTGGCCCGCGGCGTTGGTCCCGCCCGCGTAGAACATCAGCGTGCCCTCGCCCGTCGTCGTCCACAGGTCCGCGACGCCGTTCCCGTCCGCGTCGCCCGCGCCCGTGAGCAGTGGGCGGCTGCCGGTCCCGTAGCCGTGGCCGTACTCGGTGCGCTCGCCGAAGGTCCCGTCGCCGCGGCCGCGGTAGAGCCACAGCTTCTGGTCTTTCCCGTCGCGCGCGAACAGGTCCACGTTCCCGTCGCGGTCCGCGTCCCCCGCCGCGCTCAGGTCCATCGGGGACCAGCCGTTCAGGCCGATCCGCACGCCCGCCCCCACCCCGGGGGCCGCGGCGCGGTCGCCCGGGTAGAACCACAGGGTGTCGCCCCTGGTCGCGACCACGTCCGGGTACCCGTCCCCGGTGGCGTCGCCGACGCTGACGATCCTGGAGTCGGTGGGGAAGCCGGTGCCGATCCGGACCGGGGAGGCCAGCGTGCCGTCGCCCCGGCCGGGGTAGACGCGCAGCTCGGTGCCGACGCGGGCGACGAGGTCCTCGGTGCCGTCGCCCGTCCAGTCGCCCCGGTGCGAGACCGAGGCGCCGGTCCAGCCGCCGGAGCCGATCTGCACCGGGCTGCCGGTGACGGAGCCGGTGCCGAGGCCCGCGTACAGGCGCAGCTTGCCCTGGTCGTCGACGGCGACCAGGTCCGACCTGCCGTCACCGTTCATGTCGCCCGCCCGTGGTGCTCCGCGCAGCACGCCCGTGACCGGGGCGTGGTCGGAGAAGCCGTTCGGGCTGGTGCCGGGCGTGTTCGGGGTGGTGTCCATCCGCGTCGCGTCGATGGCGCACGAGGCGAACCTGCTCGCGCCGACCGATCTCCCGGTGAAGAGGTGGTCCAGCTTGTGCCAGGTGTGCGAGCCCGCGCCGGTGCCGTCCCAGCCGTGGTACGTGTACCCGTCGACGCACTTGTCGTACGACCCGGTCAGGGGCGCCATTTCGGCCGCGTCCGCGTTGCGGTTGAAGTCCCCGCCGAGCACGAAGTCGCCGGAGGAGTGCGCCGTCACGAACGCCTTCACGTTCTTGATCTGCTGTGCGGCGCGCGCCTCTTGGCCGGGGATGACATGCGTGGTGCACGGCGTCGTGCTCCAGCCCTGCACGGCGACGCACAGCGCGGGCAGCGTCTGCCGGTCGTCCGGGGAGGCGGGGAGCGTGTCCTCGGACCAGGAGGCGGTGACGGTCCCCTTGACGGCGAGCAGCACGCCCAGGTCGCCGGAGAGTCCGCCCCGGCAGTCGGTACGGCCGTCGGGGCGGGCCCCCTTGGCGTGCCGCACGGACCACGCGCCGCCGAGCTTCTCCTGGAGCAGCGCCATGTGGCTCCCGGGGGCCCCGCCGCAGACCTCCTGCAACATGACCACGTTGGCCCGCCGTTCGTCGACGGCCTTCTTGACCTCGTCGATCTTCACGCCCGGCTCGTTGCGGTACGGGCAGTAGCCGGCCTCCCCGCGTGCGCCGCCGGCCTCCCCGCAGATGTTCCACGACACGACCCGCACCTCCTCCTGCGCGGGCGCGGCAGGGGCAGAGACGGTGGCAGGGGCGGCGGATGCCGGGGCGGTGGCGAACGCCGTGCCCAGTGCCGCGATTGCTGACGCCGCCGATGTGAGCGCGCGTACGGATCTCTTCAATTCCCTGACCTCATCCGTGTACGTACAGGTGTGCAACAGGCGTTCGCGTGCCGGCGGCGGTCCCGCGCGGTACGTCCCTCACAGCAGCGTCTCGTCCAGACGCAGCGTCACCAGGCCGGCCGGGCCGAGGACGTGGAGGACGGTGCCCGTGGGGGTGATACCGGTGGCCAGGCCGTGCACCGGCGCTCCCGTGATCAGGCTGTGGCGGAGCTCGCCGGTGAGCGGGTCCCGGAAGCGCACGCCGCCGGGGTCGCCCGAAGCGAGCAGGGTGCGGCCGTCGCCGAGGGGGACGGCGGCGAGCACGTGGCAGTCGTGCGTCTCCCAGCTCGTCAGCAGGCGGCCGTCGGCCGTGTCCCAGACGTGGACGTCCGTGGAGGAAGCGACGGCCAGGAGCGTGTGGCCCGGGAGCGGAAGGGCGCACGCGAGCCGGAGCACCGTCCTGAAGTGCGGGGGTCGCCTCAGATCGGCGACGAATTCGCCGGTACGCGGATCCAGGAGCCGGATGGTGCGCGCGCCGATCACGGCGATCGGGCCGAGCCCGTCCTTGCCGTCCCCCTCTTCGCCGCGCCCGACGTCAACGGGCAGGGCCACGCACAGCCGCAGGCTCTCCTTCACCGGACCCGGGCAGGGGACGGTGGTCCTCGTACTGGCCTCCGGATCCCACACCGCGAGGTCGACGGCGTGCTCGCGCGTGCGGTGGAAGTCCGGCTCGCGTTCCGCGCCCAGGACCAGCGGGCGGCCGTCGACCGTCGTGGTGACGTGCACCTGCGGGCCGTCGCGTTCGAGCAGGACCTCCTCGGTGACCAGGTCCCGTACGGACCACGAGTGCCGGGTCTCGAGCAGCACGAGGGCGCGCCCGGGAGGTGAGGCGACCGGTTCGACGGTCCTCACTCCTCTGATGGCCAGCCGCTTCAGCAGCCGCCCCGCTGCGGCGTCGTGGACGTCCAGGCCCTCGCGGGTGCCGACCACGACGACGCCCGCGGTCCCCGGGTAGGCCGCCCTGCACAGGGGCCACTCGCGGATCCGCATGCCCCATCCCGGGGCGAGGCGCGGCGCCGCGTACAGCGTCTCGGGCAGACCGGTCGCGTGCGATCCTCCGGCGGGCTCGACGTCCCAGAGCCGGACGCCCTGCGGACCGGCGGAGACGATGCGCGGACCCCTCGGCGTGTCGAGGACGGCGATGCGGTCCACCTGTGGCTGGTCCGCGTCGAACTCCCTGTCCCACTGCCCGCCGATGTCCCGTACGGCGATCTTGCCCGGGAGGGATCCGACCAGGGCGTTCCCCTCGGGCAGTACGGCCAGGGGGCGGCCGCGCACCGGCCGGTGCGGCACCAGCCGCGCGCGGAACGGGTCCCAGATCCGGGGACGCGCCAGGCTGCGCAGGATGAGCAGGTCGTCCTGTCCGGGGCGGGGCACGGCCATGTCCACCCTGGGGTTCTCCCCTCCGAACGGCGGGTGTCCGGTGAGCCCGGAGAAGGGGTCCCAGAGGCGGATGCCCTCCGGCGTGGGTACCGCCACGAGGGCGTGCCCGCTCGCCGCGCGTACGACGGCCGTCCCCGAACTGCGGAACCGGGTCGTCGAATGCGGGAACCCCATCGCCTTGGTCGTGCGGCCCGGACCCCGGCCGTGGGCGGCCGGCCACCACAGGAGCGTCTCGGCCTGGGTGAAGACGAGCAGCTTCCAGCGGGACGCCCCGTCCTCCAGGACGTGCGCGTCGACCACGTGCCGCCGGTCCAGCGCGGTGATGGGCTGGCCCGAGCCGGGATCCAGGACGGTGACCCCGCGTGCGCCCCAGACGGCGAGGAACGTGCGGCCGCCCGTGGCCCGGATGGGGGCCAGACCGCGCGCGCGGCCGTGCTTGCCGTGCGGCAGTTCGGCCGTCAGGCGGCCGGTCGCGCTGTCCCAGACGCGTACGGTCCCGTCCTCCGACAGCACCGCGACCAGGGCGCGCCCGTCGAGCGTCGGCAGCACGCACAGGCCCGTGGTGTCCCCGCGCGTGGGCGCGAGGACGTTGGCGCGGGCCGCCCACCTGCCCCAGTCGAGCGCGGCCGGGACACCGCCCGGCGCGGCCCAGTGCTCGCCCCGCGCACCCCGCTGGAAGGCGATGCCACCCCGGCGGGCGAGCCGGTCCGAGGCGTCGTCGGCATGGAGCTCGTCGGCGTGGCCGACGTAGGGCTCGATCAGGGCGGCGGCGGTCAGCAGCCGCCGCTCCGGGTCCGAGGTCGGCAGCGGCAGGCCGAGGCGGGCGCGCAGCGTGCCGGAGGTCTCCTGGGCCAGCAGCTCCAGCGGCACCCTCCGGTCCTCCAGCACCCCGCCGGCGTCCGCGTGGTGCAGGAAGTGGCGGCGTACGTACGGATGCACGGGGTGGGGCAGCGACCGCTCGACCAGCGCGGCCAAGGCGTCGGTCACGGCTGCGTGCGCCGTGCGCAGCGCCACGGTCCTGCTCGGCGGCCGCCACCAGTACGAGGAGGTGACCGCCGACCCGGCCAGCAGCCAGTCGGGGTCGGCGAGCAGCAGGTCGCTCAACCGCTGGTGCACGGGACGGTAGACGGTCCGCCCGTCCTCCTCGGCCGTGGCCAGGTAGCCGGTCAGCCGGCTGCCGCGCAGCGTCCGGATGGCGGCGTCGGCGGCGTCGGCACGGTCCGCGGTCACGTGTCCCGGAGCGAGCGCGGCGGTGACGGCGGGCCAGACGTCGCCCCACGGCAGTCCGGCGCCGGGTGCGAAGGCCGTGGCCCGCAGGGCGGCGACGAGCAGCTCGGCGCGGACGCCGGTGCTCCGCGAGACGGACCGGACGTCCTCGCGCAGGAGTCCGCTGGTGCCGTCCGCGAGGCGCTCGTGCCAGTCCTCCTCGGCGAGGTCCTGGCGCCCCTCCTCCCTGCGCAGTTGGTCGGCCGCGATCCGGGCGTCGAGGAAGGACGGCGCGACGGCCGCCGCGATGACGTCCGCCGCTTCCGCGGCTGCCTCCGGCGCGTCGTGGTAGGGGCTGGCGACGGGCGCGAGCAGCAGGGCGGCGGCGTAGGCCGCGATGTCGGCGGCGCAGTCGGGGCCGTCGGAGCGCAGCGTCTCGGCGGCGAGTCCCTCGGTGCCCAGCGCCGTGGTCAGCCCGAGCAGCAGCTGGTCGGCGCGTTCGTCGACGAGGTCGTCCGCGGCCGGGTAGGCCAGGACGGGGGAGCTGCGGATGCCGAGGAGCAGCCGGGCGCCGCGGGTTCCATCGGGGCCGCGCAGCCGGGCGAGCGGCAGGACGACGTCGTTGAGGACGGCGAGCGGGTCGGCGGCCTCGTCCAGGGCGTCGATGACGACGGTCACCGGCCGGCCGCTCCGGGACCGCTCCAGCACGTGCCGCAGCAGTGCCCGCAGCGGCAGCTCCGCGACCGGTGGGGACGACGGCTCCCCGGGGCCCTGGCGGAGCCCGTCGAGGAGATGGCGCACGACCGTCCCGGCGGACTTGTTGCGCGCCAGCACGGCGACGTCGACGGCACCGGGACGCGGACGCAGCGCCGGAGGGGTGCCGGCCACCGCCCCGGCGTAGCGCGGATCCGTAGCGAAGCCCGGGTCGGAGAGGGTGACCAGGCGGGCCAGGAGGGCCGACTTCCCGGAGCCCGCCGCTCCCGTGACCACGAGGGCGCCCTCGCCGTCGTCGAGGAACGCGGTCAGCCGGGCCATCTGGGTCGCCCGCCCGCTGAAGTACCAGCCCGCGTCGTCCTCGGCGGCCCGGCCCGAGGCGCGTTCGGACCAGAAGCCGTCCACGGAGCCGACGGCCATGTCCCGGAGCGCGTCGCCGCCCTGGAGCGTGTCCCCGCCCTGGAGTGCGTCCCCGTCCCGGAGCGCGTCGTGGTGTCCGGCCGCGTCCTCGGCCGGGAGCAGGGCGAGCTCGCGCAGGGCCGGGCCGACGGGACTCGTGGTGGGCCGGAAGCGCGGGTTGGGCAGGCAGGCGCTCGGGCCGCGGCGACGGGAGCGGGGGACGATCCACCGCGCGTCGACCAGGTCCTTCTCCCTGCCGTGCTCGTCCCGTCCGACTTCGTCCAGGAGCTGTTCCCACTCCTGGAAGGACAGGTACGGGGCGGTGTAACCGGCGGCCTCGTCGCGCATGCGCTCGCAGGCCAGGACCACGCGTTCGGTGAACGAGCCGACCAGTGGCTGCTCGTCGTGGTCGCCGGCCGTCACCACGGCCGCCCCGTCGTGCCCGCGCCGCTCCTTGCCCAACGCCTCCAGGAGGACGGTGAGTTCGGCGTCCAGGGTGCCGGCGAAGCACGAGTCGACGAGGACCAGGACGTGTTCGGACTCGCTGTCCAGGACCGCGGTGATCAGCTCGCTCGTGGGGAAGGCGGTGGCGAACGGCCGTTCCTCGGTGGTCCCGGCGAAGGTCAGGAAGTGGCGCGGGGCGACACGGCGCAGACCGTGCCCGGTGATGTAGACGACGACGGCCTCCTGGTAGCCGGCGGCCGCGAGGTCCTCCCGGCGCAGGAAGTCCCGCAGTTCGCCGGGCGTACGGACCGGGGGCGCCTGGTGCACCTCGAAGCGGCGCGCGTCGTCGAGGGCCGGGTCCGCGAGCCACCCCGTGATCCGTTCGACCTGCCGGGCGATCCCCTTGTCGAAGCCCGGGGGACTGTCCGCGTACCCGTCCACCGCGACCACGACCAGCCGCCGCCGGACGATCCCGTCCAGGTCCTCCGTACCCACCCGTTCACCCGCCCCTGCTCCCCGTACCGTGCGCGACGTGCTGCGCAGGCCCCGCCAGCCTATCGGGGCCTTGGGCGGCACCGGTCCGTGGCTACGATCAGTGCGGGCAGGACCCGCTGGACGGTGACGGTGAACGAGGGGGACGCGTGGACGTGCTGGACGTCGTCGGGGTGCACGGCATCAGGCAGGGGGCGTCGGCGACGACGGACGACCTGAGCCGCACCTGGCAGCAGGCGGTGGAGACGGCCGTGGCCACCGCAGGGCTCGCCGCGGAGGCCGGACCGGTCAGGCTCACGGTCCCCTCCTACCAGGGCGCCTACCCGAGGACGGTGACCCGGTACATGCGGCTGGGGCCCGACGCGCCCGACGACTCCCCGGTGGAGGCGGAAGAGGAGGAGTTCGTCCTGGACGCGCTGGCGGCGTACGCGCCGTCGGCCGTGGCGGTCGAGGCGGCCGAGCCGGGCGGCGACCTGACCCTGGGCGCGGGGCGCCTCACCCCGCGCATCCTGCGGCGGGCCCACGCCGTGGACCGGGTGGCGGGCAAGGGCGTGACGGACCGCCTGTTGTGGCTGGTCCGCGAGGCGTACGGCTACCTGCGCCACGAGGCGACGGGAGCCGCGGTACGCGCCGAGGTCGCCGCGGCCCTGGCGGCGACGGGCGCGCGGATGGTCATCGCGCACTCCCTGGGCAGCGTCGTGTTCTACGACATGCTGAGCCGCGGCGAGGTCCCGGCCGCGGGGGACGGCGGCGTCACCGCGCTGATCACCTGCGGCTCCCCGCTGAGCTGGCTGGCGGTCAGGAAGGGCGTGCACGCCCCCGGCGCCCCGCTGTCCGTGCCGGCGGGAGTGGAATGGACCAACCTGTACGCCGCCAACGACCCGGTCAACAAGGGCGGCGGCCTGGAGCACCTGGCCACCGGGGTCACGGACGTCAAGGTCAACAACGGCAAGCTCAACCCCCACGACGTCCGCCGCTACCTCGACAAGCCGGTGGTGGCGCAGCGGCTGGCCGGGGTGCGGTCGTCCTGACCGGGTGACGGGTAGGGACCGCCTGCACGCTTCACACGAACGCCGGGGCCCCTACGGCTGTTCGCCGGTCGCGGGCGTGTGGCGGGCCCGTCCCTTCGGCAGGCGCTCGCGCGAGGAGAGCAGCAGGGGCAGCCCCAGGACGACCGGGAGCCACATCAGGCAGCCGAGGCGTTCCGCTTCGGCGGGCAGGGGGTGCGCGGCGGCCTGGGCCAGTCCGACGGCGGCGATGGCGCAGGCCGTGAGCCCGAGCACGCGGTTGCGGCGGGCGCACGCGTAGAGGGCGGCCGCGGTGAGGAGCAGGAACGCCGGGTGGGTGAGCTGCTGCTGCAGCCAGTCGGTCCAGAACTGGACGTTGCTCCGGGCCAGGCGTGCCCAGGGGTCGTCGACCAGCGGGTGCTTGAAGTGGAGGGTGTAGGTGTCCTGGAGCGTGGTCTGGGTGGAGGGCAGCCCGGCGAGGGTGACGGCGGCGCCCGTCGCGAGCGCCGCCGTCACCGTCGTACCGAGGAGCCGGCCGGTGCCGGGGGTGCGGCGTCCCCGGCGTCGGCGGTACGCGGCCAGGACGATCGCCGCCACCGCCAGTGCGCCGGCGAGCAGCAGCGCGGTCGAGTAGCGCACCCAGAAGCACAGGCCCACCGAGGCGAGGAGCCCCGCGGCGGCCAGGCCGTGGGAGCGTTTCGTACCGTCCCGCGCCAGCCGGTGGAAGGCCCACGCGGCACCGAGCGCGGCGCACAGGACGAGCCCTTCGGTGAGGGGTTGCAGGGTCCACCACCCAAGTGGCGTGGCCAGCAGGACCGCTTGGCCCGCCACGGCCGCGCGCCGGGTGGTTCCGGCGGAGCGCAGCAGCAGGTAGGTCAGCAGCATGGCCACGCCCAGTACGCCCGCGGACAGGATCTTCGGTCCCGCGAGGGGGCCCGCGAGCTGGATGCTCCCGGCCAGCAGCCAGGGGTAGCCCCAGCGTGCGTCGAAGATCGCCTGGAAGCGGGGGTCGCTGGTGGTGAGGTCATCGGCCGTGCGCCACTTCGCCCGGCAGGCGTCGGCGATGTCCCTGGCCAGTACGTGGCGGGGGGCCGCGAGCGGTTGCAGGGACCGTTCCCGTGCCCGGCCGTCGGCGCGGCTGACGCAGAAGGCGTTCAGGGCGGTCCGGTGGGCCTCCTGCGGGGTCGCGCCGCGGTGGACCTCGGCGGCCCGGATGTAGCGGTAGCTGTCCGGGAAGACCGTGGGAGCGGGCCCCCACGCCAGGTAGAGCGTGGCGAAGAGCAGGGGGACCAGGAGGGGGAGAAGGAAGCGGGGGCGGCGCATGGGGAGGGGAACGACCAGGCTCTACGAAGTGGGACGGACCGGGAGAGAATACTCGACCCGTTCCGCTCAGAGGAGGAGCCGTGGGCAGCGTGCCCTCCTGGTGGATCGACCCCTGATCCCGGTCGTCGTACCGGTCCGGTCGACGCGCAGAACGCCGCCCCGGCGGCCCCGAAGGGGGCCCCGCCACGTCCCCGTGGACGACGCCGTCGCCCGCCCCGGGCGAGCCGTACGAGGGCTAGCTCACGCCCTCGACCGCGTCCCGGACGTCCGGATCGGGGTCGTCCGCCAGGGTCCTCAGCACCTCTGCCACGCCGGGGGTGGACCAGTGCCCTATCGCCCACACCAGGTCCTCGCGTACGCCCGGGTCGGGGTGGAGGGCGAGACGGCCGAGTTCGGCCAGCGGGCCCCGTCGGCGCATGCCGAACCAGTGCAGGGCCTCCCGCAGCACCACCGGGTCGCCCGGGTCGCCCGCCTGCGCGATCCTGGCCAGCAGGACCCGCGCCGGCGGGGGCGGTCCGTCCAGGGGGTGCGGCAGCCGCTCCCGCAGGCGCCTGCCCCCGTACTCCCCCCTGACGCGGCAGCCGAAGCACGTGCACGGGCGGACGCCGTGCGCGTCCGGCCGGTACCGCCAGCCCACCACCTGGGGCGCAGTGCGGATCCGGTGCACTTCGCGGGGCCGGACCGCCCTCGGCACGAACACCTCCCACCCCCGGGGGTCCTCCAGCGCGGCGATCCGCCGTACCGCCTCGGCCGCGGGGACGGTGTCCTGGGCCTCTTGCCTCCGCTCCCCGTAGTGTCCGACCAGGACGTCCTGGGCGTCGTCCAGGCGTACGTGCACGGCCACCAGCCCACCACGGCTGCCGAAGCGGCCCAGTTCGCGCAGCCATTGGTGGGTGAGGGTGTACGACGCGAGGACCGGGAAGCAGTACACGCCCCGCGCCCCGCCCTGCCCGTGGCTGTCCGCGCGGATGCCCGCACGGCGTACGCGCGGGGCGTTCGCCGCCGAGGTCAGGTGTACGAATATCGCCATGGGCAGGGATGCTACCGACCCGGATCCGTCCGCCCGCTCGCGCGAGGGCGCGCCCCGCGCGTGCGGGCGTGCGGGCGTGCGGACGTGCGGACGTGCCGGACCCGTCAGTACCCCTCGGGCCGTGCGTCGTCGAACGGCGTGGCGTCCTCGACCCGGTTGGGGTCCGTGGGGCGGCAGGCCGTCATCACCAAGAGCTTCATGCCGCGCCACTCCCCGAGGGCGGCGTAGCTGCCCTCCGGGGCCGCCGGATCGAGGCCGGGCGAGAACGTGGGCCACTCCACGTCCGCCTGGAGTGCCACCCGGGCCACCGCCGGGAACCTGACGCGCGGATCCTCCTCCACCTCCATCCAGATGCACACCTCCGTCCTCCCGTCGTTCCACGGGCTGGCGTCGGCGTTCCTCACGTCCACGTTCAGCTTGGGCAGTGCCTCCAATCCATCCAGCAAGTCGGCGACCGCGCGCAGCGCTGCTGACATCGAGACGTCCATAGAGAGCCCCCCATGCGTGACATCCCGGGAACTGCTCGCGCGGCCCCGGGCCCCTGGACCTGTTCTGCCACCAGGCCGGGGCTCTACACGCGGCATTCGGCCAAGTCCGGACCGGCCAAGGCCGACCGGCGCGGCCAGGGCCCCGGCCGAGGGCGGTGGCCCTTACGCGCCGGGACCGAGGAGCCGGCGCAGCAACTCCTCGTCCTCGGGCGAGAGTTCGTCGACGAAGCGCGACAGGACCAGGGCGCGGTCGTGTCCGCCGTCCATGACCTGGCGCATGTGCCGGGCGGTGAGGCCGGACTCGTCGGTGACCGGGGCGTAGGCGTAGCTCCGGCCGCGCGGGGTGCGTTCCAGGACGCCGCGCGTGTGCAGGCGGGCCAGGGTGGTGGCCACGGTCGTGTGGGCGAGGCCGGTGGCCAGGTGCTCGACGACCTCGCCGGGGGTGAGCGGCGCGTCCACGGTGTGCAGCAGGGCGAGGATCTCGCTCTCCAGTGCCCCGTTCGCCCTCCGACCCCGACCCCGACCCCGGCCCCCGTCCCGATCCCCGTCCGGCGATGGTTCCTGCCCGCCCACGATCGTCCTCCTTCGGCCTTCAGCGCGTGGTCCGTGTTCCACGCTATCTTCTATCCGCGAATAGAAGATGACGTGGGTCCCGGTGCGCCGCCGTGTCCTGCCCGGGCGCCACCGGACAGTGCTCCAGGGCCTGTTCAGCCGTCTTCGTCCGTCCCGCCACCCCGGGGCGGCCCGACCGACCGAAAGCGGAGGCACGTGAGCGCGATCAGTGTGGGACAAGCCGTCATCCTGGGTGTCGTCGAGGGGGTGACGGAGTTCCTCCCGGTCTCCTCCACCGGGCACCTGAAGATCACCGAGGGCCTGATGGGCATCCCCGTCGACGACAAGGCCGTCGTGGCCTTCACCGCCGTGATCCAGGTCGGCGCCATCGCGGCGGTCCTGACGTACTTCTTCAAGGACATCACGCGGATCGTCAGCGCGTGGGGCCGCGGTCTGGCCCACCGCGAGGAACGCGGCCACCACGACTACAAGTTCGCCTGGTGGGTCATCTACGCGACGATCCCCATCGTGGTGGTCGGCCTGGCCGCCAAGCCCCTCATCGAGGGCCCGCTGGCCTCCCTGTGGGTGGTCGCGGGCTCCCTGATCGTGGGCAGCGGCCTGATGTGGGCGGCCGACCAGATGGGCCGGCACAAGCGCGGGGAGGACGACACCACCCTCAAGGACGCGATGCTCGTGGGCTCCTCGCAGATCCTCGCCCTGCTCTTCCCCGGCTTCTCCCGCTCCGGCGCCACCATGTCCACCGGCCTCATCCTCGACCTGGAACGCGTCGCGGCCACCCGCCTGTCCTTCTTCCTCGGCATCCCCGCCCTGACCGGCGCGGGCCTGTACGAACTCAAGGACGCCCTCGGCGCCGGCGTCGACGCCCTGCCCCTGGTCGTCGGGACGGTCGTGTCCTTCGTCGTCGCGTACGCCTCGATCGCCTGGCTGCTGAAGTTCGTCGCCAAGCACTCCTTCAACGCCTTCGTCATCTACCGCGTCGTGATCGGCGCCCTGCTGTTCGCCCTGCTGGGGACGGGCACCCTGCACGCCTGACCCGACGGGCCGGGGTCAGGGCCGGGGCCGGCGCCGGGTCGTGGCGGAACGGGCTCAGCTGGTGAAGTACCCGCCGTCGAGCCCGATCCAGCCGGTGAGCTTGCGCTGGTCGAAGACGATCAGCGAACCGTCGGTGGTGACCTCCCAGCGGACGGTGAGGGAGTCGGTGACCCCGGCCCCGCTGATCTGGCCCGTCAGGCCCTGCGTGCGGTTGGGGCGGATGTGCGGCGGGAGCGTGAGCACCGTCTCGCCGTTGGTCCACGGGGTGCCGTCGGCGCGCGACAGCCGGAGGTGGATGTCGACGCGGTTGCCCAACTGGCGGTACTGGGGCACGTAGTTGCCGGAGTTGGGGGTGTACACGGCGGTGTCGTAGTCCAGGCTGGTCCACGGGACGTGGTCGCCGGTGCCGTCGGTGGTGCTGGTGATGCCGTAGAGGGCCATGCGACGCGGTCCTGGTTCTTGGGTGGCGAAGCCGAAGACGAGCTGTGGACCGGCGGGCGTCGGCCGCACAGTGATCGATTCGGTCTCGCGGTGGGACAGGGAGAGAGCGGTGGCGTTGAAGCGCCGCTCGATGATCTGGCCGGTGGTGATGTCGTAGACGTTCCACCAGGAGTTGCCCGGGGCCGGGTTGGTGGCGCTGTAGGCGCTGCCCTCGTTCTGGTGGACGAGGTCCCCGTACAGGCACCAGGACTGGGTGCGGTACCCGGCGGGGAAGCGGTACAGCGGGGTGAACGCGCGGCTCTTGAAGCCGTCCAGTTCGTAGACGCGGTACTCCTCGGAGCCGGGGGCCCCGTGCCGCACGGCGACGCGGCCGTGCTCGACGTCCAGGGAGGGCGTGACGTGGGAGGACCCGGGGACGGGGTCGAACACCTCGATCCGCGGGCTCCCCGCGTCGAGCACGGCGTCGGCGACGAAGGCGGTGCGGCCCACCCGCTTGCCGTACGCGAAGCCGCTCTTGACGGGGTCGGCGTCGGTCTCCAGCCAGAGCCAGGGACGTCCGTCGACGTGCTCGACGCCGAGCCCGCCGCCGTGGCCGACACCCCGCAGGTACATGGCGGCGCGGACGGTGCCCTCGGGGGTCACCTCGCTGACGCACAGGTCGCCCCGGCGGTCGCGTTCGGCGCCGGGCACGGCAGCGGGTTCGTCGGGCAGCCGACGGCCGTCGCTGATGATCTGCGACACGTAGGCCAGGCCGGTCACGGCGTCGAAGGCGACCTGCTGGTGCACCCTGCTCTGGGTGAGCCGGACCTCCTTGCCGAACAGGTCGACCGGCTCGGCGCGCAGGTCGAACCGGTGCCGCGCGTGCAGCTTGCTCCCGGACGGGCCCGCGGCGGCGACGGGCGGGGCGGAAACCGGCCGGTCGGCGGCCTGTGCCGTCCCGAGGGGAGCAAGGACCGGCGCCGCCGCGGCGGCGGCGAGCACGGTGCGGCGCGTCAGCGGCATGTCGGTACGGCTCCCGCTCCGTGCCGGGGGACCGCGGTGCGAGGGGGCGCGGGCGTGGTGGCGGTAGCGGTGCCGGTGGCCGCCACGACACCGACCGGGCCGGGTACCGACCGCCGGGTGGAGTGCGCAGCCATGGGCGTGCGATCCGCCTTTCAGGATCGTATTTTCTGCTGGGTCATCATCTTTGCACGCCACGGTCCGAGCCCCTGACCTGGGACGAGACCTGGCGTTCCGCTCGGTCCGCTCAGCCCGGCGCCGCCACGACGGCCCCGGTCCCGTCCGTCGGAGATTTGGCGCTTTCGCCCCTCTTTCTCCTCGCCCCCTTCTGCCAGCCTGGTCGTACACCGCAAGGCGAGCGACCGCCCGTCGTGGAAGCTCGCGAGCACATGTCGTCGGCTGCCGAGGCAGCGACGACCCATCGGAGGCACCACATGCGCAAGACACTCACCACGTTCGGTACCGCGGCCGCCCTGGTCCTGACGCTGGCCACCGCCGCCGGCCAGCCGGCGGCAGCGGCACCAGCACCGGCTGCCGGTTGGGCCCGCTGTCCCAACGGGTACTTCTGCATCTTCGACGGGGTCAACGGAACCGGCACCATCGCCTACTTCAAGTCCGGCTCACCGGACTTGCGGGGGCAGTCGATGGACAAGCGCACGTCCTCGTACTGGAGCCGGAACGCCGAAGGGTTCTCCCTGCACGACGGGTACAACTACGGGGGCAGTTGCTTCTCCGTCTTCCCCGGGGCGCAGACGAACCTCCCCTCGTCCTTCCCGGCATGGGACAACCGCGCCAGCTCGATCTCGAAGTACGTGTGCGGATAGGAGTACGTGTGCGGTCAGCCGTGCTCACGGCGCCGGTCCGTACGTGTGTCCGGACCGTACGCGCGTGAGGCGTGCCGCCCGCGCCCGCACAGGCGCCGGCGGCACGCCGGATCCCCGGGGCTACTGCGCCAGCAGCCCGTACCCCCCGAACCCCGCGTAGACGCTGTCGGCGACGGCCCGTTCGCCCGTCGCGTCCGAGGGGCGGTTGACGATCCGCTGGCCCAGCACCATGGTGGTGGACCCGCCGCCGTCGAGGTTGAGCGCGTCCACGGCGCCCAGGTCCTGCATGACGCGGGCCAGTTCGTCGAGGGTGACGCCCGCGCGCGTGGTGCGTCCCGAGACGGTCACCAGCAGGGTGCGGGCCGCTCCGTCCGCGCCGATGGCGGTGCGGGGCGCGCTGTCGGTGTTGTTGCCCGTGTAGGCGTACGCGGCGTTGCGTACGAGTTCGTAGTGGCCGTTCACGATGTCGACCGAGGCGTCGAGGGCGATGTCGTCGCCGAAGCGCTCGTCGCGGGCCTCGGTGTCGACGCGCAGGGCGGTGCCGACGGTCGCGTTGGCCCTGAGCCAGGCGGCGCCGTCGCCGACGCCCTGGAGCACGGTGCCGCCGGCCGGTACCCGGGTGCCGCCGCGGCCCTGCGGGTCGAGCGCGGTGACGGTCCCGCCGGGGCCCACGACGGCCTCGGCCCCGGGGTCGTCGTCCGCGGTGATGTCCGCCTTGTCCCCGGGGCGCGGCGTGGTGGAGCCGTACTGCGGAGTGAAGGAGACGATCTCCGAGGCGTCGGTGTAGATGCCCGGCACGGAGGTGCGCACGTCGCCGGGGCCCTGGGGGCAGCGGGGCACCCACCCGGGATGGCGGTTGACGCCGTCCAGGTCCCAGGTCTTGCCCGTGGCCGAGGTGACGGTGGCGTGGGTGGTGACCTGGGTGACGTACGGGCGTCCGTGCTGGAGCACCACGGCCTCCGCCTGGGAGGGGGCGGCGCAGGACAGGGCCTGTACGACGCCTTCCTGGACGGACACGCCCATGGTCGTGAGCGTGCTCTTGTCCGCGTCGAGGGCGAAGAACCCGCCGTTGACCCCCGCGTGCGGGCGCCGTGCGGCCACGGTCGTGGTCGACGCCAGCTGGTCGGTGGTGCGCTCGGGAAGCGCGAAGCCGGTGCCGGTCGTGCTCTCCAGGGTGAGGGGAGCCGTGTCGGGGTCGACGCGCAGCACGTCCACCACGCGTTCGTCGCCGGGGTTCTCGTAGCGCACGTGGGTGATGCCCGGTGCGTACGCGGTGGTCGTCGCGGTGAAGCCGGGCTGCGTGATCAGGGACGACGCGGGGTCGTCGGCCGACGCCGGTCCGGCCGTCAGCGACGCCAGCAGCAGGGTGGCGGTGGTGAGGACGTACGGGCGCCGTGCGCGCCGCGGGGCCGTGGTCAGCACTCGGAGGTCCCCCTGACGAGTCGGTGCGAGGAGAAGGCGGGGGCGTAGGGCGCGGGCACCACGGTGCTGTCGCCCTTGAGGACGACGTAGGCCTTGTACGCGCGGCCGTCGACGGTCCAGGTGCTGGTGAAGTCCGGGGCGCGGTAGAAGCACGCGTGCAGCCCGGTGCGGTTGAACACGGAGACGGCCTTGTTGTCCCAGTCGGCGCCGTAGCGCGGGTCGTCGGCCGTGGAGGAGGTCATCGGGCCGCGGCCGCCGGGGTCCTGGAAGAGGCAGAGCGAGTGGTCGGGGCAGCGCTCGTAACCCGTCCAGCAGCCGGCCTTGGACTTGGCCAGCTTGTGCGAACTGACCTTGTTCGTCAGGTCGTTGCTCGCGAGGGAGAGGTTGCCCCGGAAGCCGGGCCGCAGCGCCTGCAGCGTGCCGCCGTACCCGGTGCCGTCGTACACGCAGGCCCAGTAGGAGGTGTCGTTCCAGACGGAGACGGCCGCGTCGTCCCAGGAGTCGTCATAGCCCTGGCCGTCGTCGGCGGGGCCGAAGGAGCGCGCGGTGCCGGTGCCTTCGGCCTGCGCGTACACGCACAGCCGGCCGGTGGCGCAGCCGTCCCATCCGGCGGCGCGGGCGTCCTCCGCCACGCCAAGCGACACCGCGATGCCGCAGATCAGGGAGGCGACCACCGCAAGGAGTGCGGCAGGTCTGGAAAGGGGTCGTATCACGTGGAGCACCTTCGTGGTCGTGGTCGCGGGAACGGGCAAGGACGCGGACACGACGAGCAGCAGCCGGACGGGGCTCCGCGCACGCGGACAGCGCCGGCGCAGGCGGGGGAGGGGCCCCGGCTTCGGGATCCCCTACGCCGCGCGCATCCTACGCTGCTCGACGCGGACGCCGTCCCGCGCCCCGTTCACCGGGCGTCGACCGGTGGCCCCGTGACCAGCGGAATGTCGAGGCGGCCGAAGGGGACCCGGCCGCCTCGTGGGCCCGGCACGGCCCCCGTCACCTCACCGGCGCTCCGGGTCCGTCTCGATCACGCTGTACGGATACGGCAGCACCTCCCGGCTCGCCTCCGTCAGCAGCTCCGCGTCCGCCGGGTCCAGGTCAAGGCCCGCCGCCCCCAGGTTCACCTCCAGCTGCTCCGGGGTGCGCGCGCCCACGATGGGCGCCGTCACACCGGGGCGGCCGAGCAGCCAGGCGAGCGCGACCACCGGGACCGCCAGGCCCGTGCGGGCGGCGACCTCGTGCAGCGCGTCCAGGACCCGCCAGGTCCGCTCGTCGCCCTCGTAGGCGCTCCACGACTCGCCCCAGCCCAGCCGCTCGGCCGTCTCCACCCGGGTGCCCGGAGGCGGTGCCTGGGCGCCCCGCCGGATCGCGCCCCCCAGCCAGCCGCCCCGCAGCGGACTCCACGGGATCACGCCCAGGCCCTCGTTGCGGGCGACCTCCATCAGCTCCCACTCGGCGGACCGGTCGAGCAGGTTGTACAGCGGCTGGAGCGCGGTGAACGGCTCCCAGCCGCCCGCCCGGGCGAGGTCGATCGCCTTCTGGAGCTGCCAGCCGGAGAAGTTGCTCGCCCCGACGTAGCGCACCTTCCCGGACGTGACCAGGGTGTCCAGCGTGGCCAGGGTCTCCTCCAGCGGCGTCCCCGGGTCCCAGGCGTGCACCTGGTACAGGTCGATGTGGTCGGTGCCCAGGCGGCGCAGGCTCGCCTCCACCCCGGCCAGCACGTGGTTGCGGCCCAGGCCGCGGTCGTTGGGGCCCTCGCCCGTCCCGTACCGGACCTTGGTGGCGACCACCACGTCCTCGCGCCGCCGCCGCTTCAGCCAGCGCCCGAGGATCTCCTCGGAGGCGCCCGCCGAGTAGATGTCCGCGGTGTCGACGAACGTACCGCCCGCCTCGGCGAAGCGGTCCAGCAGCGCGTGGCTGGTCGCCTCGTCGGCCTCGCGGCCGAACGTCATGGCTCCCAGGCACAGTTCGCTCACCCGCAGGCCGGTGCGGCCCAGGTAGCGGTAGCGCATGTCAGTCTCCTTCCTGCTGTCGTCGGGGGTGGTGGCCGGAGCGGGCGCGCCGGTCCGCGCCGGTGAGCGACACGGACAGCTCCTGCACGCTGTGGTCGGAGAGCCCCTGCGGGTCGCGGAACCGGTAGCCGTGCACCGCCGCGCCCGGCGTGGTGAGCGCCCAGTCCAGGCGCCACCAGCGCATCCCGGGCCGCGCCTGCCACGACCGCGGCCAGAAGCGGCCGGTGACGGGCACCGCGTCCGTGCCGAGCCGCCGGACGCGTCGGGCGTCGCCGATGGCCGCCGTGGTGTTGAAGTCCCCGGCGATCAGCGCGGGATGGGGGCAGCCGGCGACGTCCCGGGCCAGTCCCTCGTACTCGCGCGCCCGGTCCCCGGCCCGCACCCGCACCGCGCGGTAGAACTCGGCGCCCAACGGGCTGATCAGCCGCAACTGCACCGGCACGTGCACGTTGAAGGTGCTCAGCACGCCCCGCCCGCCGGGCACCTCCAGGTCCACGCGCAGCGTGCGGCGCGCGGCGGTCTCCACCACGGCCGCCACCGGCAGCCGCGACATCGTGACCAGGCCCCGGGCGATGACGATCTCGTGGCCGGGGAACGACGCCCGCAGCCGCCGTTCGTCGTCGATCAGCCCGTACGTGCCGTCGAACCGGTCGTGGTGGTACTCCTGCAACAGGTACACGTCCGCGTCCAGCTCCCGCAGGAACGCGTAGAACGGGTCGGGATCGGTCGCCTGGCACCAGTGCTGCGTGTTCCACGCCACGACCCGCACCCCGCCGCCCCCGGGCGCGCCGCCCGCACGGCGCACCAGCGCACCCGGCACGAGCCCGCTCTGCCGCGCCCCGAGCAGCAGCGCCCCGCCCGCCACCGCGGCCGCCGCCGCGTCCCCCGCCGCCCAGGCCGGCGCCAGCAGGAGCAGCGGCACGACGACGAACAGCACCGGCGGCAGCAGCGAGGGCAGCAGCCAGAACCACCACCTGCCGGTCAGCGCCAGGTGCGCCACCAGGAACACCGCCCACGCGAGCGCCGCCCACAGGAGCGCGCCGCCGTTCACGCCACCGCCCGGGCGACGTCCGCGGTCTCCTGGAACAGCGCCTCGTACGCGTCCACGCAGGCGTCCGTCCCGTACCGCGCCCGCGCGTCCCGCGCCCCCAGCTCCCGCCGCTCGGGCGAGAACGCGGCCACCTCCGTCAGCGCGGCCGCGAGGGCCCGCGCGTCACCGGGCGGGAAAAGCCGACCGAACCCGGTCTCGGTGACCGGCACCCGCATCCCCGGCGCGTCGCTCGCCACCGACGGCACGCCCAGCATCATGGCCTCGGCCTGCGAGATGCCGAACGACTCCTCGGCCACCGACGGGAGCGCGAACGCGTCCAGCGACCCGTAGAACCCGGCCACCCGCGCGTCGTCGAGGAACCCGGTGAACCGGACGCGGGTGTCGCCGCCGGCCCGCTCCCGCAGCGCCTCCACCACGCTCCCGCCCGCGACCTTCGAGTAGTCGCCCGCGATCAGCAGCCGCGCCTCGGGGTCGTCGATCGTCCGGAAGGCGTCCACCAGGTGGTGCAGCCCCTTCTCCGGGGCGATCCGCCCCAGGAAGCCGAAGTGCGGGCCGGACGTCTCGCGGAACTCCGCCCGCGCCGGCTCGCGCGGGCGGCACGGCGGGGCGATGGCGAGCAGCCGCCGCTCGCGCATCAGGTGCCAGTGCCGCGAGTGCTCCGCGTGGTCCACGTTGTTCACGACGACCGCGGCCGAGCGGCGCAGCGCCGCGCCCACGGACGCGTCGACCACCTTGACCTGGAGCGGGGCGAGCGCCCCGCCCGCCAGCCACACGTCGTCGTGGTGGGTGGCGACCACCGGCGTGCGCCCGGCGAGACGGGCCACCGCCCCGGCCTCCAGCATCGGCAGGTGGACGTTGACCACCCGTGAGTCACGGGCCAGCCGGCCCGCCAGCGGGGCGAACCCGGGGCTGAGGACCCCGCGCCCGAACCGGGCTGCCACCGGCGCCCGGAACACCTCGACCCCGCCGACCGTCTCGCGCGCCGGGTGCGACGGGTCGTGCCGGGAGGCGACGACCGCGACCCGGCGGCCCCGCGCGGCCAGCCCCTCGGCGACCGTGCGGGCCACCTCGGTCAGGCCGCTGGTGTACGGGAGGTAGTAGGTGAGGGCGATCGTCACGTCGAAGCGGGGCGAGCGCGCGGGGCGCCTGGTCATGGTCGGTCCTTCTCGGTGGGCGGGCCGGAGCGCGCGGCGGCGGGCAGGGACAGGCGGAGGTCGATCAGCGCGTGGGTGGACAGTCCGGCGGGCGGTGCGTCGACGTCCTGGCGGTGCAGGTCGACCCCGGGCGAGACGAACGCCCAGTCGAGGCGCCACAGGGCCGGACCGCCGGCCGGGAACGTCGCGGGGTGCAGCGGACCCGCGAGGGCGGCGGCGTCGCGCAGGCCGTCGAACCAGCGGAGGTCCCCCGTACCGGGCAGTACGTTGAGGTCCCCGCCGAGGACCACCGGGTGCGGGTTCGCGTCCAGGTCCTCGCGCAGCGCCCGGAAGTGCAGCGCGCGCCGCTGCGCCAACTGCCGGACGGAGCGGTGGTAGGCGGCGGTGAGCGGATTGCGGTCGACGTTCAGAAGGTCCGGCAGGTGGGTGTTGTAGAGCGACAGCGTCCGGCCGTCCACGTCGACGTCGGTGCGCAGCACCCGTACGTTCCAGTAGTCGGCCCAGGAGGTGTCGGGCGGCGCGAGCCCGCCGGGCCGCAGCGCCCTGGTGGAGACGATGGGGTAGCGCGACAGGGTGAGGAACTCGCCCTCGGTGGCCACGTGGTAGCCGGGGAACGCGGCCCGCAGACGGGCGAGGTCGTCGACGGGCACGGGCTCGTCGCCGCGGGCGTTCTGGTACTCCTGCAGGAGGTACACGTCCGCGGCGCGGTCCTTGAGGTAGGCGTAGAAGGCGTCGCGGTCGTTGTCCTGGTCCCAGAAGAAGGTGTTCCAGCTGACCACCCGCAGCGCCCCCGCGGGCACGTCGCGCGCGCCGCGCAGCAGTGCCTGCGGGTACAGCCCCGTCTGCCAGGAGCCCAGGACCAGCGAAGCCAGGACCACCCCGACGGTCACCCGCCGCCCCCGCCGTCCCCGCCCGAGCAGGGCGGCGGGGACCAACAGGGCCAGGGGGACCAGCAGATGGGCGACGGGCGGGGTCAGCCCCAGGCCGTTCCACGCCCACCACCGGCCGCTGAGGCCCGCGCGGGCGGCCACGTACAGCGTCCACAGGACGGCGACGGCGAGCAGCAGCCGGCCGGGCCACGCCCGGGCCGCCTTCCGGTCGGGCGCGGGGGCCTCGGGGTCGAGGACGGCCGTCACGCGGCGGCCCGCACGGGGGCGAGGTGCTCACCCGGCTCGTACAGCCGACGGAAGCGCCGGGAGGCGAGCCACTGCAGGACGCCGACGCCCGCGCCCGCCCCGATGGCCGCGTTGACCACCGTGTGCACCAGCGCGAAGTACGCGGTGAACAGCGGGCCCCTGCGCCGCAGTACGAACCGGTACAGGGCCGTGTCCGCGAGCAGGGCGCACACCAGGAGGAAGGCCGGGAGCAGCAGCCAGTGCGGGGCGAGGAGCCCCAGCGGCAGCGCGAGCACGGCGAGCAGTGCCGCGACGCTCGCCCCGGCGCGCGGACCGGTGGCGATGCCGCCGGGCAGGTCGCCGCGGCGCACGTACAGCGGGATGTGCAGCCGCGTGCGGTGGAACACCTTGCGCAGTACCACCCGCCAGGTGTCGTCGTGGTCGTGGCGCCCGCGCACGGTCGTGGAGCTGTGCACCTCGTAGCTGCGGCAGATCCGCGCGGCGTAGTCGCCGTCCTCGGTGTGCCGCAACCGCGGGTTGAACGGGCCGACTTCGGCGAAGACCCGCGAGGGCATGGCGCAGATCGCGGTGTGCAGGGTGCCGATGCGCCCCTCGGTCTCCGCCAGCCAGTAGTACTGGTGCAGACAGCGGTACTCCTCGATCAGGCTGTCCCGGATGAGGGGTTCGGCGTCGTACGTCCCGCAGACCGCGCCGATCCGCTCGTCCGAGCCGAGCAGCGCGACCGCGTTGGCGACCGCGTCCGGTTCCATCGCGACGTCGGAGTCGACGAAGACGACGATCTCGCCGCGCGCGTGGGCGGCACCGGTGTTGCGGGTGATCGCGACACCGCTGTTGACCCCGGTGGAGATCACCCGCACCCCGCACGCCTCGGCGACGGCCACCGAGTCGTCGGTGGAGCAGTCGTCGACCAGCAGCACCTCCATGGGCGCGTAGGTCTGGGCGAGCGCGGCGCGCAGGCAGAGCTCCAGGGCCCGGCCGTAGTTGTAGTTGGGGATGACGACGGAGACGAACGGCTGCTTCGGGTTCATGGGGTCCGCACCTTCGAGCGGTCGGGGATCAGCGGGACGGGAGGGAGCGCCGCGGCGGCGCGGGCTCAGGCCGGCGGCGGGGCGAGGAGCAGGGCGAGGCACACCAGCACCGACCACAGCGCGGCGTTCACGAGCGTCACGCGGTCCCGGAACAGCACGTGCACCGGGTTCCCGCCGCCGTCCTCCACCAGGAGCAACTGCAGGTAGCGGGCCAGGCCGAACACCGCGCACGGCGCGGACAGCAGCGTGACGAACGACGCGCCGGCGGCGAACCCGGCGTCGTCGCGCAGGTAGAGGACGTACGACACGGCGGTCAGCACGGCCACCAGGACGACCAGGTGGTCCAGGAAGGGCAGCGTGTAGCCGCGCAGGGCGGGGCGGTGGGCCCGGCCCGCCGCCGTCATCTCGTGCCGCCGCTTGCCCAGCGTCAGCATCAGGCAGAGCGCGAAGACGCACAGCGCCAGCCACTCCGACACCCCGCCGCCGACCAGCAGCGCCCCCTGCACCAGGCGCAGGACGAACCCGGTAGCGACGATGAAGGCGTCCACCAGCGGTACGTGCTTGAGGCCCTGGCTGTACGCGATGCTCAGCGCCAGGTAGACGCCCGTGGGCCACCACCGCCAGGCGGGACCTGCCAGCGCCCACGCCACCAGCGCCGCGGCCAGCACCCCGGCCACGGCGACGGCCGCGGCGGGGGAGACCCGGCCCGAGGCGATCGGCCGGTGCCGCTTGACCGGGTGCAGTCGGTCCCGCTCCTTGTCGGCCAGGTCGTTGACCACGTACACGAGCGCGGAGGCGAGGACGAAGCCGAGCACGGCCCACCCGGCGAGGCCGAGGGAGGCAGGGTGCCAGGGCCGGGCGTCGAGCAGCGCCAGCGGCACCACGACCAGGTTCTTCACCCACTGGCCGGGCCGGACGAGGGACAGCAGGTCACGGGCGGGCCTGCGGCGCGCGGGTGCGGGTGACGGGGAAGTGGCAGGTGTGGGGGACGGAGCGGGGGCGGGTGCGGGTGCGGGCGGCGACGGTAGTGCGGGCACGGGCTGGACGGTCTGGACGGGTTGAACGGGTTGAACGGGGGGTTGCGGTGCTTCGGGCGGCGGGCTCACCACGCGTACGGGCGTGGGTGAGGACCGGGTGACGTCCACGGCAGGCCTCCCCGCTCTCAGAAGAAGACCTTGGCCAGGCCCAGTGCGCCCTGGCGCCACGGGTCCCGGCTGGTCCGTCCGGCTCCGGGGGCGGGTGCGCCGCCCCGCCGCTGGGTGCGCCACCACTCGTAGGTGCCGAGGATGGCGTCCTGGTTGGACAGCTGCGGACGGAAGCCGAGGCGTTCGCGGGCGCGGCTGATGTCCACGTACGAGTCGTCAAGGAGCTTGAACAGCAACCGGCCGTAGACGGGGGAGAGCCGGGTCCGCTCCAGCAGCCGCAGGACCGACAGCGCGGGCCCGGCGGGCAGCGGCACGACCCGCTTGCCGTGCCCCGCGGCGTCCAGGACCGCCTGGAAGTCCTCGCGCAGCGTCCCGAACTCGGCCGCGCCCAGGTTGTACACGTCGTTCGCCACCTCGGGCTCCGCGTGCAGGGCCAGCACCACAGCGTCCACCAGGTCCGCCATGCCGAACATCTGGATGCGCACGTCGCCGCGCCCCAGGACGGGGAAGTTCCGGCGCTCCTCCGCCCACTCGAAGAGCATCGAGAACAGTCCCATCCGCCCCGGCCCGAGGAACGTCTTCGGCCGCAGCACCGGCAGGCACGTCCCGCGCGCCCGGAACTCCTCGCACACCTCCTCCGCCTCGGCCTTGGCCCTGCTGTACGGGTCGACGGGCTCGCGCGGGTGCTCCTCCGGCGTGGGCACCCGCTTGGGCAGGCCGTACACGGCGGTCGAGGAGATGTGCACGACCCGCCCGACCCGGGCGCGCTCGGCGGCCGTCAGGACCGACCTGGTCCCGTCGACGGTGATCGAGCGGATCTGGTCCGCCGGGTAGCTCGGCAGGGCGGCCGCGCAGTGCACGAGCGCGTCCGCGCCGTCGAAGGCGCGGCCCAGCGCCGCGCCGTCCCGGACGTCCGCGACGACGTGCCGGGCACCGCGCGGCGGGTGCGGGTCCTCGCGGAGGTCGACGCCGACCACGTCGTGGCCGTCGGCGGCGAGCCGCGCCACCAGGTGCGAGCCGAGCATGCCGGCGGCGCCGGTCACGGCGATGGTCATGCCGCCCACCGGGACACCGCCTTGTCCTTGAAGAAGGAGACCAGGAGCCGGTTCATGCCCCGGGCCAGCGTCTTCTCGAACGCGTCGAGGAAGACCTCCACCTCTTCCCGCCCGGCGACCAGCGAGGGCGCCGCGACCAGTGGACTGCGCCCGTTGAGGGTGTAGTACATGTACACGCCGTGGTCCTGGTACATCGCGTTGACGACCGCGCAGGTGATGACCTTCGTCCGCAGCAGCGGGTCGCGGGCCAGGCCGCCGGGGGCCAGCTTCGCCGCGAGGTCCAGCATCCGGGGACCGCCGTCGAGGAAGACGCCCCACAGCGCCCCGGCGCCCCGCACGTCCGCGATGACGTCCGGGTACCGCTCGCGCAGCCGTCGCAGGCCCGGCGCGAGGACCTCCTCGATGGCGCGGGCCCGGGCCGGATAGTCGTCCTCCACCGCGATGTTGACCGCTTCGAGCGCGGTGGCGGTCTCCTCGCCGAAGCCGTAGTAGGTGGTGCTGGTGGACTGGAGCATCGCGTCGCCCAGGCTGTCGTACGCCTTGCGGAACACGGGTTCGCGCGCGACGAACGCGGAGATGGACGACTTGCCGCCGCCGAACGACTTCGACGTCGTCACCACGTCGGGGACGAGTCCCGGATGGCGCATGAAGTGGAACAGGCTGCCGGTCTTGCCCCAGCCCGTGTAGATCTCGTCGAAGATCAGCACGATGTCCTCGGCGGTGCACAACTCCCGCAGTCCGTAGAGGAACTCGGCCGAGCACTCGGTCATCGTCGACGCGGAGAACGGCTCGATGAGCAGTGCGTACACGTCGCAGCGCCCCCGGTCGTCCCGCGCCGCGGCCACCGCCTCGCGCACCGACTCCAGGTCGCCGTAGCGGAAGGACGACACCCCGGGTATGCCGGGGAAGGCGAAGCTGTTCTGCGCGCTCCCGGTCAGGCTGCCCGAGCCGAGCAGCTTGCCGTGGAAGCTGATGTCGGCGTGCAGGATCCGCTGCCTGCGCCCCTCGTGGTACTTGTACGCGAGCTTCACCGCGCCCTCGACCGCCTCGGCGCCCGAGTTGGGGAAGAACGACATGTTCAGGTCGGCGGGCAGCAGTTCGGCCAGGTTGTGGCCGAGCGCCGCGATGTAGGGCGAGAAGTAGGTCTTGTGGACCTCCATGCGGCGCCGCTCCTGGAAGCGGCGGCGCGCGGCGAGGATGCGCGGGTGGTTGTGGCCGTGGTTGAGGACGCCCACCCCGCCGGTGAAGTCCAGGATCCGGCGCCCGTCGCGGGTGTGGATCCAGGAGCCCTCGGCGTGGCTGACGAGCTCGCGGCCGAAGCCGAAGGACGTCATCAGCGAGACCTGGCTCTTGTTGACGTGCGCCTTGTACAGGTCCTGGACCTGGCGCGCGGACAGCTCCTCGCAGGCGTCGAGGGTGATCAGCGGGGTCGCGCCGGCGGGCAGGGGAGGCACGCCGGGCGACGGTCTCCCGGTCGCCGCGGTGGGCGTCGCCACCTCGGAGGACGGGGGAGTGACGTCGGTGGTCATGCTGTTCCTTCCTGGAACGCGGATCGGGGTACGGGTACGGGCAGGGGGCCGGCGGCACGCGCCCAGAGCAGTGCGGCGCCGGTGGCGCCGACTTCGCTGAGCACGCACACCAGGCGGCTGGCGACGACCGCCGCGGCGGCCGCGGGCAGGGGCATGACGGCGCTGAGCGGCCCCAGCAGGACGAGTTCGCGGGCGCCCCAGCCGTCGGGCAGGACGAAGGCGAGGCTCCCGGCGACGGTGGCGAGCGCGAAGCCGCCCACGCACACCGGCAGCGAGGCGAGCGGTGGGGCTCCGAGGAGCACGGCGAGCGCCCACAGGTGCAGGCCGGAGACGGCCCAGGAGGCGCAGGCCCAGCCGATGGACAGGCGCAGGGAGCGCGGCGAGGACGCGGCGGCCCCGGCCGGGCGCCGGACCAGCCGCATCGTCCAGGCCACCAGACGCCCGACCCAGCCGGGCCGGACGACGGCCGCCACCGCCACCAGGACGAGCGGTGCGAACACCCAGGCGTACGTGCCGAACACCGCGGGGGCGACGAGCAGTCCGGCGGCGGCGCCGGTGGCGGTGCCGATGACGAGGCCGAGCCCGAAGGCGGCGACCATCCGCTCCGGCGCGATGCCGACGGCCTTGCCGAGCTGGACGTGGGCGAGCACGCCCCAGATGCGGCCGGGCACGAACTTGCTGATCACGCCGATGAAGAAGATCCGAGCGGTGTCGCAGGCGCGGGCGGCGGACCCGCCGTCGACGACGAGCACCCGCCAGGACAGCATCGACAGCACGAGCCCCGCCGCGTTGGCGAGCAGCGCCGCGACGAGGAGCGCCGCGCCCCCGGGCCGGCCGGCCGCGCGCACGACCTCCGTACCCGCCCCGCGCAGCGAACCGCCGACGGCGAAGCAGGTGGCGGCGACGAGGGCGAGCGCCACCAGCAAGCGCAGGACGCGGGAGCGCCGCGAGCGCACCGGGGCGTCGCCGTCGTCGTGCGGCGTGGGGGTTGCCGTGGGGGTGGCTTCCGTACGAGCGGCTTCCGCACGGGAGGCTTCCACACGGGAGTCGAGGGCGTCCCCGTCGTCGTGCGGCGTGGCGCTCATCGCGCCGCCACGGTCGGCGTCCGGTCCCGGCGGCGGCGCACGCTGGGGCCGAAGCGGGGGTCCACCAGCCAGCGCACCGCGCCGGTCAGCGCCCCGGCGACCAGGGCCAGGTGGACCGCGAAGTGCAGGGCGGTGAACCGCGGGAGGAAGAACCACCCCTGCCGCCGCGCCACGAACCGGGACAGCTGTACGTCGGCGAGCGCGAACGCCACCGCGCAGGCGGCCGGGACGGCGAACAGCCACGGGGTCCAGAGCGCGAGCGGCAGCGTCACCGGCACCAGCGCGGCGGCCAGGACGCCGCGGGTGGGGTTCGCCCGGAGCCCGCCGCCGCGCCGCCGCTCGACCGCGGCGACGGGGACCAGTAGCTGGGACCGGCGGAACTGCTCGGCGAGCATCGGCAGCAGCCGGTCCACGTCGTCGTGGCGGCCGGTCACCCGCTCGCTGAGCCGGATCCGGTGGGTGGCGGCGAGCCGGTCGCTGTACTCCACGTCCTCCGAGTCCCGCAGGTTCTCGTCGAAGGGCCCGGTCGCCTCGAAGACGCGGCGCTCGATCGCGGCCAGCGCGAAGAACGCGGTGCCGACGAGTCCGGCGCTGCGGCGCCGCCAGAAGTGCGCGTGCAGGCAGTGGTACACCTCCACCGGGCCGTCGTCGAAGAGCGGTTCGGGGTCGAGCACGCCGTGCACGCAGCCCGTCTCAGGCTCGTCCGCCAGGAGCGCGACCGCATTCTCGACCGCGTCCGGGGCGAGCGCGGTGTCGGAGTCGAGGAAGAACAGCACCTCGCCCCGTGACGTGGCGACGCCGAGGTTGCGCGCGGCCGACACCCCGCCGTTGTCCGGCCGGGCCACCAGGACGCACGGGAACTCACGGGCGACGTCGCGGGAGCCGTCGGTGCTGGCGTCGTCCACGACCACCACGTCCAGCGGCGGCAGGCTCTGGGCGAAGACGGACGCGAGGCAGGCTCGCAGCGTCTTCTCGCTGTTGTAACTGGGCACGATCACGGACACGGTGGGGTGCTCCCGTGACATGGGGGTTCCGGTCCTTTCGGTTCGGGCGGCCGGTGGGCCTCCTGGAGGCCGAGGGCGGCGAGGTACCAGCCGCGGCATCCGGGGTGGGCGGCGAGGGCGGCGAGGAGGAAGTCGAGGGCGGACAGCTCGGCGTGACAGGAGTCGGAGTCCTCCATGTAGAGCACGGCGCGCACGGTCCGGCCGGGGTGCGGGGTGGCGTACAGGTGGACCGGTACCGGCTCGTCCGCGCGGGGCCGCCGCGCGCGCTCCGCCGCGCAGGAGGAGCGCAGCCGCCGGGCCAGTTCCCAGGCGGTCCAGGTGGCCGGCCCGGGGGGACCCGTCCGCTCCAGCAGGGCGGTCACCAGGTACACGGGGGGACGTTCCTTCCCTCGTGGGTCAGCCCCAGGAGAAACCGTTCAGACCGGTGGACACGAGGACGGTGAGCAGCACGGGAGCGAGGGCGCACACCAGCGGGAGTCCGCGGGCGGGGGTGCGGCGGGCTTGCATCCTGAGCTCCTTCGCAACAACAGCGTGTGAATGTCTGGGCACGGGACGAGCATGGCGTCGACCGGGGCCGGGGGACATGGGCCGGGGGTGGCCGGGACTGCGCGGCACCACGCTGCCAGCCTGTGCCACGCGTCAAATGCCGCTGTCACCTGGGCTGTTGCCCGATTGGCAGCCGAGGGCCAGGCAGCTAGCGGCCACGGGTGACACGGGGTGCGGTGGCATCAGGCGGTGGCGCCCGGTGTCCATCTCGATGTCCACACCACGGACTTGGTCTATACCTATGCGGTCGGCTCGCTCTACACTCGCGCCGGTGCCGGGGAGGTTGCCCGGCGTCAGCGTTCACGCACACTGCGACATCGGCGGGGGAGCCAGAGGTGTTTCAGGTACTGGGACTGGATACGCGTACGGAACTCGTCTACCGGCTCGTCCTGGAGGAGCCCGAGCTGCGGCTCGACGAGATCGTCACGCGCCTGGGCAGCGACGAGCGGGAGGTGCGCGCGGCGCTCGACCGGCTGGCGGACCTCTGCCTCCTGGACAGTCACGACACCCGCGCCCCCGGAGGGGGGCAGCCGGTCTTCCGGGCCCTCGACCCGGCCGCCAGCCTGCCCTTCCTGCTCTCCCGCAGGGAGGCCGAACTGGCGCGTCAGCAAAGGGGGTTGGAGGTCGCCAGGGACGCGGTCACCGCCCTGACCGCACGCCGCGGGCGCAGGGCGCGCCGCGGGTTCGACGTCATCAAGCGGCTCGAAGGGCTCGACGCCGTGCGCGAGCGCATGACCGAACTCGCCGAGCTCGCCAAGGAGGAGTGCCTCTCCCTGGTCCCCGGCGGCGCCCAGTCGCCCGACACGCTGGCCGCCAGCAAGCCCCTGGACCAGCACGCCCTGGAACGCGGCGTCCGCATCCGCTCGATCTACCAGGACAGCTTCCGCAACGACGCGGACACCCTGAAGTACGTCAACTGGCTGGGCGGACTCGGCGCGGAGAGCCGTACCCTGCCGACCCTGCCCCTGGTCATGGTGGTCATCGACCAGGAGGTGGCCCTGGTACCCCTCGACCCCGAGGACGGCAGGGCGGGCGCACTGGAACTGCGCAGCAAGGGCGCCGTCGCGGTGGCCCGCCAGCTCTTCGAGAAGCTCTGGGCCGACGCCACCCCGCTGGGCAGCGAACCGCCCAAGGACAGCGACGGCCTCACCCCCCAGGAGACGGAGTTGCTCGCCCTCCTGGCCCAGGGCCACACCGACGCGACGGCGGCCCGCCGCCTGGGCGTATCGCTGCGCACGGTACGCCGCATGAACGCGGACCTGACGGCCCGCATGGACGCCCGCAGCCGCTTCCAGGCGGGCGCGGAGGCGGCGCGGCGGGGCTGGATCTGACGGTGGGTGCCCGGTCGCTGCCGGGCACCCGTGCGGACCCGGTGCCGCGCACCTCAGGCCCTCGACCGGACAGGTCCTACTTCATCCGCGCGTCCGCCTCCGCGAACAGCGGGCCGAACGTCCGCGACGTCAGGCGTCCCAGGGCCGTGGCCGAGCCGCTGCTGACCCCGCCCTGGGAGACCACGCCGACCAGGGACGTGCGTCCCGCCGTGTCGGTGCGGAACACCGGGCCGCCGCTGTTGCCCGGTGTGGCCAGGCAGTTGCGGGTCTCCATCTGCGGCCCGTCCGCGAAGGAGAGCGTGGCGCGCGCGGTGCAGTGGAACTGGCGGGACGCCCCGTACTTGCGGCCCGGGTAGCCGCGTACGTCCAGGCCGTCGAGCGCCGGCTCGTCGGCGTCGGTGAGCCGGGCGTCGACGGAGCCGGCCGCGTCCTGGAGGTGCTGCCCCCGCTCGTTCGGCGCGGTGCCGATGACCGCCACGTCGTAGCGCTGGCTCTCGGTCATCGGGTCGGCGGCCCAGTTCTCGGGCACCCACGCCTGGACTCCGGGGAACGCCCCCACCGGTCCGGTCGGCGCCTGGTCCTGCCGGTAGGCGGGGACGAACAGGAAGTTGCCGTGCGCGTAGGCGAAGGCCGTGCCGGGCGGGGCGATCCGGGTGGAGACGCAGTGCGCGGCGGTCAGCACCAGGCTGCGGCTGCCGGAGGTGACCACGGCCGCGCTGCACGAGGACGTGGTCTTCTGCAGCGGCTTGTAGAAGTACAGCTTGCCGGTGACCCTGGACTCGGCGTCCTGGTACGGGGTGGCCACGGGCGCGAAGCCCTGCCGGTCGCCGCCCGGGGTGAGCAGCAGGTCCGAGGGGACCTCGGGCTCCCCGTCGACGGGGTTGCGGCCCGCCGCGTCGGTCTCGGCGATCCGCTCCGGGGTCCAGAAGTCCCGTACGGCCTGCGGATCCTGACGGGGCGTGGCGCCCCAGCCCTGTCCGTCGGCGACGGAGACGTACTCCGGCTCGGGGTCGGCTTCGGCCGCGCCCGCGGGGGCGGTGCCGAAGGCGACCCCGGCGAGTGCGGCGGCCACGACGGCGATGCGGGCCGCGCGGGGTGTGGGGGTGCGTGCGTTCACGGTGCGGTGTCCTGTCGGCAAGGTGTTCAGGAGGAGGCGGCGACGCCGGTCACGGCGGTGATCCACGCGACGGTGTCCGCGCGCGTGAGGTCGACGCCGACCCACGGGTGGGCGCCGTACTGGTCGCCGGTGCCGGTCGGGCCGCCCCCGCCGCGCACGGACGCGACCTGCGTCCACCGGCCGTCGCGCTTGACGACGACCGGGCCGCCGGAGTCCATGGACGCGGCGGACTGGCCGCCGGGGTTGTCCAGGCAGACGGAGTAGCCCGGGTACTTCGCCACGACCTCGTTGCCCGCGCAGTCCGGCTCCGGCCGGTAGCTCACGTCGAGCTGCCGCAGCCGCACGGCGGGTTCGGTCGCGCCGATCGCCGTCATGCCCCAGCCCAGTACGCGGGGCCGTTCCGTGACGTCCTTGGCGGTGGTCAGCCGCACCGGGCGGGCGCTCGCGGGGGCGGGGTCCTTCAGCTTGAGCAGCGTCACGTCGTCGGCCCGGCCCTCGGCGCCGCCGCCGTAGCGGGGCGCGTAGTCGGGGTGGTCGACGGCTTCCTCGACCTCGATGAGGGTGCCGCCGGACGTCTGGTCCAGGGAACCGACGCGTACCTGGGCGCCGGCGACGATGCCGCAGTGCGCGGCGGTCAGCACCCAGCGGTCGGAGATGAGCGAGCCACCGCAGTAGTGGTGGCCGTACTGCTGGACGGAGACGGCGAACGGGTGCTCGCCCTCCTGCGCCTCCTGGCCGCCCACGATGGCCTGCGCGGGCGTCGCGGTGGCGAGCAGCACCGTGCTCGTGGCGGCGGCGAACAGCGCGGTGGCAGTGGTCAGTTGCCGCCGGGCGGTCCGGAAGGAGGAGAGGAACGGGGACGTCTTGAGCGTCATGAGTGTGAACAGGCCCTTGGTTCGGTCGTACGGAGACGTGCCGAAGGGACGGCCGGACTCACGGCCCGAAATCCCCCCGGACATCGGACGACGGCCCCCCACCGGCGAACCAAAGGTATCAGCAGGTCCAGACCATTTATTCCACAGGTGCAGCCCGTTCATGCTGGTGAAACAGAGGCCGCGTGATCACGGGCCGCGACCTCAGGCCGGGCGCGACTGGCGCGCGGACTCGAGCACCGAGGCCAGGAAACGACGGACCGTCGCCAGCTCGTCCGTGTCGAACTCCTCGGCCACCGAGACGAGTTCGCCGATGACCACCCCGAAGAAGGCCCATCCCAGGCCCCTGGCCTTGTCCTCGACGCCGAGCAAGACGCGTCGCCGGTCGGCCGTGTCCCTGGAGCGCCGGACCAGACCGAGACGTTCCAGCCGGTCCAGAAGGGCCGTGGTTCCGGCGGAGTTGAGGCGGAGTCGCTCGCCGAGCCGACCCGGAGTCGTAGGCGTACCGGCCCGTTCCGCGTCCAGCAGGTGGATCAACGCCCGCACGTCCGTGGGGTGCAGACCGTTGCGCCGGGCGAACTCCGCGCCGAGCAGGTCGAATTCGACGGTCACCGCGCGCAGCAGGTGAACCAGCTCGATTCCCGAGCCCTGTTCGTCCACGTCCACTCCTCCTCCTCGTCCTGCTCCCACTCCTGCGCCCCTTCCCCTTCTGTATTCTCTCGCCCAACGAGATTATCGTTGAGCGAGAGGAATGCCCGTGCCGCAGTCCGCGCAGACCGCCTTCGACCTTGCTTACGACGAACTCCGCGCGCGCTGGCCGGAGTCCACCAAGGACCTGGACGTCCCCACCCCGTACGGTCCCACCCGTGTCCACGCGTATGGCCCCGTGGACGGGACCCCGCTCGTGCTGCTTCCCGGCGGCTCCGCCACGGGGCTGGTCTGGTACGCCAACGCGCGGGCCCTCGGAGCGCACCACCGGATGTACGCCGTCGACCTGCTGGGGGACGCCGGCCGCACCGAACGCCGGGGCCGCCCCCTCAGGAGTGCCGCCGACCTGACCGCCTGGCTCGACGCGCTCCTCGACGGACTCGGGCTCGCCGGCGCGCACGTGTGCGGACACTCCTACGGCGCCTGGCTGGCCACCGCGTACGCCGTGCACGCCCCGCAACGCGTCGACCGGCTCGCGCTGGTGGACCCCACGCAGGTCTTCACCGGTTTCCGCCCCGGCTACCTGCTGCGCGCGCTGCCCACCCTGATCCGCCCGGACGAAGCGCGAGCCCGGGCCTTCCTCGCCTGGGAGACGTCGGGCGTCCCGCTCGACGAGGGCTGGATGCGCCTGTACGCGTCGGCGAGTGCGGTTCCCGGCCGAAAGGTCATCGCGGGCGGACGCCCCGGCGCCGCCGGCCTCCGCATGCCCGTCCTGGCGCTCTTCGCGGGGCGCAGCCGCGCCCACCACGTCGGCAGGGCGGTGGCGCGGGCCCGGCGGGTGCTGCCGCACGCGGAAGTGGCGGTGATCGACCCGGCCACCCACCACTCCCTGCCCCACGCCGCCCCGGAGCAGCTCAACGACAGGCTGGTGGACTTCCTGGTCAGGTCATAGGGGTCCCCCGGGGCCGGTCGAGGTCCCCCGGCCGGTGGCGGCGTCACCGCGTCCACCGGCGCGGGGGCGTCGGCCTACCGGGCGGCGAGGTCGATGACAACCTTCCCCCGTACGTGCCGTCCGGCCTGGAGCTCGGCCGCGCGGCGGACCTGCTCGATCGGGAAGCTGTCCGCGATGGGCACGCGCAGTCGGCCCGCCGCGACCAGGCGCGCGATCTCCTCCAGGGCGCCGGGGGCCGCGGTCGCCCCGTTGGCCGCCGTCACGCCGTCGATCTGGGTGGCGATGGTGCAGATGCGGCTGTCCGGGACGCCCAGTTCCCTCGCGACGTGCACGGTCTCCACCCCGTGCAGGTCGATGGCGGCGGTGATGCCGAGGGGGGCGAGCTCGCGGACGCGATCGGCCAGGCCGTCGCCGTACGCGACCGGTTCGGCCCCGAGGCCGCGCAGGTAGTCGGCCGACGTCGCCGATCCCGTTCCGATCACGCGGGCACCCGAGATCCGGGCCAGTTGGACGGCGAACACCCCGACCCCGCCCCCGGCGCCGCCGATCAGCACGGTGTCGTCGGGGCCGGGTGCGACCGCGGCGAGGGCGGCGGATGCCGTGCGGCCGGCGATCGTGAGGGTGGCGGCGGTGCGGTCGTCGACGCCGTCGGGCGTGTGGTGCACCTCGTTCGCCGCGGTCGCCCCGCTCGCGTCGACGACCACGAAGTCGGCGACCGCGCGGGACAGGGCGCCCCCGAAAACCCGGTCGCCGGGTGCGAAGCCGCTCACGCCGTCACCGGCCTGGTCGACCACGCCCGCGTAGTCGGTCCCGAACCCGACCGGCAGGGCCAGGCCGAAGCGGGCGGCGGTGTCCGCGTCGCCGGTCATGATCCAGTCCATCGGGTTGAGGCCGGCCGCGGCGACCCGGACCCGCACCTGTCCGGGACCGGCCTGCGGCACGGGGACCTCGCGGACGTCCAGCGTCTCCGGGCCGCCGAACGCGTCCAGTAGGACCGCCCTGCTGCCGCCCGTGTGCGATTCCTGCATGAGCGCCTGCCTCCTCGGTGCGGGGGTGTACACGTAAACGGACTATGCTCCGGTTACATGAACGACCGTAACATAACCGGAGCGCGCTCCGCTTCCGAGGCGGGGGGCGACCGCACGCCACGAGCGGATGCCGCCCGCAACCGCGAACAGCTGCTCGCGGTGGCCACGCGCGTCTTCACGTCAGCCGACACCGAACCGTCGATGCGCGCGATCGCCCGCGACGCCGGAGTCGGCATCGCCACGCTCTACCGGCACTTCCCGTCCCGCGAGTCCCTGGTCGACGCGGTCTACCAGGACCAGGTCGCGCGGCTGACGACCGGCGCCCGCGAACTCCTCGGCGAACTGCCCCCCGCCGCGGCGATGCGGCGGTGGATGGACCTGTTCGGGGACTGGATCGCCACCAAGAACGGCATGCTCGACACCCTGCTCGCGATGATCGAATCGGGTGAGATCACCCATGCGCGGACGCGGGCCGAACTGCTCACGGCCATCACCACGATCCTCGACGCGGGCAGCGAGGCGGGCGTCCTGCGCTCCGACGTCACGGCGGACGACATCGCCGCCTCGCTCATCGGCATCTTCACGGTGTTCCCCCCGCCCGGCCACGAGGCCAGGGCGAGCCGCCTGCTCGACCTCCTCATGGACGGCCTCAGGCCCGCGTCCAAGGGGTAGTGGGGAACGGCGGAACGCCGGGAGCGGTGAGGGGTTGAGCGTACGGTTTCGGATGAGGCCGAATCACGTCGACCTCACCCGGCGGAGCCCCGGCCCCCAGGCGCCGATGCGCACGATCAGTGCCGCGGGCCCGCTTCGCGCGGCTGCTCAGTGGGCCATGGTGGCCGACAGGGCGACGACCCCGGCGGGTGTGGCGACGTAGAGGCGTCCCGAATGAGCCGACGCGGTGAAGCTCTCCGGTGGGACGTGCTTCCAGCGTGAGGCGCCGCTCACGGCGTCCACGGCCCATACGAGCGGATGCTGGGCCCGGCCGGCACCGGCGTCGATGTAGCTCATGTCGTCGAACTCCCTGCGTACGAACTGCCCGACGAGGACGTACGCCACGGAGCCGTCGACCAGGACGGCGGGCTGGTCGCCGAGGTTCTCCGTCGAGTCGATCGGTACCGAGACGGACGAACTCCACTTCTGCTTGCCTGACTTGGGGTGGAGGGCCTGAAGGGTGAGGACGGCGATCCGCTGGCCCGAGCCGGTCGTCTCCTCGGTGTGGTGGGCGACGTACACGAGCGAGCCGTCCGTGCTGGCAGCCGGAGTGCTGAACCCGTCGTAGCTGCCGGAAGGCCGTTCGTTGGTCCACAGGCGGTCGCCGGAGGCGGGATCGAGGCCGATGAGAGACGTGGAGGCGTAGACGAGGACGTCGCCGGCGGCGCACGCACAGGGCTGATCACTCACGTCGCCGAGCGCCTCGGGCACCGTCACCTTCCAGGCCGGCACGTAGCCGTGCGCGGTGTCGAACGCCTGGAGCTGGGCCTCCTGACCCGATCCGCGCGTGGACGCGAGGTGGAACACCCGGTCGCCGGAGGCCGGGACGACCAGGGTGCTCGAACCGTCGGCCTCGGGGTTCTTCTTCTCGTACACGGCCTCGACAGCCCGGGCCCGCTGTCGTGAGGCGATGTCGACCACCCAGACCACGGGGCGCGGACGTCGCGCGGTCGTGGTGCCGGTGGCGTAGAGCATCCCGTTCCTGGGCCCGGACACCGAGTCGACGTAGCACTCGGAATCCGTGAGCTTCACCGACCAGGACTGCGTACCGTGGGCCAGATCGACGGCGACGATCTGGGTCGGCACGTTCTTCACGCCGTTGTCGTCCGCCAGTCCGGAGGCACCGAAGTAGAAGACTCCCTGATGAACTGCTCCCGCACGTATCCCGTCCGCCCGGATCACCGGGAACTTGGGCAGGGGCAGCTCCCAGGCAGTGCGGCCGGCCGCGTCCACGTTCCACAGGACGGTGTGGTTCTCGATGCCGACGGACTCGGAGCCCATGCAGACCACGCCGTCGGAGTGCGCGGTGACCGAGGTGAGGTTCAGCGGGCCGCTGCCCTGCCAGAGCGGCACGGCGGCCGTGACCTCGGCGAGCGGCGTGGGAGGTTTCGCGGTGTCCTTCGCCTCGCCGGTCAGCCGGGTCGCGGCGAGCACGCCGCCACCGGCGAGCACGAGAGCGCCTCCGGCCAGGCCGAGGACCTTGCGACGGCTGGGCCTGTCCCTGTCCGGAGCGCTGGAATCACCGGAGGGCGCCATGTTCCGTGCGGCCGTGACGGTGGACAGGTCCTGCAAGGCCAAAGGGGCCCTGGGGGCGGGCCGTTCGAGGGCCGTGGGAGAGGGGGCGTCCGGTCTCCGCCAGGTCGACGGAGCCAGCATCGCCACGAGCCGTTCGACGTCAGGGCGGTCGGCCGGGGCCTTCGCGAGGCATGCCTCGATGGTGTCGCGCAGGGGACCCGACAGCCCGCCGAGGTCGGGTTCCTCGTTGACGATCCGGTGAACGATCGCCGGGATCGTCTCCGCGTCGAAGGGCCCCCTGCCCGTGGTGGCGAAGGCCAGCACGGCGCCGAGCGAGAACACGTCGCTCGCCGCGTCGGTCCGTTCCGCTCGCACCTGCTCGGGCGACATGAACGCGAAAGTCCCGATCACGACGCCCGCCGAGGTCAGCGAACTCGCGCCCACCGGGCGGGCGATGCCGAAGTCGATGATCCGCGGACCGTCGTCGGACATGATGACGTTGCTCGGCTTGACGTCCCGGTGCACGATCCCGCAGGCGTGGATGGCCGCCAGCCCTTCGGCGAGCCCCGCTCCCAGGGCGCCGACCTCGTCGGTGCCGAGCGGGCCGTCGCTCATGACCACGGCGTGCAGCGAGCGCCCTGGGATGTAGGCGGTGGCCAGCCAGGGCGATTCCGCCTCCGGGTCGGAATCGATGACCTGCGCGGTGTGGAACCCGCCGACCTGACGTGCGGCCTCGAGCTCCCGGGCGAACCGGGCGCGGAACCGCGCGTCGGCGGCGTACGTCGGCCGGATCACCTTGACCGCCACGCGCCGCCCGCCGGGGGAGCGCCCCAGGAAGACCTCGCCCATGCCGCCGGCACCGAGCCGTCCTTCCAGGCGGTACGGACCGATTCGGTCGGGGTCGGCCGGGAGCAGCGCGTCCATCTGCGGTTCCTTCGGGCGGAGTCGGCGTAGCCGGTGGTCTCGTGGTTGCTCATGCTCAGTCAAGTGCAGTGTGTCAGAGAGGTAGTTGGCGGCCGTACGGCGAGGCGCCGAACCTGGCCGGTGCCACCGGGCTGCCCGGCGGGGCCGAGAAGCCGCCACCAGCGGACATCCGCGTCCCACGCGCCCGGCCCCGCCCCCACGCACTCGGCCCCGCCCGCCCGGTCCGAGACCGGGCGGGCAGGGCCGTTGGCCGTGCTGGTGGATGGGGTGGGGCGGGGCTACTTCTTCTTGTCGTGGTCGTCCTTGATGCAGATCCGTACGGGCTTGCCCGCGACGGTCAGGGTCCCGATGGTCTGGTACGGCGTCAGGATGTGGCAGCCGGGCGCGAGCCGGGGAGCGCAGGTCCAGGTGCCGTCGGCCTTGACGGTGGTACGGCAGATGACGTTGCCGAACTTGTCCTTCACGGCGATCTTGGCGCCGGGCTCGCCCTTGCCGCGGAGCGTGCCGGTCGGCCCGACGGGGCCGCCGTGGTCGATGCTGGGGGTCCTGCCCCGGCAGGGGGCGGTGACGTTGACGGAGACCTTGTCACGGGTCACGGCGGCGCCGGGGGCCTTCTGCTCGGCGCTCAGGACGTTCTTGCCGCAGGGCAGGGGCTTGGTGGGGGTGCAGCCCCAGGTGCCGTCCTGCGCGACCGTGGCGGTGCAGACGGTGTTGCCGTCCTTGTCCTTGACCGTCACCGTGCTGCCCGGGGTGCCGGTGCCGCGGACGGGGCCGGTGCCGGGGAAGTTGCTGCCATTCTTGGGCCCGGTGATGTCGACGGGCTTGGTGCACGGCTGGGTGACGCTGATCGTCATCTGGGACGTCGAGGTGTAGCCGTCGGTGGTCGTCTGCTTGGCGTTGACCTCGTTGTCGCCGCAGGGCAGCGGCGCGGACGGGGTGCACGACCAGGTGCCGTCGGGGCGCACCGTGGTGGAGCAGATCGGGTTGCCGTTCTTGTCGGTCAGCTCCACGGTGGCGCCGGGCTCGCCGGTGCCGGTCAGCGGCCCGGTGCCCGGTGTGCCACCGGCCGGCGGGTCGATGGCCACGTCCTTGGCGCACGGGTCGGTGACGTTCACCTTGCGCTTGACGGTCTCGGTGGTGCCGTCCGGCTTGGTCTGGACGACGTCGAGTTCGTTCGGGCCGCAGGGCAGCTTCTTGGTGACCGTGCACGTCCACGAACCGTCGGCGGCGACGGTGGTGGAGCACAGCTCGTTGCCGTCCTTGTCCTTGATGACGATCTGGGAGCCGGGGGTGCCGGTGCCGGTCACGGGACCGTTCTCGCCCGGCAGGTCGCCGCCCTCCTGCGGGCCGGTGACGGCCAGCGGCAGGTTGTAGCGGATGGTCACCTGGCCGGGGGAGTAGGTGGTGCCGTCGTAGGCCGGGCCGCCGCCGCCGACCGTGGTCGTGGCGTTGCTGACCCCGGGGCCACCGGTGTAGCCCGAACCGCCGCCACCGCCGGAGTCGCTGTTCTGCGTACCGGAGTTCTCCTGGCAGGTGCCGCCGCCACCGCCGTACCAGCCGCCGCCTCCACCGCCACCGGCGTCCGCGCCGGCGGGACCGAAGCCGCCGTTGCCACCCCGGAACTTCGCCCCGGCCGTCGGCGCGGTGGCACACGCGTTGGCGGGAGTGGTGGCCGCCGCGCCGCCCTGGGACTGGGTGCCGCCGCCCGCCCCCGTGCCCCCGTTGGCGGAGGCGGGGGCGTCGGCGCCGCTGGTGCCGCCGCCCTCCGCGCCGCCCCTGCCGCCCAGGGCCCGGCCGCCGCCACCGCCCGCGATCAGGATCGGGGTGCCGGTGAGCGACGCCCCGGTCCACAGGGCGCTCATGCCGCCGCCGGTGACGCCGTTGTACCGGGTGCCGGTGCCGCCGAAGCCGCCACCGCCGTAGCTGCTGGCCCGGGCCTCGCCTCCGGCCTCACCCACCATCACGGTCACGTTCTGGCCCGGGCTGACGGCCACGTCGCCCACGGTCCGCCCGCCCGCCTCGGAGCTGCCCGCACCCCGCAGCGTGGCGTTGATGCTCGTGACCCCGGCCGGGACGGTGAACGTCTGGTCGCCGCTCGCCTCGAAGTCGTACTGCTTGCACAGCGCGAAGCCGTTCGCCGGCGCACAGTCGGTGACGGCACGCGCGAGGGCGCCGGCGGCCGGAGCCGTCCGGGCCGCGACCGCGGAGCCGCCGGGCAGCGCGACCGCTGCCGGGGCGGCGCCCACGAGCAGGCCCAGGGAGGAAGCGACCAGCGTCAGACCGGCGCCGCCGGCGACCACGCCCCGCAGGGACCGCGCCGCCCTGGTCCCGCGGACTGGGCGGTCACCTCCGGGCGACGGCTGGGGTCTGTGAACCGAGAACTGCATCCGAACTCCTCGCGATGTGACCTCCGGCGCGAAAAGGAGCCGGAGTGGGGGGAATGCGCGCATTCATTCACGCCGCCACGCAGTGCACGTGCTCGCTCAGAGAGACAGTCCGAGGTGAATTTCGCTCGTTGGAGTCGGCCCGCTGACCAGCCTGGCCGAATATCCCTATTCCCGTCCGGCGGGCCCGACCGGCAGGTCAGCGGTCCAGCGCGGCTCGATGCGGGCACCGCCGAAACCGTCCGCGACCAGTACGTCCTCCATGAAACCGGGCTCGTCGGACGTGGCGGAGCTCCTCATCTTGGTACCCGGCTTCGTGCCCCACACATAGACCCGGCTCCCGTACCCGATCGTCTTCCACAGTCGGGCGGCATCCTTGACATAAAGATTTACGCACCCACCGGAACCCGATGTGAAAAGGTCCTTATAAGTGCCGTGAAAAGCCTGGCCGCCGGAGAAGAACTGCGCGTACGGCATGGGCGCCCCGTCGTAGAGCGTGGAAAAGAACGTCCGATGCCGGGAGTACACCCGGTGCCAGCCGCGCCTCGTCTCCAGCCCGTTGCGCCCACTGCGCATCGGCACCGGTCCGAAGACCACCTTCGCGCCGCGCTGCACCCACAGGATCTGCCGTCCCAGATCGACGCACGTGACACTGGTGCGGCGCACAGGACACCGTTTGCGTGCGTTGGGATTCCGCCGTGCCTCGTCCACGAGCAGCAGCCGGTACGTCTTCAGCGTGGCCTTGCCGTCAGCGGGCCGGACCCCCAGACGGCGCTGCAGCTTGCGGATCGCCGCGCAGTCCGTGGCCGACTGCACCCCGTCGTTCCTCAGACCCAGCTTGATCTCCAGCTGTCCCTGGTACGGACCGGTCGGCGCCGCGCACCGGACCGGCACCGGACCCGCCGGCCCGGCCGCGGCAGCGGGCAGCGCGCTCCCCAGCACACAGGCCAGCGCGGTCATCACGGGCAGCCAGGCACGACCCACAGCAGCTCTCCATTCCTGGCATGACCTCACGAAGACGGACCACGGGTTACGGGCAGGAAGCCCTCCGGCCCATCCTCGGCACCCCCGTCGGCACCCCGCAGAACGAGGTGCGCCCTTCAGGTGACGTGGGCAGGGCAGGGCAGGCCGCGGAGCCTCCGGTCCCGTCCGGGGGTCCGGGGAGCTCTCCGCGCTCACCGTCGGAGGACCTCCGACCACGGCTCGTGAACGTGTGCGCATGGCGGCACGGTCGTCAGTTCGCTCCCACGGGGAGATCGTCCGCGTACAGCTTGCCTGTCCAGGTCCTGCCCTTGTCAGTGAACGAGGCCGTCACTGCGTCGACCCGGTCGGGGTGCTCCTCACAGACGGGGTTCGTCAGCGTCCACGTACCGCCGTGGAAGCGCTCGGTCTTCCATGTCAGGGAAGGCACCGGGCTCGAGGTGAAGGTCACGTCCTCCAGGTAGGACTCGCTCTCCGGGAACTCGCGGGCCTGCGTCTGGCCCTTCATGCCGCCGTATGCGGGCAGGGTGATCAGAGCAGCGATGACGGGGATCTTCTCGTCGCCGAGGTAGCCGCCCCACTGCCCGCCGACACCGGTGGCGAAGGATTCCCAGTTGGCAACGGTCCCTCCGCAGACGGGAGCGGCGTGCGCGGTAGCCGCACCCAAGGGGACCGTCAGTCCGGCGGTGAGCACGGGCGCGGAAATCAGTGCGGCAAACCGTCGCTTGAGCATTCTTCGCCTTGTCTGTGTCTACGTGATGTCCGGGTGCCCCTCGGCGGGCACGCGCCGCGGTCGGCCATACGGTTGATCTGGCCCGGCGGGCGATCCGGGAGGGACCTCTCTGCGGGTGTAGCGCGTCAGCGACGGTTGACGAGCCCAAGCTCGCGCACGGTGACCTGGTTGGCCCCCGGGTTTCCCCCGGGTGGCCGGTGGTACCGCCCTTCCAAGGATTTCGCGCAGTCCGCCGTGCCTTACGGCAATGCGAGGAGCCGGAGGCAATCCGCGCGCACGCGGGCGACGAATGACCCATACGGAGCGCGAGGGATCGCCGGGTCCGGCTGGGGGCGTGCTGATGGGACGAGCGGTGCCGTGGGCGCCACAGAGGGCTGTGCCGTGGCCCGAGGGCGCGAGGTCCGCCCCGGCACGCCGACACCTACGGATGGGATGTGCCCGGCATGACGTGTGACGAGTCCGTGCCGGTGTGCCAGGTCGTCTGCGGCGTCGACGCGTCAGCCTTCGTCGTCCGCCTGTGCGACGGCCTCCCCGGCCCGGCTCCGGGGACCCCTGGAGAGCACGGGGTGGACGCGGCGGGTCAGCTGCTGCGCGCCGTCGAGCAGGGCCGCGCGTCCGGCAAGCGGCTGATCGTGGATCTGGCGGGCCTGACGGTCCTGACCCGCGACCTCCTCAACGTCCTGCTCGTTCCGATCCGGCGCGGCGGCCAACTGCCCTGGCTTGCCGGGCCCCTGAGCACACAGGCGCTGCGTCGCCTGCGGGTGACCGGGACCTACCCCCTCTTCGAGGTCTTCCCCACCCTGGCCGCGGCGCTGCGCCGCGCCACGGTCTGAACGCCCGGCCCGTACGAGACGGCCCGCGCGCATTCTCCGTACGAGAGCCCGCGCCCGTCAGCCCGTACGAGACCGCCCGCGCGCGTCGACCAGAGCCCCTCAGTCGGTGGCGAGCAGGCCCCGTCGCAGGTGCTTGATCGTGCGGGTGAGCAGGCGGGAGACCTGCATCTGGGAGACGCCGAGGCGCTGGCCGATCTCGGCCTGGGTGAGCTCGTCGGCGAACCGCCACTGGATGATCTGCCGGTCGCGCTCGTCGAGTTGGGCGAGCAGCGGGGCGAGGGTGTGGAAGTCCTCGACGAGTTCGAGGTTGTGGTCGTCGACGCCGATGAAGGCGGCGAGGGCCGCTTCGCCTTCGTGGCTGGTGTTGAGGGTGGCGTCCAGGGAGTGGGAGTTGTAGCCGTTGGAGGCGAGCTGGGCTTCGCGGACCTCGTCCTCGGACAGGCTCATCAGCTTGGCGAGCTCGGCGGTGGTGGGGGCGCGGTCGAGGCGGGTGCGGAGTTCCTCGGTGGCCTTGGCGAGTTCGACGCGGGCTTCCTGCAGGCGCCGGGGGACGTGGACGGCCCAGGTGGTGTCGCGGAAGAACCGCTTGATCTCACCGATGATGTAGGGGACGGCGAAGGAGGTGAACTCGACTTCGCGGGTGAGGTCGAAGCGGTCGATGGCCTTGATCAGGCCGATCATGCCGACCTGGACGATGTCGTCCATCTGGTCACCGCGGCCTGCCCGGAAGCGGCCGGCGGCGTAGCGGACCAGGGACATGTTCATCTCGATGAGGGTGTTGCGCGCGTACGCGTACTCGGGCGTGCCCTCCTCCAGCGCCGTGAGGCGGTCGAGGAAGAGCCGGGACAGTTCGCGGGCGTCCTTCGCCGCCACCTTGGAGGGTTCGTCGACCCGGGGCAGTTCCTTGGTCCGCGTGCCGTCCGTGGTCGCGTTCATGAGTGCCATCGCGAATCCCTCCCCGAAGCCCGAAGGCCGCCGTTCGCTTCACCCCCGTGGCGCCAACGTAGCCGCTGGCAGCGGCCCGTCTACCCACGGACACCGCCCCTACACACACATCCACGCGAACGTGTCACGGGCGAAGGCGAGAGCGAATGGGGCAAGGGGGTGAGGGCGCGTGGGAGTACGAGCGGTCGGGCGCTCTTCTCACGGCTTCCGCGGGCCCGGACGTCTCCGGCTCTCGAATGCGCACCGCACCGCTCGAACGAAAGTCCCCACTCGCTCCCGGGCCGGGCCGCCGTCCCCGACCCGGCGCGAGGAACGCGCTTTCACCTCGACGCGCTGGTGGGAAGGGGCAATTCGTGGCCACGGACGGGCTGTTGATCTGCTGATCATCCGAATCGCCTGATCGGGTGACCATAGGTACCGGCCGTGCGGGGTACGTGCGGGATATGCCCCGCTGTCACCGCCTGCCCCCGAGAACGCCCCGCCCGACGCCGCTGCCGGAAGCGGTCAGAGGGGTGTGGCGCCGGTGGTCAGCGCGATGTGTCCGCGGATGCGTTTGCCGCCGGTACGGGGCCGGGTGACCGTCACGATGCCGCACGCCGCGTTGACCACCTTCCAGCCGTGTCCGCCCCCGAGCCCCGCGCGCACGTCGGTCTGGTCCGGTCCGGCGCTGACGGCGTCGCAGACGGTGATCTCCAGATGGCCGTCGAGGAGCGCCGCGATGAACGCGGTGACGCCTCCGGCGTGGGCGAGGGCGTTGCTGACCAGTTCCGAGGCAACGATCACGCAGTCCTGCTCGGCCGTGGCCGTGAGGGGACCGGTGTACTGCCGCAGCAGCGAGCGGACCGCCTCGCGCGCCTCCCTGGCCGTGAGGGGCCGCCCTCGCATCGTGTCGCCGAGTCGCAGTAGCGCCATCCGGAACAACTCCCGCCACGATCACGTTGATATGACTTATCCACCCGGTTGCCCCGCCCTCCCCGCCCGACGCCCGAAGCACCTCCACGTCACCCGAACGGGCGACACCCGAAACTCCCTGGACAGTTCATGTACCTGCCCGGCCCCACCACGCCGGCTGACGACCACCCCGGCTACCAGGTGACCCGCTCCGTCCGCTCGGGCACCCTCACCCTGCACCTGGGCGGCGAGATCGAATGGCGCGACATGCCCGCCCTACGCACCCTGCTGTGCCAGGCGGGCCAGGCGCAGGACCGGTTCGAGGTGATCGACCTGACCGGTCTGGAGTTCGCCGACTCCGCCTTCCTGCACCTGCTCCTCGACGTCCAGCGCCACCAGCGCACCCACGGCATCCCGATGCGCCTGGCCGGGCCGCTCCAGCCGATCGTGGACCGGCTGTTCACCCTCACCGGAGCCGACGCCTACTTCGACTTCCACCCCCGCCACCTGCCCAGCCGCCCCTGAACCCGGCCACCGGGAGGCCGCCCCCGCGGGGGCGCGTCGCTCACGGCTGCGGGGTGCCGTGGGGGAGGGGGGTGAGCGTGATGACGGTGTGCAGGCCGAGGCGGATGAGCAACGCGTGCGGGTGCTCGCCGAGTTCGGTCATGCTCAGCGTCCCGTTCAGGGAACTCAGGCGCTGGTAACAGTGGATGAGGACGGTGATGCCGGTGGAGTCGAGGCAGGTCGTACGGGAGGCGTCGAGGGTCAGATGGCGGCAGCCTTCGTCGACGATCCGGTCGAGCACGGCGCGTACGGCGGGCGTGGTGTGCAGGTCGAGGGCGTCGGGCAGGACCGCGGTGGCGCGGTCGCCGGCATGGTGGACGCTGTCGAGCACCGGAGCACCTCCTGGTGCGCGGACCGCGAACCTCCGTGGCCCTGAAGGGAACGTCTCAGCGGCTGTTCGCTGAACCGTGTGACCAGACTAAGGGCGTGAGCTCCGTCTCCGGGCCCGAGGGCCCGCTTCCAAGGGGGCGAGGACACTCGGAGGGCGGCGTTCCTGTGGCGTGTACATGTGCCTTTTCCCGGCGGGTTGCCCGGGTGGGGGTGGGTGCGGGACCGTGTCCTGGGGCACGCTTGTTCCCCAGGAGCCGGAAGGTGGTGAGGTGCGCGCGACGCGTACCTGTTGCCTGTGACTGCATCCCGAGGCCGTCCCGCCCCCGGACCCGCTCCGCCGGCGGGCACCGTCTGGAGCCAGGTTCCCTCTCCCGTGCTGGTCGCCGACCGGCACGGCACCCTCACGTTCCTGAACGCGGCCGCCCGGGACCTGCTGCCCGACGCGGCCCCCGGCACTCCGCTCGGCAGCGGTCAGGTCCCGGCCTGGCTGGCCGCCGCCCACGGACAGCTCACCTCGCGGACCCGGCCGCAGGGTCCGCGTGTCCCGCAGCCCCGTGCGGGGAACGCCCCGGCCGCATTCCGGGGAGAGATCGCGGACGGTTTCTTCGAAGCGCATCCGACCGAGGGCCCCGAGGGGAAGGTGGTCTGGTGGCTGGTGGACGACACCGGCCGCCACGCCGCCCAGGGCGCCCTCGATGACGCGCGCTCACGCGCGCGGGTGCTGGCGGAGGCGTCCAGCAGACTGCAGTCGACGCTGCACGTGCCGCGTTGCATGGAGGAGACGGCGTCGATGGCAGCCCAGCACTTCGCCGAGGCCGCCGTACTGGTGGCCCCGCCCAAGGGACGCACCTGTCAGCTCACCTACGCCCGTCGCGGCATGCCGGTCGTCCAGGCCACCCTGGCCGTCGACGTCGCCTCCGTACCCGGCCTGTCCGAGGCGTTGCAGGGCTTCCCGCCCGTACCCGCCCGCTGGATCGACCCGGCCGGCATCCCCGCCTGGGCCATCCCGGACGGCTTCACCACCCCGCTCGGATCCGTGATCATCACCCCGCTGCCCGGCCACGGCGTTCCGGCCGGCGCGCTGATCCTGCTGCGCTCCAGCACCGAACAGGCCTTCACCGAAGGCGAAGAAGCGTTCGCCCGCCTGTTCGCCGCCCGTGCGGGCGCGGCCCTGTCAGCCGCCCGCCTCTACACCGAACAGGCGGCCATCACCGCCACGTTGATGCGCGACCTGCTGCCGCCGACCCTGCAGGCGGTGGCCGGCGTGGAGTACGCCGGCCACTACCGCACCGCCGAGGACCACGAACGCATCGGCGGCGACTTCTACGACGTCCACCCCGGTGCCTCCACGGCCGAGGAGACCCACGTCGTCCTCGGCGACGTCGCGGGCAAGGGCCTGGACGCCGCGGTCATGACCGGCAAGATCCGCAACACCCTGCACGCCCTGCTGCCCCTCGCCGCCGATCACCAGCACGTCCTGAACCTCCTCAACAGCGCGCTGCTCTCCTCGCACCACACCCGGTTCGCCACGCTCGTGCTCGCCTCCGTACGCCGCCACGGCAGCCGCGTACGCCTGCGGCTGACCAGCGCCGGCCACATGGCGCCGCTGATCCTGCGCGCGGACGGCACCGTCCAGGAAGCCGCCACCCAGGGCACGCTGGTCGGCGCCCTGCCCGCCGTCACCGCCCGCACGGTCGAGGCCGTCCTCCACCCCGGTGAGACGTGCCTGCTCTACACGGACGGGATCACCGAGGCCCGCGGCGGACCGATGGGTGATGAACTCTTCGGCGAGGACCAGCTCAAGCAGGTCCTCGCCCAGTGCGCCGGATTCCCGGCCGACGCGGTGGTCGAACGCGTACAGATGCTCGCTTCCCAGTGGGCCGGCACGGGACCGCACGACGACATGGCCGTCGTCGCCATCACCGCGCCCCGGGCGCGCGCCCTGAGCCTGGTCCCGGACACCGACGACGAGACCGGCGCCAGGAGGGGCAGCAGTTGATCCAGACCACCGCCACCAGTGACGTACCGCGGCGACCGCAGCGGGCCGTCGCCGACGGCGACGAACCCCGCGCCACCCCCGACCAGTCCCTCCTCCACCGCACCCACGTGCGGTACGGCGCCGCCGCCCTCGACGCGTACGCCGACCGCCCCGGCCCCGACACGAGCCCATGACACAGCAGCCACCCAGCCGACTGGTCCTCGCCGTCCACCACGGGCCGGCCACCCTCACCGTGGCCGTCAGCGGCGAACTCGACCAGGACACCGGCCACGCCCTCATCACCGACGTGTGCGCCCACCTCGCCGACCTGCCGCACCCGCCGCACGACGTACGGCTGGACTTCCGCGAGCTGACCTTCATCGACTCCTCGGGCCTGTCCGCCCTGCTCATGGTCCACCGCCACACCGATGCCCTCGGCGCCACCCTGCACCTGGACAACCGTCCGGGCAGGCTCGAACGCATGCTCCGGACCACGGGAGTCCTGGACCACCTCACCGCCCCGCCCGCCCGTGCCACCGACCGGCGGACCGACGACGGCGACGAACTCACCGGCGCCGGCACCCCCTGACCATCCCGGGGGTCCCGGCCCGCCGGGGCGGCCGAGGTCGTCAGCCGCCGATGTGCAGGTGTGCGCCGCCGAGGTCGACGTCAGCGGCGCCACACGACGCGAATTCGCTGACGAAGGTGAACGGGTCGGATGAGCCGGGGCTCTGGAAGTAGGCGCCGCCGTTCTGGAAGTCCACGCCGTACGAGACGCAGTCCATCGGCAGCAGCCTGGGGGCCGCGGCGGGAGCGGCCGCCGCGGCCAGCGGGGCGGTGAACAGGGTGAGGCAGGCCGCTGCCCCGGCACCCGCGAGCGCGAATCGCTTGATGTCCATGACCGTCGCTCCTGACCTTGAGGGTTGCCCCCTCCTTCAAGGATCCGCCCGACAGCCTCCGATGTCGCATCCGGCCCAGCCGACGACCGCGCACCGGTGGACGGCCGGTGATGGCCGGCGGGGCTCCGGTGGCGGTTGCGGCGCCCCGCGAAGAGGGCGGGTCAGGAGGTCAGCTGGAGGTGGAGCTGGAGGAGCTCTTCGACGTGGCGGATCTCGGTGACCTTTCCGTCGACGATACGCATGAGGTCGGTGCCGGTGAAGGAGACGTCGCGTCCGGTGGCGGGGGTCCCGAACCAGTCGCCGGTGTGGGTGGCGGTCATGCGCCAGTGGCTGACCACCCAGCCGTCACCGGCCTCGCCCTGGAAGACGAGCTCGTGGCGGGTACCGGTGAAGCCGTCCCGCACGGCGGCGACGAGGAGGCGCAGGCCCTCGATGCCCGAGGCGGCGCCGGGGACGGGGTTGTGGTCGACCAGGCCGGGGGACAGGACCTCGTCGAGGCCGCCGACGTTGCCGGTGTCGAAGAGCTCGTAGACGCGGGCGGCGACGGCGCGGGGGTCGGTGATCGTGTTCATGGGTGGCTCCTTGCGAGCGAGGGGGGAGGGCGGATGTGCCCGGTGGGGTCCGTGGGACCGCAGCCCCACATCCGGCACAACGGGCGCGGAAGCCGACATAATTTCCAAAAGAGACCAATATCCTCAAAGTGCTATAGTTCCCTAATGGAAACCAACCAGGTCAGCAGTGGTTCGCCACTTCCGAAGCGAGGGGACCTGCGGGTCCCGGACTGCCCCAGCCGGGACGCACTGGACCGGCTGGGCGGCAAGTGGAGCGTCCTGATCATCCTGACCCTGGCCTCCGGCACCCACCGGTTCTCCGCCCTGCGCCAGGAGATCGCCGGCATCACCGCCAAGGTCCTGACCGCCAACCTCCGCGACCTCGAACGCGACGGCCTGGTGACCCGCAAGGTCTACGCCGAGGTCCCCCCGCGCACCGAGTACACCCTCACCCCGCTCGGTGCCAGCCTGATCGGTCCTTTCCTCGCGATCCGTGACTGGGCCGAAACGCACGCGGCCGAGATCCACCACCACCGCACCACCCACGACAGCGCGCGCCGCTGACCGGCAGGGTGACCCTAGGGATGGGCGAACTCCCGGCGGGATCAGGGTGGTTGGGGGCATCGTCGGGGGATGAACCTTCCTTCCCTCCCCCCTGCCGTGCGGCATCCGGTGCGTACGGCACGGGAACGGCGGGCCCGCTCCGAGGAGTCGACCGCTCTGGAGCAGCGGCGCGAGCGTGCGCGGCGGGTGCTCGTCCGGCGGCGCCGGGGCCTGGCCGCCGGGGTGGCCTTCGGCGGCCTGGCGCTGGTGTTCGGCCTGCCGTTGCTGATGTGGCAGGGGCCCCATCTGTTCGACGGCAAGTACCTGGACGAAGCCGAGCTGCGCAAGGGCTCCGCCGCCCTGGTGACGGGGTTGCGGACGTCGATGGTGGCGCTGGTGGCCGCGATCGGTGCGGGGGTCGCGCTGCTCTACACCGCCCGTACGTACCGGCTCACCCGGCGGGGACAGATCACCGACCGGTTCACCAAGGCCCTGGAACGCCTCGGCTCCCCGGAGGTCTACGTACGGATCGGCGGCATCCTCGCCCTGGAGCAGATCGTCCAGGACGCCCCCGAGCAGGCCGCCACCGATGCCGCCCGGGTACTGGGGCACTTCATCCGCGACCGCGCGCCCAAGGCGCGCCCCACCGGCGCACCCGACGAACCGGAGGGGGAGGGGCTGCCCGAGCGGCCGGCCGCGGACGTCCAGGCGGCGCTCACCGCCCTGACCCGCCCCGAGTCCCGCACGCACGTCGACGCACGCGAACGGCTCGACCTGGCGGGCCTCCACCTGGCCGGAGCCGACCTCGGGCACGCGGACCTCACCGGGGCCCGCATGACGGATGCGACGCTGGCGGGCGCCGACCTGCTGGGCGCGACGCTGACAGGGGCCGACCTGCGCCGTGCGACGCTGACGAGGACCGGTCTGGCGGGTGCGACGCTGACGAAGGCGTGCCTCGTGGGCGCGACGCTGACGCGGGCCGACCTGCGGGGCGCGACCCTGACGAGGACCGATCTGTGGGACGCGACGCTGACGGGTGCCCTGCTGTGGGAGGCGACGTTGACGGAAGCCAATCTGCGGGCCGCGAGGCTGACGGGGGCGGACCTGCGGAGTGCGTCGCTGACGGGAGCCGATCTGGTGGGTGCGGCGCTGACGAGGGCCTATCTGGTCTGCGCGACGCTGACGGGGGCCGACTTGTGGGGTGCGACGCTGGCGGAGGCCGATCTGGACGGCGTGACGCTGACGGGGGCCAACCTGGCGGACGCGACGCTGACGCAGGCGAAGGGCCTCACCGTCGGGCAGGTGAGCGCCGCCCGCGTGAGCAGGCACACGGTTCTGCCCGAGCGGTTCTACCCCTCGGTGGACCCCGCGGGTCCGGAGGCGTGAGCGGCGCCGCGGACCGCGAGGTCAGTCCCGTACGGACGGCTGGTCGGTGACCCTGCTCAGCCGGGTGGGCCACCATGCGCGGGCGCCCAGGTCCCGGGTGAGGGCCGGGACCAGCAGGGAGCGCACCACGAGGGTGTCCAGCAGGACGCCGAAGGCGACGATGAAGGCGATCTGGAGCAGGAACGCCAGTGGGATCACCCCCAGCGCGGCGAACGTCGCGGCCAGGACCACGCCGGCGGAGGTGATCACGCCGCCGGTCGCGGTGAGGCCGCGCAGCACGCCCTCGCGGGCGCCGTGCCGCAGGCTCTCCTCGCGTACCCGGGACATCAGGAAGATGTTGTAGTCCACGCCGAGGGCGACGAGGAAGACGAACCCGTAGAGGGGCACCGAGGCGTCGGTGCCGCTGAAGCCGAGCAGGTGCTGGAAGACCAGGGACGCGATGCCGAGCGTGGCCAGGTAGTTCAACGCCACGGTGGCCACCAGCAGTACGGGCATCAGGAGCGAGCGCAGCAGGGCGACGAGGATGACGAGGATGATGACCAGGACGACGGGGACGATGAGGCCGCGGTCGCGTTCGGCGGTGGTCTGGGTGTCGTACTGCTGGGCGGTGTAGCCCCCCACCAGGGCGTCGGCCCCGGGGACGGCGTGCACGGCCTGGCGCAGGCGGCTGACGGTCCGCTTGGCCGCGTCGCTGTCCGCGGCGTCCTCCAGCGTCGCGTTGATCTGGGTGCGGCCGTCCACGACCAGCGGATCGGCCGGTGCGGGCCTGCCCCCGGCGCCGAGGGGCACCGCCCCGGCCACGCCCTCGGTGCCGGACGCCGCCTTGAGGACCTGCTCGGCCGCGGAGGCGTTGGTGACGATCACGGCCGGGTTGCCGGAACCGGCGGGGAAGTGGCGGGCCAGTTCCTGCTGGGCCGCCACCGAGGGGGCGTCGTTGACGAAGATCTCGTCCAGGGGCACGCCCTTGGAGTCGAGCGAGGGCGCGAACGCGGCGCACGCGACGAGCGCGGCGAGGGTGACGGCCCAGATCCGGCGGGGAGCCCGGTCCACCCATCCCGCGACCTTGTCCCACAGCCCGCGCGAACTGTCCTCGCCCGCGGCGCGCGGCCGGGCGGGCCAGTAGGCGGCGCGGCCGAGCAGCAGCAGCGCGGCGGGCAGGAAGGTGAGGGCGCTGAGCAGGGCACAGACGATGCCGATCGCCCCGACCGGACCCAGGGCACGGTTGTTGGTGAGGTCGCTGATCAGCAGGGCGATCAGGCCCAGGGCGACGGTGGCCGCACTCGCCGCGATCGGCCCGGCGGACTGGCGCAGCGCGGACCGCATGGCCGCGAACCGCTCCTTGCCGTGGGCGAGTTCCTCGCGGAAGCGCGCGGTGAGCAGCAGGGCGTAGTCGGTGGCGGCGCCGATGACGAGGATCGAGAGGATCCCCTGGACCTGCCCGTCCACGCGTACGACACCGTGGTCGGCCAGCACGTAGACGATCGCGCAGGCCAGGCCGAGGGAGAAGACCGCGCCCAGGATGATCACCAGGGGCAGCAGCACGCTGCGGTAGACCACCAGCAGGATCAGGAGCACGGTCACCAGCGCGACGGCCAGCAGGATCCCGTCGATCCCGGCGAACGCGTCGGACAGGTCGGCCTGGCTCGCCGCCGGACCGGCCAGCCGCACCGTGGTGCCGTCGAGCGCCACTGCCTTCCGTACCCGGTCGAGGGTCGGTGCGAGCTCGTCGCCCAGGTCGGGCTTGAGCTGCACCACCGCCTGCAGGGCCTCGCCGTCCTTGGAGACGGTCGCGGGGGAGACCGGCCCCGCCACGCCCGCGCTGCCCGCCAGGGCCGCCACCGCCCGGGTCGCCGCGGGCTGTCGGGTGGCCGCCGGTGCGTCGTCCGCGGTCCACAGGACGATCACCGGCAGGGTCTCGCCCTGGCGGAACGGCTTCTGCGCCTCGATGGTCTCGGTCGACTCGGCGCTGCGCGGCAGGAAGGCGGCCTGGTCGTTGGTGGCGACCTCGCCGAGCTTGCCGGCGAACGGGCCGAGGCCGCCGCCCACGGCCAGCCAGACGAGCAACAGGACCACGGGGGTGATCCAGCGAGTGGGTGAGCTGCGGGGCATGGAGGCGCTCCAGGACATCGAAGAAACTCAATGGCTGAGTATCTTAATCATTGAATCAATGACCCTGTGCCCCGGGTGCCGCCGGGTATGCCTGTACTTCGCCGCTTCACGCCCGGGCGGATGCACCCTGTGGCGCTCGACGTGGCGGCGGGGCGAGTCGAGCCGCACCGGTGCCGCCCCGGTGCGGCTCAACTCGCCTTCACCGAGGACCAATCCGGGTGGTGCCGGGCTCCGAAGGCAGTGTGTGGACGCGTTCGGACGGGCTGCCCGCAGCCCGGACGCGGCGGAGCTCTCGACCACAGTGCCACCGCCCCCGACGCGGCCCGCACCACGTGCCCGACCACGACCCGCCCCGAAGGAGACCCGTCCCATGGCTGACCTGCTGCGCCGACGTGCCCGTCACTCCCTCGCCTGCGCAGGGGCCCTCACCGTCCTGGTGGCCACCGCGGCATCCGCTGCCGCCCAGCCCCGCAGCCACCCGGCCCCCGCCGCCGCGCCCGACCGCGTGGACCTCGCCCGCTACGCGGGTTCCTGGTACCAACTGGCCTCGGTCCCCCAGCTGTTCGAGCTGCAGTGCGCCAAGAACGTCAAGGCCCTCTACACCCCGACCGCGGACGGCCGGGTGGCCGTCCGCAACAGCTGCCGCACCTGGCTGAACACCACCAGCAGCATCGACGGCGAAGCGCTCGCCCTGGACGCGACCGGCACGCGCCTGAACGTGTCCTTCCTCAAGACCGGCGGCTCCTACCAGCACACCCGACAGGCCAACTACGTCATTGTCGGCCTCGGCGACGCCTACGACTGGGCCGTCGTCAGCAATGACAGCCGCACGGCCGGATTCGTCCTCTCCCGCACGCCGTCCCTCACTCCCGCCGCGTGGCAGCACGTGCACCAGGCCATCCGCGCCGCGCACCTGGACCCCCGCGCCTTCCGCACCACCCGGCAGGACGGCGGCCCGCAGCACACCGGCGCCCTGCGCGCCGCCACCCCCGTGGCCGCCCCCTGACCACCCCGGCCGGGGCCGCCCGCACCGGCCCCGGCCACTCGCACCGGCACCCCTCGGTACCCCGCGGCCCGGGCGCCGGGTGAAGATGCGCTGCCCGCCCGGGAGCCGGACGATGGAACGAGCCGGTGTGTGCGCGGGGGCGCGCCCGGAGACCGAACCCCGGTACCGGAAAGGCAGGGGTCATGAAACTCAGTGACGAGCTCCCCGTCGACCATCAGCTCGGCAACGTGTACCGCTACGGCGCCGCCTTCTGCGGCCTGGTCCTGCTGGTGTTCGGCTGCCTTGGCTTCGCCGACGCGCTGAGCTCCTTCGACACCGACGGCAAGATCGCCGGTCTGAGCACCAACACCGCGCTGAGCGTGATCTCCGTGGTGGTCGGACTCGCCCTGATCGCCGGCGGGGTCGTCGGCGGGAACTTCGCCTCCACCCTCAACATCGCGATCGGCGCACTGTTCCTGCTGAGCGGCTTCTACCACCTGTTCACCCTCGACAAGGGCGCCAACTTCCTGCACTTCGGCATGACCAACGTGGTCTTCAGCTTCGTCATGGGCCTGATCATCATGACGTTCGGCATGTACGGCCGCGTCTCCAGCAGGCTGCCCCACGACAACCCGTACTGGCGCAGCCGCCACCCCCGCCAGGCCGCCGAGGAAGCACGCGCCCTGCGCCGCTCGCTCAACGAGGCCGCGGCCAAGGCCGTGGCACCCGCTGCCGGTCCGCTCCCCCGCAAGCTGACCTAGACGCGGCGACGACCGGCGCCCCTGAAGGCTGAGGGCAGGCGCCCTTGAAGGCTGAGGGCAGGTGCTACGACACCCATCCCCGGGTGAGGCCCTGGACCGCCGAGCCGTCGAGGTCCTTGAGCTTCGTCCCCGCGAAGGCGCGTGCGCGGTCCGAGGTCAGCACGCGGAAGGCGGGCCGTTCGGCATTGAGCAGGTCGACCAGCGTGTGCGCCACCTCCTGTGGCGCCTGCGCGTCGGCGAAGGCGCCGCGGGTGCGTTCGAGGTAGGCGGACAGCGCGGGGGCGTACGGGCCTGCCGCCTCCGGCGCCGTGGCGTCGATGCCCACGTTGCTGACGAACTCGCTCGCCACCGCGCCCGGTTCGACCACGCTCACGGAGACGCCGGTCGTGGCGGCCACCGGGGCGAGGGACTCCATGAAGCCCTCGACCGCGAACTTGGCGGCGCAGTAGGCCTCGTTGAAGGGCTGTCCGACGACCCCGCCCACACTGGTCACCGTCACCACGCGTCCCCTGCTCGTACGCAGGAGGGGCAGGGCGGCCCGGGTGACGTGCAGCACGCCGAAGAAGTTGACCTCCATCACCGCCCGTACGTCATCGACGCTCTCCTGCTCCAGCGTCCCGACGTGCCCCGCGCCGGCGTTGTTCACCAGGGCGTCCAGTCGGTCGAGCCCGGTCAGACAGGCGTCGACGGAGGCGGGATCGGTCACGTCAAGGGCCCGGACGTCCAGGGAGACGCCGGCGTCCCGGGCCGCCGCCTGGAGGGCGGGGGACTTCGTGGTGTCGCGCATCGTCGCGATCACGTGCCAGCCGTCGCGCGCGGCGGCGACGGCGGTGGCGAGGCCGATGCCCGAGGACGTTCCCGTGATCAGAACCGTTTTGACACTCATCTCAGTGGCACCCGTTCGCGAAGTTCCGGAATCTGACCGCAAGTATGCTGCCGCGTGATCCGCTCCGGGTCCCGGGGCGCGGCGTTCGCGTGTCGGAGGGCACCGGGAACGCCGCCGCCGTGGCCTCCGGCTCAGTCGTCGCCCACGATCGCCCGCAGGCGGGCGAGGTAGGCGTTGAACCGTTCCCGCCCGGTGTCGGAGAGCCGGAGCTGGGTCACCACCTTCCGGTTCTGGCGCAGCTTGGCCACCTCGACGATCCCCTCCTCCTCCAGGATCGCGACCTGGCGGGACAGTTCGGGGGTGGTCAGGTGCAGGGCGTCCCGGACGTCGGCGAAGGACACGTGCTGGACCCGGCGCAGGGTGCCGAGGATCGCCAGGCGCGTGGGTGAGTGCAGGAGCGTGGGGAGCGCATCGCGGGGCTGCTCGGCCGAGCCGTCGGTGGCCACGGGTCACTTCCTCCAGCGCGAGACGAGGTAGGCGCCGGTGAGCACGGTGGGGATGGCCGCGGTGACGAGGTGGCCGGCCGTGCTCCGCGGGCCTTCGCCGAACAGCAGCGTGGAGGCGGGGAAGGCGAGGTAGACGGCGGCGAGGAACTGCAGCCCGTTCTCCACCCGCGTGTGCGGGCGCCTGCGCGCCGCGTCGAGGTGGTGACTGCGCCAGGCCAGGACCATCGCGAACGCGACGACGTACACCGCGAGTCCCACCCACACGGACACCCGGGCGGCCATCGCCGCGTACAGCATTCCGTACAGCACGACCAGGGACACGACCCCGGCGGTGCGCTCGCGCCCGGAGGCCGACCTGCGCAGGTCGGGAGCCGCGTCGACCGCTGCGAGCTGGGCCTGGGGATCGGACTGTGGTGCGTGCATCATGCCGCGACTGTCGCATCTGGTTGCATAAAGTGCAACTGGATGCGTCGAGCGGGACTCGGGGGTGGTCGCGGCCGGACTGGCGACGACGTCGTGGGAGCAGCGGTGGCTGCCCCGGCGGCAGAGGCGAGAGCCGCAAAGCAGCGGTGGCTGCCCCGGCGGCGGAGGCGAGAGCCGCAGGGCTGCCGTGCATCCCGGGCGACCGTTTGAACGACGCGTCGGGCTCCGCAACCCCCTACCCAGCCCGCCCACCCGCGTCTTCGGGCCTGCGGAGGCGGGTGCGGGGGAAGGCGTGTGCGCGACCGATGGCCACGGTGGCGAGGGCGGGCAGCAGGAGTGCCAGGACCGCCCAGGGGAGGGAGCCCGCGCCGAGGTGGGTGAGGAGGAGTCCGCCGAGGGCTCCGCCTCCGGCGATGGCGGTGTTGCAGACGGTGACGAACAGGGTCTGGCCGCGGGTGCCCGCGGCATCGTTGACGGCGGTCTGCAGCAGCGTGGCGGCGCCGCCCCAGCCGAGCCCCCACAGCACGGCCGCCGCGTACAGGGCGGCGGAGCCGCCGTGCGGGGTGGTCAGCAGTGCGCCGCCGGCGATGAACGACAGGGTGCCCGCGAGCATCAGGGCGCGCGGACGGCGGTCGACGAGCGCCCCGGTGACCGCGACGCTGGCCGTGCTGGCGATGCCGAAGACGAGCAGGACCGCCTGCCGGGAGCCGCCGGCACCGCGGTCGTCGAGGAAGGCCGCGATGTAGGTGTAGAGGATGTTGTGGGCCAGTACGTAGCAGGCGGTGGCGATGAGGACGGCCGCGACTCCGGGCAGCCGCAGGGCGCTGCGTACGCCTGAGGCGCGTGCGGGGCTGTGGCCGGGGGCGTCGGGGACCGCTGCCCGGATCCAGCCGAGCAGGGCGAGGGCGACCAGGGTCACCAGGACGAAGGTGGGCCGCCAGCCGACGAGCCGGCCGAGGAAGCTGCCGAGGGGGATGCCCAGGGACATGGCCAGCGGGATGCCCGCCAGGACGATGGCGATGGCCCGGCCCTGGAGGTGCGCCGGTGCCAGACGACGTGCGTAGCCGACCAGTTCGGCCCACACGGCGGCCGCGGCGACGCCCGCCAGGACGCGGGAGCCCAGGGTCAGGGCGTAGGAGGGGGAGAGGGCGGTGACGGTGTTGGCGACGGCGAAGACCGCCACCGCCGTCAGCAGCAGGCGCCTGCGCCGCCAGGTGGCGGTGGCCCTGGACAACGGGATCGCGGACAGCCCGGTGGCCAGCGCGTAGACCGTGAGCGACTGCCCCATCGCGGACGGAGAGACGGACAGGTCGTGCGCCATCTCCGGCAGTACGCCGGCGGGCAGGCCCTCGGTCAGCAGCGTCACGAAGGCCGCGGTGGACAGCGCGAGCAGCGGGAACAGGGGTACGGACATGTGGATGGCCCCGGAGTCTTCACCGTGCGCGGGCCCCGACAGGGCGCGCCGCAGGGCGAGTTGGTGCGTACGTGGAAGATTCGGCGGCGCACCGGTGGCGGAGCAGGGACGGGGGCGTCTCAGCTGCCCGGGGCGGTGCGCGGGAGGCGGGGCCAGCGCATGCCGTCGACCTGTCCGCGCTCGGAGCCGATCGCGTACCGCACCCGGCGCCCGTGGACCCGCCGTGCGGGAGCCCGGCAGCCGCGGGGGCGACAGCCAGGAGCGAGACGGGCGGCGAGGGACATGGCAGCAACCTACCCCCGCCCACCACCGGCCTCGGACGGCGAAAGCCCCGAGACCCGCGCCCATTGGTCCCGAGACGCCCCGCTCGCCGCCGGTACCGCCCCGCACCTGCGCGCGCACCACCGGCCACTGACGACGACGGCCCGTGCGGCGCCGCTGCCGGACGCGGCCCCGGACAGCGGAAGCAGTACGAGCCGGTGCCTCCGCGTCCCCCGTGGTCATGCCCGAGTGGCCTCGGGGGCGGGGAGTCGGTAGCCCGCGCCTGGAGGAGCGCCTACGTGCAGGCGGGGGAGGCCTGGCTGAGGCGGACGAAGCGGGTTCCGCGGTCGAGGAGCAGGGGCAGCGCGCGGGCGTACCCGAGGGCGGTGGAGCCCTCCGGATGATTCATGTGGGCGAGGACGATGGCGCCGGTGGGAGCCTCGGCGAGCCGGCCGGCGATCGTATCCGCGGCGGCGGTCGCGCCCTCGTCGGCGTTGACGGTGAAGCCCGCGCAGCGCAGCCCCAGGGCGGTCACGATCTCTGATGCGACCTCGTCGCAGTGGGCTGTTCCCGGGCGGAAGAACCGCGGGGCACGGCCCGGGAACCGGGTCATGCCGTCCTGATTGCCCACGACCTCGTCGTACACCTCGGCGGCGCTGCGCGTCCCGGTGATGCCGTATGCCGTATGCCCGGTGACGGACAGCGGGACGTGGGCGGTGCCGTGGTTGGCCAGCTCGAAGAGGGGATCGCCGGCCAGCTCGGCGGTGGCCTGCGGATTGGCGCGGATCCACCGGGCGTTGAGGAACAGCGTCGCGGGCACCGACAGCTTGCGCAGCACGGCCACGAGGGCCGTGTCGATTCCCTTGCCCTTGACCGACCCGCACGCGTCGAAGGTCAGGGCGATCCCTGCCGAATGCGTGGGCAGACGTGTGAGCACCCCCGGTGCCTGCATGCCCCAGTAGCCGGGCCGGCGGTGGCCGAACGCGGCGACGATGTCCTCACGCCCGGGCCTACCGCACGGACTACCGGGGTCCGGAGAAACCGCGCTGCTCCTGGCCGAGGCCGTGCGGGGGAGGGACAGCAACCCGGCTGTGGTCGCGGCAAGGACCGTGCGGCGCGCGAGCATGTTGCCTCTTTCCCGGAACACGGCGCGTGAGATCGTTCGCGGAGCCTATCCGCAGCCATCGTTCCCCGTGCCGCACCGGGATGCCTGGTGTGTCGCCACGGGCACCTGCCGCTCGGTGCGCTGGGTCCTGCTCGGACCCCGGATCCCCCGTGGAAACCGGGGAGGTGACACACTGCGCCATCGACTGCCGCTCGCGGTCCAGGAGTACCTGCCGCCCGCGCCGTCACCACCCGAAGAGCGACTTGACCAGGGCGAAGGTGCCGATCCAGTGGTCGCGCAGCAATTGGTTCGCCCCTCCCCGGGTTTGCACGTGTTCCGCACCCGGCCTGTCACCTGCCCGGTCATCCAGTGGACGGGCTGCGTGGGTGCCCTTGAGCACGGTGTTGATCCACTGTCGGTGGGTGGTGACGTCGGCGAAGGTGTTGGTGTAGCCCTTCTCGCCCCAGCCTCCGCTGCTGGTGACGCCGGCGAGTTTCTCGACTCCGCGTTCGCGGATGGTGGCGGGGCCTCCGGAGTCGCCCTGGGCGGTGCCGACTTCGGTGGGCGTGAGGATGTTCAGGGCGCCCTTGCTGGTGCTGGTCAGGGGCAGGGAGCGCTCGTGGAGGTGGTCGGGGAAGCGACGTTCGTCGACGATGGCTCCCCAGCCGAGCATCCGCAGCTGGGTGTTGACCTTCGGTGTGCGGGAGGCGAGGGGGAGCGGGGTGTAGGGGACGGGGTGGTCGAGCCTGATCAGGGCGAGGTCGAAGTCGCCGTCCTTCGTGGGGTCGGGGCGGTGGATGTTCTCCTGGCGGACGGGCAGGAGGATGCCGCCGCTGTTCTTGTCCAGGCTGCCGATGCGCATCTTCCGCATCACGGGGCGGCCGTCGACCTTGGCGTCCACGCAGTGCTTGGCGGTCAGTACCCACTGCTCGTCGATGAGGGTGCCGGTGCAGACCTGGCCTTTGGCTTCGGGCAGGGCCTGGCCCTGGAAGTCGACGGCCCAGGGGGTGGGGTTCTTGGTCGTCGTGCCGCCGGTGATGGCGAAGGCGGGGCAGGCCCCGGCCAGCGCGATGCCGGCCGCCACGGCTGACACCACCGCGGTACGGGCCCTGCCGGTCACCGGCCCGGCCGGGCCGTGGGGGCGGAGGACTGAACTACGTCGCATCATGAACCTCTTGCTCTCTCGTGCCGGGGCGAAGGAACACGGACCCGCACGGGCCCGGCACCCCGTACGGGGGTGTGCCCGGGACGCCGCGCGTGCGCGGCCACGGTCCTGGCCGCAGCGGCCCGGGAGGCTCCTTCGCCGCCCGGCTAGATGCCGGTCCCACGGGCATGGTTGCGGCCCGGCGGCGTAGCGGGCAGAGAGACGACGAACGGCCCTGCCGTCCGGCCCGAAGCCGGGGTGGACATCGACGCTTCCCGGCTGGTAGCGGTCGACCGGCGCTCTGGACCGCGTACAGGTTCACATCGGGCACCCGCGGACCGGTGCCCCAGCTGGGCGGGGGTGTACGCGGAGACCCGCGCGGCGTGCGCGGTCGAATAGGGATGGACAGCCCACCCGAGGCCTGTAAATATATGCGTCATGACGCATGATCATGCACTGAGTCGAGTCCCGGACCCCGTGACGTGGCCGACGGGCTTCCGGGCCCACACAGGTCACGGCGGACTGCGTGAGCTCGGCGACGACGTCTCCATCGTGGTGTCGGACCGGCCGGCGACCAGCGCCGCCATGTTCACCCAGAGCCTCTTCGCCGGTCCGGCCGTAGTCCTCAGCCGCGTACACGCCTCGGGGCGGAACCTGCGCGCCGTGACGACCCTGGCGCAGAACGCGAACGTCGCCACCGGGTGTCAGGGCGAACAGAACGCTGCCGAGGTCGTCCGCCGCGTCGCCGGCATGGCGGGTGTCCCGGAGGACGAGGTCCTCATCGGCTCCACCGGCGTCATCGGACGCCCCCTGCCGATGCCCGCCCTGCGCGCGTACTTCGACGCGACCGCCGGGCGCGGCCCCGCGGCGTTCGGGGCCCGGCCGTTGGACGTGGCCCGCGCGATGATGACCACCGATACCCGCCCGAAGACCGCCGTACGGACCGTCGGGCAGGCCCGCATCGTGGGCATCGCCAAGGGCGTCGGCATGCTGGAACCCAACATGGCCACGATGCTGGCCTACCTGTTCACCGACGCGGACCTCCCCCCGGCCGACCTGGACAACGCCTTGCGCACCGCCGTGAACCGCACGTTCAACTGCCTGAGCGTCGACACCGACACCTCCACCTCCGACACCGTGGCCGTCATCGCCAACGGCGCCGCAGGGCACGTCGATCCAGCGGAGTTCTCCGCAGCCCTCGCCGACCTCTGCCTCGACCTCGCCCAGCAGATGGCCAGGGACGGCGAAGGCGCCACCAAGCTCCTGCGCGTCACCGTCGCCCGGGCCCGCGACCACGCACAGGCCAAACGCATCGCCAAGAACGTACTGAACTCCCCGCTGGTCAAGGCCGCCGTCCACGGCGCGGACCCCAACTGGGGCCGCGTACTCATGGCCATCGGCAAGAGCACCGACGACACCGACATCACGCCGGACCGCGTCACCGTGAGGTTCGGCGACATCGAGGCGTACCCCGAGGAACCCGGGGCCGGCACCCTCGACGAACTCACCGACGTCATGCGCCAGGACGAGGTCGACATCGTCATCACGCTCGGCACCGGCACGGCCGAAGCCACCGTCTACGGCTGCGACCTGTCAGCCGAGTACATCCGCGTCAACGCGGACTACACCTCATGAACGCGGAGTACACCCCATGAACGGCATCGACCGCGCCGTCGGACCCCCTGACGTCCTCGTCATCCCCCAGTGGCAGGGATCGGCCGCACGCGATCCCCAGCGGCTGGCCGAGGGCGCGCACCGACTGGGTGCGCTGCTCCCGGCGGGCCGACGCACCGTCGTGGAGGTCGACCCCCGCCCCGGACAGGACAAGGACGGCGTACGCCACCTCGACGTGCTGGCCCGCTCGCTGGAAGCGACCAGGACCGCGCTGGCCCGCAGCGGCGGCGACGCACTGCTCTCGGTGGGCGGCGACTGCGGCATCGAACTCGCGCCCGTCGCCCACGCCGTCGCCCGCCACGGCGACGACGTGGCAGTGGTCTGGTTCGACGCCCACGCCGACCTCAACACCCCCGAGACCTCTCCCTCGGGAGGATTCCACGGAATGGTCCTGCGCACCCTGCTCGGCCAGGGACCGCCACAACTGGTACCCACACCGGAGGAGCGCCTCTCCACCCGGCAGGTCGTCCTCGCGGGCGCTCGTGCCCTCGACCCCGCCGAGCAGGACTTCATCGAGTCCGAACACATCCGGGCCCTGCCCGTCCAGGCCCTCCGCGAACCGGGCCGGCTGGTGTCCGCGGTGACGAGTACAGGGGCCACGCACGTCTACATCCACCTGGACCTGGACGTACTGGATCCCGAGCACTTCCCCAGCCTGTCCTGCCCGGAACCCCAGGGACTGCACCCCGACCAACTGCGCGCCGCCCTCGCCGCGTTGACCGAGCGCTTCACGTTCGCCGGGATGGGAATCACGGAACACGCTCCCGCCGCAGGCACGACCAGCGGCGACCACGTCGTGCAACAGATCCTCGCCGGCATGGCTTTCCCGTGACGATAGCCGGCGCCGGGCCAGTCGACACCAGAGCGGTCCCGCGGCCCGCGTGGGACCGCGTTCGGGGCGGGCTGCCGGACTGCGCGCTCGCCCGCCCCGGTGGTCCGGCTCAGACGAAGCGTTTGATCTTGGGGAACTTCGCGGTGGTGTCCACGTAGTACTTGCGCACCAGCGGGCCGAAGCCGCTCTCCGCGTCGCCGAGGATCATCGTCCTGACGACACCCAGGCTCTTCGCCGGAGTGAAGTCCGCCGGTTTCGTCTCGGGCTTCCCGGAGACCAGCGTCTCCCACGCCTTCCGGGATTCCGTCGTGGCGCTGACGTCCGGGTCGAGGCCCAGGTAGTAGACGCTCTCGTCGGTGTCCTTCCCGACGGCCAGGAAGACGATCACGTGGAAGCCGCTGGTGAACTTGCTCGTGGCGCCGCCCACGTGCTCGGCCGGACCGTTGACGAAGACGGCGGACCCGGCCTTCAGGGCCTTGTCGATGCCGGCCCACGCGGCCGAGGCGACGAGTACCGACCCGAGGTCGGCGGGCTTGAAGAGGCCACCCTTCGCGGGGCTCAGCAGTCCGCCGATCCTGTTGCCGCGCCCCTGGCAGTCGCTGTCCATCATCTTTCCGAACGATGAATCGACCGGCATCTGCAGCCAGCACGTGAGGCGTTCGAGGCCGGAGCCGTCCGTCGCGTCCACCGCCGTCGCGATCCGGTCCCTGATGTCCTTGAGCGCCGGCGTGGGCTCGTCGCCGGCCTGAACGTACGCCTGTCTGATCACGAAGCATCCCCCGATTCCGGGGCTCACTTGGCCCCATCGTGATGCGCGCAGCGTATCCACGAAGGGGCGGAGAGTGAAGACATCCGACGGTCAACACTGCGCTGTCCAGGTGGAGTTGGGGACCTCCCGGGCCGGGCCCGCAGGGCGCGTGTGCTTGCGTGCCGGATGCGTCAGCGCGCCCCCCTTACGCCGGGATGCGTACCGCTCGGGCAGGGAATTCCAGACAGTCCGGCAGCCATCCGTCGAAGGGTTCGGAGGAGCGAGATGCAGCCGCACACCGCTGGAACGGCCGCGCACAACGGCGGCCGCTTACCCGTGCCCGCTACTCCGCGGGAACCCGTGGAGTACCGGGCAGCACAGCGCCAGACGAACATGCCGGAGCTCGACTTCCCCTTCCCCACCCACGTGAGCGGCCACTACCTGTACGTGCGGCCCCGCATCCACGACTGGTTCATCGCCAAGAACGTCCTGCACGGGCAACGGCTGCAGCGGTTCCTGCTCGGCGACTACACGCTCTTCGTGGCGATGATGCACGCGGGCAGTGACGAGAGCCGCCTGGAGCGGCTGACGCGCTACTACATCCTGTGGTTCGCGATGGAGGAGTACTGCGAGAGCCTGTGGCTGGACGACACGGGGAAGGCCGGCTCCTTCCTCGCCGCGTTCATCGACTACCTGCACAACGGCAAGCGCGGCCCCGCGGACCCGTGGCTGGACGCCTACGCGGAAGCGGTCGAGGACCTCCTGCTCTCGCCACGGCAGAGGGCGCTCCTGGTCACCTGGATGACCGACTGGCTGCGCGGCGAACAGCGCGTGGCCGCCTACAAGGGCGAGCCGCGCGAGGAGTTCATGCGGGACCGGTTCCACACCATCGGCCAGCACCTGGCGTTCCGCCTGTTCACCCAGTACGAACTGGCCCTGGACCTGCCCGCCGCGATCGCGGAACACCCCGAGGCCGAGACGTTCATCTGGACCCTGGTCCGGGCCGGCTCCTGGCACAGCGACGTGCTCACCCTGGAGGCCGAGGAGTCCCGGGGCGAACTCGTCAACACCGTCCACGTGATCGCCCGCCGGCCCGGGGCGACCCGGGAACACGCCATCGAGACGATCACCCGGCGGTTCCACGACGACTGCCGCCTCACCACACGGCAGGCACGAGCCCTCAGGCGCGCCCACTGGGCGGGCGACCACCAGCACGACCTCGCCCGCTGGGTGGACGCACTCATGGGCTGCTCGGCCGGCTTCCTCTCCTGGAACAAGATCACCGACCGCTACGCCGTGGCCCTGCAGTGACGCCCGCCCGCCGCATGTCCCGTCAGGGCGTCTGCGCGTCCGTAGGGAAGTCGTCGCAGCGGTACGGGCCCCGGGCGTGGTCGCCGTCACCGGTCAGGCGTACGGGGATCTGGGCGAGGGAGTCGCGGCGCGCGGCCTCGGCCGACCAGGCGGTGCAGACCACTTGGCCCACCGCGAGCTTGTCGAGCCGTCGTACGTCGTAGGGGAGCACCACGGTCAGTTGCCCGGCCGGGGACGCGAGGACGTCGACCCGCGGTGTGCCACCGCCTTCGGGCAGCGGAGGGAGCCGGGTGAAGAGGTTGGCCGCCGATACGGCCCCGTTGAGTCCGGTCAGCAGGGAGCGGACGGCGTCGGCGGTGCCGGGCTGCGCGGGTTCCTTGGCCGGGACCACCCCGCGCAGGTGGTCGTCGTCGGTGGCCCAGTACTGGCGGGCCGCGACGGTGACGGCGGGCGGTGAGCCCTCGACCGGCTGGACCCCGCTCGCGCCGACGCCGCAACCGGTCAGCAGGAGTGCGAGGGGCCAGGCGCACAGGCGTACCGCTCTCATGACCGCTCCTGGGGGTGCTGGGGGAGTCGTACGGTGAACACCGCACCGCCGCCCGGCCGGTTGGCGGCGGTGAGGGTGCCGCCGTGCAGCCGGGTGTTCTCCCGGGCGAGGGCCAGGCCGAGGCCGCTGCCCTCGGATCGGGTGCGGGCCGCGTCCGCCTTGTAGAAGCGGTCGAAGAGGTGGGGCAGCACGTCGTCGGGGATCCCGGGGCCGCTGTCGGCGACCTCGATCACCACCTCACCGCGGGCCGGGTCCGTGCCGAGGGCGAGGACGACCGGTTCGCCGCCGTGCCGCAGGGCGTTGCCGACCAGGTTCGCGACGATCACGTCGAGTCGGCGCGGGTCGAGGCGCGCCCGTACCGGCGGGCTCGGGCTGACCACCACCCGGTCCTGCCAGCCGCGGGTGCACAGGGTGGCGGCGAGGCGCGCGGGCACGTCCACCTCGTCCGGGCGGAGCCGGGCGGCCCCGGCGTCGAAGCGGGAGATCTCCATGAGGTCCTCGACCAGCTGGACCAGGCGCCGGGTCTCGCTGCTGACCAGGCGTGCGGCGGTGGCGCCGTCGCCGGCCATCCGCGGTGCCTCCTCGTCCAGTACGTCCGTCACCGCGGTCATCACCGACAGCGGTGTGCGCAGCTCGTGGGAGACGTCGGCGGCGAACCGCCGGGCCTGGGCCTCCATGGTGCGCAGCTCGGTGACGGCCGTCTCCAGCTGTTGCGCGGACTGGTTGAACGTCCTGGCCAGTTCGGTGAGTTCATCGTCGCCGGTCTCCGGGACCCGGTGGTCCAGGCGGCCGGCGCCCAGCCCCCGTGCGGCGCGGGCCAGCTCGCGCACCGGCCGGAGGACCCGGCCCGCGCAGAGCAGCCCGAGCAGGATCGCGCAGCCGGTGACGGGCAGCGCGGCCGCCCAGGCGGCGGACCTGACCGCCGCGACGTCCCGGTCCTCGGCCCCCAACGAGGCGACGAGGTACAGCTCGAACGACCCGGCGGCCGTGCCCGCCGGATGCCGGAGTGCGACCGGCGTGCCGATCACCAGCCAGGGCACGCCGTCCCGGACGACGCGCTGCCGGGCGGGGCGGCCGGTGTCACGCACCCGGCGGCTCAGTGGGGCGGGGACCGGTACGGCGGAGGCGAAGGTGTTGCCCGCGATGTTCACCCCGCCCTGGACCAGGCGTACTCCCGCGGGGCGGGTGCGCGGGGTCAGCTGGTCGAAGAACCGGCCGAGGACCGCCCGGTCGGCGGGCCAGGCCAGGGCCGGTGCCAGCTCGCCGCTCTGCTCGCTGAAGTCGGTGACCAGGGCGGATTCGGCGCGGTCGATGAGCGAGGCGCGCGCCTGGCGGTAGGTGAGGGTCGCCGTGGCGACCGTGCTGAACGCGGCGAGCAGGACGAACGCGACGACCAGCCGCGCTCTCAGCCCGCGCAGCCACCGGGGGCGCCGCGCCGTCACAGCGGCCCGAAGCGGTAGCCGAAGCCGCGCAGGGTCTGTACGTACCGGGGCGTGCCCGGCTCGTCCTCGATGCGCAGGCGCAGCCGCTGCACACAGGCGTCGACCAGGCGCGGTTCGATGTGGCGGTCGTGCCCCCAGACCGCGGTGACCAGCTGCTCGCGGCCGAGGACCCGCTCCGGCTCCGCGCTCAGGGCCAGCAGCATGCGCAGCTCGGTCGGAGGCAGCGCCAGCGGCCGGCCGTTCTTGGCGACGGTCAGCGCCGCGCGGTCGATGACCAGGTCCCCGTGCCGCTCCACCGGCCGGGCCCGCGCGGGGGAGGCGTCGGTGCGCCGCAGGACCGCGCTGATGCGGGCGGTGAGCACCCGGGGCATGACGGGCTTGACGACGTAGTCGTCGGCGCCCGCCTCCAGCCCGGCCACGACGTCCATGTCGTCACCGCGCGCGGTGAGCATGACGATGGGGAGCGGCCCGGAGGCGCGGATCCTGCGGCACACCTCGAAGCCGTCGATGCCGGGCAGCATCAGGTCCAGCACGACGACGTCGACCGGCCCGGTCTCCAGGGCGCGCAGGCCCTCCTCGCCGGTCGCGCACGCGACCACCCGGTGCCCGGTGCGGCGCAGGGCCATCTCCAGTCCGGTGCGCAGGGCGGGGTCGTCCTCGATCAGCAGTACATGGGACATGCGGGTCATTATGGGCACCGCTGATCGGGTCCTCGGGCATGTCGAGGCCGGTACGAGGACGTCAGGCGCATTCCGGGCCGGTTTGTTGCACAGCCATGATGTGGAGCTGAACCGGCGCTGATGTGACCGGCCCACTGTGAGGGCATGAAGACGATCCGGAAGTACTCCCACAGCTCACGCACCCTGCGGTCCACCGTGGTGATGGCCCTGCCCGTGCTCGCGTTCACCATGGCGTGCGGAGCCGGAGGCGGCTCCGACACACCGGTGGCCAGCGCGCGGAAGCCCGCCCAGGGCCAGGACACCGGCACCGGCGGCACCACGAGCGGGGACAAGCCCGACGAGCACGCCCTGATGCTGAAGTGGATCGGGTGCATGCGCACCGCCGGGGTGAAGATGGCCGACCCCAAGCCCGACGAGGGCCCGGACACCCAGAGCGCCTACCGCGACGCCGGCGAAGCCGCCTTCATGAAGGCGAAGAAGACCTGCGAGAAGACCGAGGCGCAGTGGATGCGGGCGGCAGAGGCCAACCGGCCCGCCGACTCCGACGCCAAGGACAGGGACTCCCAGCTGAAGTACGCGCGGTGCATGCGCGAGAACGGCATGAAGGACTGGCCCGACCCCCGCGACGGCCGGCTGTTCCCGGAGGGCGCCAACGCCGACGACGTACTGGCCGACCCGGCCTTCCAGAAGGCCGACCCCGTCTGCCAGAAGCGGGTGTACGGCAAGTGAGGCGACCCGCCGGGAAGTTCGCCGCCGCGGCCGCCGTCGTCCTCGTCGCCGCGGGGGGCGCCACCGCGCTCGCGCTCCGCGACGACGCCGACCCCACCCCCGCCTCCGCACGGGCGCAGGCCCGGCCCACCGACCGCATCACCCGCGGCGACCTCCAGCAGAAGACCTCCTTCCAGGGAGTCCTGGGGTTCGCCGACCGGCGCGACCTCAAGGCGGCCCGGGGCGGCACCCTCACCGCCCAGCCGCCCGCCGCCGGCACCACCGTGCGCCTCGGCCGACCGCTGTACGAGATCGACCGCGTCCCCACCGTCCTGCTGTACGGCAAGGTGCCGATGTACCGGGACCTGGCCCAGGGCGCCAAGGGCATCGACGTCTCCCAGCTCCAGCACGGACTGCGCTCACTGGGCTATCACGTCACCGCGAGCGGTACGTACGACGACGCCACCACGTCCGCCGTCAGGAAGTGGCAGAAGCAGCTGGGCGCCCCGGCCACCGGAACGCTCACAGCGGGCCAGGTCGTCTTCCTCCCCGACGCCGTACGGATCGCCGAGGTCAAGGCCCTGACCGGCGACAGGATCGAGGCGGCCGGCCCGGTCCTCACCCTCAGCGGTCGCACCCGCGTGGTGACCGCCCAGGTCAAGAACGACGTACGACAGCTGCTCAAGCGGGGCCGGAAGGTCACCCTCACGCCGCCCGACGGCAAGCCCGCGCAGGGCACGGTCACCGCCGTCGGACCCCCCGCGGCGCCCGCCCCCCAGGCCGGAGCCCCCTCCGACGGCCAGGACACCCCCGGCGCGGGCAAGAGCCCCGTCACCATCGAAGTGCCCGCCAGGTCCGGCATCGGCGACGGGGACGACCAGGTCCCGGTGACCGTGTCCGTCACCGCCGAATCCGCGCGCGACGTCCTGACCGTCCCCGTCGAGGCGCTGCTGGCGCTGCGCGAGGGCGGCAAGGGCCTGGAGATCGTCACCGACACGGGCACCCGCACGGTCGCGGTCACCACCGGCATGTACGCCGACGGGCGGGTCCAGGTCACCGGCGAGGGCCTCCGGGAAGGCATGAGGATCGGAGTGCCCCCCAAGTGAGCGCCGTCATCGAACTGACCGACGTGGTCAAGACGTACGCCGGAGACGTCCGGGTCCTGCACGGCGTCGACCTGCGCGTCGAACACGGCGAACTGACCGCGATCGTCGGACCGTCCGGCTCCGGGAAGTCCACCCTCCTGAACATCATCGGCACCCTGGACCGCGCAAGCTCCGGCACGGTGCGGGTGGCCGGGCACGACGTCGGCACCCTCACCGACCGGGAACTCTCCGCACTGCGGGCCACCCACATCGGCTTCGTCTTCCAGCAGTTCCACCTGGCCCCCGGCCTGAGCGCCCTGGACAACGTCGCCGACGGCCTGCTGTACGGCGGACTGCCGCTCGGCGAACGCCGCGAACGCGCCCACGGGGCACTGCGCGCCGTGGGCCTGGCCCACCGCACCGGACACCGGCCCGCCCAGATGTCCGGCGGTGAACGCCAGCGCGTCGCGGTCGCCCGCGCCGTGGTCGGCGAACCCGACCTGATCCTCGCCGACGAACCCACCGGCAACCTCGACACCCGCTCCGGCCGGGCCGTCATGGACATCCTGCGACAACTGCACGCCGACGGCTCGACCATCGCCGTCATCACCCACGACAACGACATCGCCGCCGCGCTGCCCCGACAGGTGCACGTCCGCGACGGCCGCGTCGCGGACAGCCCGGCCCGCCCCACCGCACCCCGGGGCGGCACAACATGACGCGCCCCGCACCCGCCCCACGCGCCCGAGGCCACCGCGACACGCGACTGCGCCCCGCCCGGCTGCGCCCCCGCGACGTCGTCAGGGTCGGCGCCACGGGACTGCGCACCCGTCCGGTGCGGGTCGTCCTCTCGGCGCTCGGGATCGCCATCGGCATCGCCACCATGGTCGCGGTCGTCGGCATCTCCAGCTCGAGCAAGGCCCAGCTCATGGCCAAGCTCGACCGGCTCGGCACCGGCCTGCTGACGGCCGAACCGGGCCAGTCCCTCGGCGGCGGACAGGCCCGGCTCCCCGAGTCGGCCATCGCCATGGTCGCCCGCATCGGCCCGGTCACCCGGGCCAGCGGCACCGGCAAGCTCGACGTCACGGTGCGGCGCACGGACTCCGTACCCGAAGCCGAGAGCGGCGGCCTCGGCGTCCTGGCCGCACATGCCGACCTCGCGGACACCCTGGGAGTGAAACCCGCACGAGGACGCTGGTTCACGGCCGCCACCGCGACCTACCCCACCACGGTCCTCGGCACCCAGGCCGCCCGACGGCTCGGGGCGGAACCGGGCTCGCTGGTCTGGCTCGGCGAGCGCTGGTACACCGTGATCGGCGTACTGGAGCCGGTCGAACTGGTCCCGGACCTGGACCGCTCCGCACTCGTCGGCTGGCCCGCCGCGCGGAAGTACCTCGGCTTCGACGGCCATCCGACCACGCTCTTCGAACGCTCGGACAGCACCGCGGTCCCGGACGTGCGGGCGGTACTGGCCGAGACCGCCAACCCCCAGAACCCGGAGCAGGTGAAGGTCAGCCGCCCCTCCGACGCGCTCGCCGCCCAGGCCGCCGCCGACGGCGCCTTCACCAACCTCCTCCTCGGCCTCGGCGGAGTCGCCCTCCTCGTCGGCGGGGTCGGCATCGCCAACACGATGATCATCTCGGTCCTCGAACGCCGCGCCGAGATCGGCCTGCGCCGCTCCATCGGCGCGACCCGGGGCCAGATCAGGACCCAGTTCCTCACCGAGGCCCTGCTCCTCTCTCTGCTCGGCGGAGCGGCCGGAGCGGTCCTGGGCACCACGGCGACGTACGCCTTCGCGGCCCTGCAGGGCTGGACGGCGGTCGTACCACCGTGGGCGATCGGCGCGGGCATGGGCGCCACCGTGGCCATCGGCGCGATCGCGGGCCTCTATCCGGCCGTCCGGGCCTCACGGCTCTCCCCGACCGAAGCACTCACCACCGCCTGACCACCTGGACGGGCTCGCGGAGGCGACCGGGGTCAGGACGGGCCGAGTACGCCGTGCTGGCGGAGCGAGACCACCACGTTCTCGGCCAGGTCCCACGCGTCCAAGTCGTCGTCCCCGATCTCGTCCAGGTAGGAGTTGATGGCTTTGGCCGCGATGGTGATCGGGTCCGTCTCACGGGGCTCGGTTGTGCTCATGCCCGCAGCATACGGGCGACCCGGTACGAGCCCTGAGCGCCCGTCAGCGCCCCGGCGGGTCCGTGCCGCACCAGGCAGGAGAGCCGAGCACCGAGAATGCTCGACCAGCGGTTCCTGAACGCGTCGAGGAACACGTGTGGGCGGGACGCGTGACCGCGTCCCGCCCACACGCGGGGTGCTACAACGTCAGCCCGTGGGGCGTCAGTTGATGATGTCGTACGCGTTGAAGCCCGTACCGATCTTCACGCCCTTGGCGAGGGGGGCCTTGGCGTTGCCGGTGCCGGAGAAGCGGTAGATCTCTCCGGCGGAGTTGCGGGCCATCAGGTCGGAGAGGCCGTCGAAGTCGTAGTCGCCGACGGAGAAGATGCGGTTCCAGCCGTTCCAGCCGGTGGCGATCTTCACGGCCTTGGCGAGCGGCGCCTTGTAGTTGCCGGTGCCCGCGTACAGGAACAGGTTGCCGGACTTGTCGCGGGCCACCACGTCGGCCTTGCCGTCGCCGGTCAGGTCGCCCTGGCCCGCGATCTGGGTGAAGTTGTTCCAGCCGCTGCCCAGGCGCACCCGGACGCCGATGGCGCCGTTGGGGCGGCCGAGGTAGAGCCAGGCGACGCCGGTCTTGTCGATGGCGAACAGGTCGGCGTCGCGGCTGTGGCCGAGGTCGCCGGGCGAGGAGACGCGGTAGGTGGACCAGCCCGAACCGCGCGCCCAGCCCCCGTTCTCGTTGCCGTAGCCCAGGTAGCCGTCGCTCAGGACGACCCAGTTGCCGTCGACGTAGCCGTCCTTGTTGCTGTCGTCGAAGAGGACGCTCTTGACGTCGCTCCAGTCCTCGCCGGTGTCGGTGCGCTTGCCGAAGCCGCCCGACCCGTTGGGACCGAAGTGCGACATCTTCTTGGTCTTCTTGTTCACCAGCACCAGCGGGTAGGTCGGCGTGCTCACCGTGGCGGCGCGGGGCGCGGCCTGGGCGGCGGGCCGGGCCTGCTGGGCCTGGAAGGCCCTGGCGGCCGTGTCGGCGGCGTGGGCGGCCGGCGACGGGTTACCGGTGGCGAACGCGGTGCCGGCGGCGGACGCCAGCGCCACGGTGACGGCGGTGACGGCCAGGGCGCGCCGCGGCAGACGGCGCGTGGTGGTGCTCATGAAGGTGGGACCCCCCTGCAGATGCGTACGACGCACGCTGATCGAACGCGCGTCGCAGAAACGTTCGCATCTTTGCACACTGTCTTCACTCTATTTTTACGCCCCTCATAATCGCCGATCCGGCCACGGCCCCGCTGGGCGGGTGCCTCGCCGACGGCGAAGGCCTCCGTCCCGGGACACCACGGCCACGCTTGCGTTGGGGAATCTGCCGACAGGGCACCTGCCCTTCACTCGCTGTCGAGGGCCTGGGCGATCTTGTTGGTGATGTCGGCCGCCGCCGGGCCAGGACGGCCCGCGCCGGCGAGGGCGGCGGTGTCGAGGGCGCGCAGGACGATGCTCCGGAAGGCGTCGGCATCGACGGGGTGTTCGGCCTTGAGCAGTTGCATGACCTGGGTGAGGGCGGGCAGGACGTGGTCGGCCATCGCGGCGACGGTCTTGCCCTGGATCGTGATGCTCCCGGCCTTGTCGGCGAGGACGTGGCCGATGGGCCCGGTGGAGGAGGCGAGGGCGATGCTGCCGGCGGTGGCGGCCTTGTGCGGGGAGCCGGCCGGATCTGCGGCGGCGAGGAGGGAGACGGCGCCGTAGGCGGCGGTGCGCAGGAGGGTCTTGTCCTGGGCGGTGAGGGTGAGGGTGTTCGTCATGGTGAAGGTCTCCTGGGCTCGGCCGGACCGTCCCCGCCTGGGGGCGGTCCGTGCGGTTTCTGATGGCCCTACTTTCGCGACGCGTCCTGTCACCCGGCTTTCACGCCCCTGACAGCTGCGCCGTCACGCGAACGCCGAAGGTGCCGGCACCTGCCTCAGGCGGGAACGGGCTCCGCCACGGGGTACGGGCTGAGCATGGTGTCGAAGTAGCCCTCCGGGGCTCCCTCCAGGAAGGTCGACAGGTTTTCCAGGAAGGCGCGCAGCGGGGGAGTCGCGTTGTGCAGGTCCAGGTCTTCCTGGGAGCGCCAGACCTCGTACAGGAAGAAGCGGCCGTCGTCGTGCTCGTGGAGGTGGTACTGCAGGTTGCCGGGCTCCTGCCGGGTGGGCTCGACGAAGGAGGTGAGGATGCGCCGGACTTCGTCCGCGCGCTCCGGCCTGGGGCGGAGGAAGCCGTAGAGGGCGATGGGGTGAGCCGTGTTCGTCATGGCCTCACGCTAAGATCTCACATCGATGTGAGGTTCAAGGGTTTGTGAGGGGCGCCACATGAAGATCGGCGAGCTCGCCGCGGCGACGGACACATCCGTCCGGCTCCTGCGGTACTACGAGGAGCAGGGCCTCCTGGCGTCCTACCGCCTCGACAGCGGCCACCGCCGCTACGACGACGGTGCCCCCGCCGTGGTCCGCCGCATCCGCGCACTGCTGGACGCCGGCCTTCCGACCCGGGTCATCCGCGATCTCCTGCCGTGCGTCGGCCAGGACGGCACGGTCGCCGGATGCAAGCTGGAGACCCTTCAGGAGCACCTTCAGGGTCTGGACGACCGGATCTCGGCGCTGTCGGAAACCCGCACGTCCCTGGCCGGGCTCATCTCCGCCACCCAGGCCCGCGAAGAGACCCTCGTTTAGGGCGACCTCCGTTAGGGCCACCTGCGCCGGGCGAAGGGCCGTCTTCGAAGACGGCCCAGCGGGCCCGGACGGCTGGGCGGAGAGCTCCGCGAACGGGAGCCAACCTCGACTTCCGTTGCCGTCGGGCCGTGCCCGGCGGGGTTCAGCGGGCGCGGCCGAGGTGGATGACGCTGACCCGTACGTGCCGGTCGTTGATCTCGTACTGCACCCGGTAGGGACCGACGTGGACACGCACCGCGTCCGTGCTGCCGAACGCCCCCTCGGGACGGGGGTTTCCGCCCAGCCGGTCCACGGCCGAGAACACCAGGCGCACGCCCTCGGGGTCATCGGCGGCCAGCCGTTCGGCTTGGGCGAGGGCCTCGGGCTCCCAGATGACCTCGTACCTCACGCGCCGTCCTCGCCGAACACCCGGCGCAGCGCGGCGGCATGGGGGATGCCCGCGTCCTCGCCGCGGGCGCGGCGGTCGCGGTAGGCGGCGAGTGCGCGCAGCTCCTGGAGCTCCAGGGCGTCGGCGGGGCTCACCAGGACCGCGATGGTGTGGCCGTGGTCGGTGATGGCGGCGGGCTCGCGGCGGGCGCTGACCTCGCGGGCGATCGCGCCCAGCCGGGCGCGGGCTTCCGCGAGCGAGTACGTCCTGGGCGTCATGCCCTTCAGCGTACGCACGGGCGGGCCACCGCGGCCGGCGGTCGGGCCGCAGGCCAGCGGGTGTGCGCGGTGGCGTACGGGTGCGTCATCCTGGGGCCGGGGACCACGGTGCGGGCCGCGGCCGTGCCGGATCCTCGTCCTGCCAGCGCTCGTTGAACGGGAGCGATGTTGAACCACGACCTGAGCATGTGCTCGCGGTGCCAGTCCCGCCGCTACGTCACCTCCACCCGCGACGAGCGGCTGTGCGGCCCGTGCGCGTCGTGCTGCACCGCGTGCGGACGCCCGCCGGCCGCCGCCGTCGAGGGCCTGCACGGCGGCATGTGCGCCCAGTGCCAGGGCCTTTGCGAGCTCTGCCTCAAGCCGGTCCCGCCCGATGGCCGGCCCTGCCCCTGCCTGGAATGGCGCCGCGGGCCGGGCGGCGACCCGGTCCACTTCGTCTGCCAGGGCTATCCCGCCGCCCTGCGCAACGCACTGCACGGACGCTTCCCCGTCGCCGTACGGGAGCAGATCCTGCAGCAGCTCGACGAGCGGCACTACGCCCACCGCTCCGCCTCCCAGCTCCTGACCCGCATCCGGCGCCGCTGGTACGAGCGCTGGGAGAAGATCTTCCACTCGCGCGCCGACCTCGACGACATCCGCTGGGGCCCCGACGACATCGCCGTCCAGCTCGTCGCCCCCGGACCCTGCCACATCGCCCAGTGCGAGGACGGCGCCCTGCTGTACGACCAGAGCGTGTGCACCACCTGCACCCGGCCCGAGTACCGCTTCGCACCCGCCGCCGTCCCACTCGCCGACCCCGACCGCGCGCGCAGCGCCGCGGCCGCCATCCGCAGCCAGCTCCTGCAGGGCACCAACCGCACCGGCGCCGCACGCGCGTCCCTCCGCCGCCGCGACCCGCTCGGCGGGCCTCGGCCCGACCAGGACCGCGCCTTGGACCGGGCCCGCGCCCACTACGACGACCCGGCCCGGCCGGACCGCCTGCAGGCGCCGCCTCCGCCCCCCGAGCCCGGTGCGGAGGAGAGCCCGATCCTGCGCCTGCGAGAGGATCGCCAGGGTGCCGATGCCCAGGACGCCGTGCGGCAGGCGGCGCTGGCCAGGGCCCGCGCCGAACGCGGCCGTGGCCGCGGCGGTCAGCGGGGCTGACAGGCACTGGCGCCGGCTGGCGCGGACTCGGTCTATCGCTTCGCGGCCTCGCGAGGGGTGGTTAGGTTCGTACGACCGACCGCACGGCCCACCGCGTTGCGCACCGCGAGGCCCGGCCGGGTGCGGGGCACCATGAGCCTGGAGAGCAGGCCGACGCGTCGCTGTCGCGGACCCACCTCGCGGCGGAGCCGCGTCTCGTAGGCGGCGAAGGCCCGCGCGTGATCACCAGGGTGGGCGGCGAGCTCTTCCGCGAGGGCGTACGCGCCCGCCATCGCCATGCTGGACCCGTCCCCCAGCAGGGCTGTCGCGGCCGCCGCGTCCCCGAGCAGCACGACCCGCCCGCGGGACCAGGAGGGCACCCGGATCGTGGTCAGGGGGTCGAAGAACGGAGCCGGGTGGTCGACGAACGCCGCCACCAGCTCCGATGCCCGCCACCGTACGTCGGCGTAGGCGTCGGCCACGAACTGCTTGTGGCGGGCGATGTCCTTGCGGTCGTGCGGCGCCGGCCGCGCGGCCCGGAAAGTGAAGATCGCGAGCGGGGTGGTCCGCGAGGGGTGGACGACCAGCATCCGGTTCGGCACGGTCAGCATCGTCATCTCGGTCGGGTCCTCGATGGCGTCGGGTTCCAGCGGCACGGTCGCGCCGTACAGGCCCGCGTCGCTCGCGAACTGCCGCTCGGGCCCGAACACCAGGCGCCGTACGGTGGAGTGGATCCCGTCGGCACCGACGACCAGGTCGAAGCGCCGTGGCGCGGACCGCCGGAAGGTGACGTCGACCCCGTCTCCGTCCTGGTCGAGAGCGGTGACCGTGTCGTCGTACACGAACTCGGCTTCGGTCCGCGCCGACCGGTGGAGCACCTCGGACAGGTCGGCTCGGGTCACCTCGACCGACGGCGCCCCGTCCGAGGCGAGCGGGAGCCGCAGGAGGGGCCGGCCGCCGGGGTCGAGCAGGGTCAGTGACCGGTTGCGGGTGGCGAGTTCGCGGAGCTCGGGGAGGATGCCCATGCGGTCGGCGACCGGGATGGCGGGCCCCTTCACGACGATCGCGCTGCCGCCGGAGCGCAGGTACCGGGCCTGTTCGACGACCGTCGGGCGGTAGCCGTTGCGGGAGGAGGTGCCGCGTGGCCGGGAAGAACCTGGTCGGCCCGGAGGTCGATGCGCTCGACCTGGGTGCGGTGTTCCGCGCCCTCGCCGACGAGCACCGCCGTTCGGTGATGGCGCAGTTGGCCGCCGACCGCGGAGACGGCGAGCGGGGCTGCAACTCCTTCGATCTCCCGATCTCGAAGCAGACCCAGACCCACCACTTCCGCGTCCTGCGCGAGGCGGGCCTCATCGACGAGGTCGACTACGGCAACCGCGAGGGCGTCCGTCTGCGCCGCGCGGACATCGAGAAGAGATTCCCCGGGCTGCTCGCCCTCCTGGAAACGGAACCTCCGGGCGCCACCGCTTCCCACGGCTGAATCCCCTGCTTCGGCCGCCCGGCGCCCGGGCCGCGCGCCGCGAGGCATGCGTGACGAACGCGTGTGCTGGGCGCGGGAGTTCGCCTGTACGCTCCGGGGCTGATCCGGACCGGTACGGCGCCGTGGCGGACGGCCGGCCCGCGTGGGAGCACCCGGGCCGGGCCCGATCCCGCGGTGCCCGGATCAGCCCTGCGGCGGCGTGGCGTCGGGCAGTTGCTCGACGAAGCCGTGCCACTGCTCGATGGTCCACACGGCCATGACGGACCGGTCGGTGGACATCCGCAGCCACACCTCCTCACCGCCCGGCATGAGCGCGATCTCCAGGTGCGGCTCGTCCCACGTACCCATCGCGTACATCCACTGGATGCCGTCGGACCAGGTACGCATCGCCGCCGTGCGCACGCTCAGCGCAGCGGCGAAGGCATCCAGAGCGGCCTTCGGGATCCGCACCTCCGCGGGCTTCCGTTCGAACTCCTCCACCGTGCCCTCCCTCCCCGGGCCGTACGACGTCAGCGGCCCTCATCGCCCATGCTCTTGAATGTGTCACACATCAACTGGTCGATGGCACCGGGCGATTGGACCAGGGAGTCGAAGAGATCAGCGAGCAGCCACAGTACGAAGCCGTGAACCGTCGCCTCCTTCGGCGGGATGCGCCCGAACCGGTCACGCCAGACCACGGTGTCCATGCCCATCGCGGCGGCCATGAGGACACCCGTGACCATCGGCACCTGCTCCGGATCGGCCAGCTCGAAGGACGGCAGCCGGCGGATCACGCCGGGGATCAGGTCGCTGAGCGGATCGAGCCGGTCCCCGCTGCCCAGCGGGTCGCTCATCAGGTACCCGGTCAGGACCCCGACCAGGAACACCGTGCCCCGGGAAACCTCCTCATGCCCCAAGGAATCCACCGCGGTCCGCACGCGCTCCCGCGCCTGCTGACGCTCCTCGTCCGGCGTCCGCTTCTCCAGGACCCGGTAGGCGTCCCACGCCGCACGGACCGCCTCGTCCACCACTACACCGTCGCTGTTCATGGGAGCGACGGTAGGCGAGACGGCACGCACTTTCAGAATCCTCAGACACCTCAGGCACCTCAGGCGGTCGGCGGTCAATGGGTCACGTTCGGCGTATCGGCGCCGTCGTCGTTGCCGAGGAGGCAGGGATCATGCGTCCCGGACCGGACCGGGCCGGCCGGGCCCAAGAGGTTTTCCTCCCTGGTGAGGCCTGCCCCCGGCAGCCGGTGATCCTTCCGTGACCCGGATCAGGGCAACCACCGGGCTGTCCACCTGGTCTGTTCTGTGTGATCAACCGTTCAGCCCGTACCGCCGTGGCCCTCCTGACCAGTTGCCTGTTGCTGTCCGCCTGCGGGGCGGACGGGGCGGACAGGGGTACGCGGGCGCGGCCCGCCCCCTCGCCGACACCGCTGTTCGCCGAACCTGCGGCCCGCCAGCCGCAGCTCGCGGTCGAGGCCACCCAGCACTCCCGCACCGCGGCCTTCCGTCAGACCATCACCTTCGGCTCGCGCCGGGGCGCGGCGACGCAGACCACGCAGGGCTTCCTCGACTTCGGCGGAGATCGTGCCCGGGCGGCCAGGGTGTGGAACGTGCCGCCGAGTCTTCCCGACAACGCGGGGGAGACGTTCCTGGGAAAGCTCCTTCACGGTCGCGCCCGGGTCTCGGTGCAAGAGGCGTACGTGGACCGGGCCACGGTCGCCGTGCAACCGGGTCGCGCGGACTACTGGCTGCGTTTCACGACCGCGGTCTCCGACAGCACCGGAGCGAACGCCATCTCGGAGCTACGAGGAATCGTCGCCCCGTTCGGCGGGACGCTCCTCGAAGCGGTGGCCGGCGCGCGTTCGGTCACCGCCCGCCCGGCCCCGGGCGGCGGCCGCGTCTACACCATGAGGCTGGGTCTGAAGGCCGTGGCCGACGTCGTGCCCGGTTTCCTGCACGCTGAACTGCGCGAGGTCCCGAAGGAGTACACGACGGACGCGCCGGTACCGATGACCCTGACCGTGGACGCGCGCGGACGCATCACCCGCGCGGACGCCGACCTCACGGTGCTGCTGGGCCGCAAGGGCAGTGCCCTCGCCTGGACGACCTCGCTGAAGGCCTCCCTGGTCCTGACGGGTCACGGCAGCTCGACGCCGCCCGCGCTGTCCGCGGGGGAGCGCGTCCTGGACGCCGCCACGGCGTACGCGCGCCTCGCCGACGTACGCCCCGGTTCCTGCGCGGACCTCGACAGCGGCACGCATCAGTGGGACTGGGTCGTCATCGTGCCCTGCGGCACCTCCCACGACGCGCGCATCTACGCGCAGTTGAAGCTGGGCGGCGACTATCCGGGCGACGGCGCGGTGCGCGAGGGGATCGACGACGCGTGCCGCGAGGCGAGGGCGAAGGCACCGGAGGCATGGGCGGGCAGTGCGGGGGCGATGTACGGGCACGTCTCTCCGCCCGCGTCGTCCTGGGAGGTGGAGAAGGGCGCGACCACCTGCTACGCGATCGAACCCTGACGGCTGTCCCGGTGCGGCTCACCACAGGTCAGAGCGCCACTGTCGATGACGGGCGAACGGATCGGGCAAGGTACGCCCGAGGTACACGGCGTCCAGGACCGCCACGCGGCGTTTCAGCTCCAGGCGAGCTCGGGGAGGCAGCTCGGTGGACAGGGTCTCCCAGGTACGCGGGCCACTCGTTCGGCGCGCAGGGCGCCCGGCCGTCTACGCGGCATCGGCCTTTCGGTATGCAGTCATGGAGGTCATCATGACAGCCGCCACACGCGGAAGACTTTCTGTACGGCCTGTGCCTGGACGGGGAGACCGGAAGGCTGTGGTCCTGGAGCGAGTGGGGGCCACACGGCACGGGGGGAAGCGGTGGCGCCGGTTCGGCCCACCTGACCGTGTAGCAGGCCCGTCTCGTCGCGCAGGCATCCGGCGCCGGTACGGTCAAAGCTCCGCGCCCGCGTCGTACGGCCACGACGGCGCTACGGGCCGGCTCCTGACGGTGGTGGCGGTGGTCATCGCCTCACGCATCTGTGCGCTCAGGCTTGGTCGTTGGTGGAACCTGGTCGTTGGTGGTGTCGACGACAGCCCACACCTGCTTGCCACCGGGAACGGGCTTCACGCCGTGGTCGACGGCGACGGCGTCCACCAGGTGCAGGCCGCGGCCGCGCTCGTCGTCGGGGTCCGGGGCTCGGGGTGCCGGCGGGTGCGCTTCGTCCCCGTCGGTGACGGTGACGTACACCCGGCCGTGCTCCACACGGGCTTCCACGGTGATGGCCCCCTGGGTGTGCAGGACGGCATTGGTGACCAGCTCGGAGACGACGAGCGCAACCTCGTCACGGCCCTGCGGCCGGATACCAGCGAGGGCGAGCCGCCGGTCGATCGCCCTGCGCACGGTGCTCGGCCAACTCCTTTCCCGTGGAGAGGCGTTGCCGGGAGTTCGTGCTCGCGCGGCGAGCGCCGCCCGGAATGCGCCCGGTAAGGGGCTCGCCGGTTCCTGGCCGAGCCGGGTGGGGACGGGGATGAGGGCAAAGGGGAACATGGGTGGTCCTTCGCGGAGGGATTGTGGGAGGGCTTGGTGTGCAGGCCAACAGGCGCTCCTGGCTTCGGAGTTGGCCTCGGCCTGCGACTCACGGCAGGTCGCACGACAGGTCACGGCGACCACTCCCCGAACGCGGCAGCGGCGGCACCGGTACAGCCGCTGCGGGTACGGCAGGGTCACGGCGAGAGGGCGCGGTACAGCCGATGCCGCCTACGCAGAGTCGCCGTCTGAACTCAGCATGGCAGCAGATTGGTTGCCGTGAAAGCCATCTCGCAGAATTCTGCGAGCGCTTCTTCCTTGAACTCCCCTAAGATGAGGGCGAATTCACGCGACGACGCAAACGTTCCCCGAATTGCGTGAAGTTTCGTTGCTCCACCAGAACGTTCGGGGTCAGACTGTCAGTCGAGAAGTAGGAGAGGGTGGGGATGACCGACCACGCTGCGCCGGAGGCGCCCGCCATTGAATCGGCGACACCGGCACTGTGTCGCCTGATGCTCGGCGTGGAGCTCCGCAAGCTCCGTGAGAGTGCCGCCCTGAAGGCCGCCGAAGTCGCCCGGCGCCTGACGTGGGCCCAGTCCAAGATCACGCGACTGGAGACCGCAGAGAACGGCGTCGCCGAGCCCTCGGACGTGTTGGCGCTGTGCACCGTCTACGGTGCCTCAAGCGATACGACCGAGGTCCTCATGAGCTACGCCTCGGTCACCAAGACCAGACGCGACTGGTGGCAGAAGCCCGACGTGCGGGACGTCATCACCCCGAGCTTCAAGGCGTACCTCGGCCTCGAAGCCGTCGCCGCCCGACTGGAGAGCTACCAGAACGAGTTCGTCCCCGGCCTGCTCCAGACGGAGGACTACGTCCGGACCATCCTGGAACGCGCGCACACCGGCCTGCCCCGCGAACAGATCGAGAAGCGGATCGCGGTGCGCATGACCCGCCAGGAGGCACTTCTGCGTCCTGGATCACCCCTGGAGTTCACGGCCGTCATCAGCGAGTCCGTGCTGCGCCGGCCGGTGGGCGGCTCCGCCGTCATGCGCGCCCAGCTGACCCACATCACGGAACTCGCGGGGGCGCGCCCGAACGTGAACGTACAGGTCGTCCCGTTCTCCGTCGGCAGGCATCCCGGGATGAATGGGCCCTTCACGTTCCTGACGTTCCCGGGCTCGCTGCGGCCCATCGTCTACCTGGAGAACCTCACGGGCGCGGGAGTGTCCCGTCGCGAACAGGACCTGCACCTGTACGAGTCGACGTTCCGGGAACTCCAGGCCGTCGCTCCGGGATACGAGAAGTCCCTGAGCATGATCGAACAAGCAAGCAAGGAGATCCGATGACCCGAGCCGGTGACCTGTCCGTGGACTGGTTCTCATCGAGCTACAGCAACGACCAGGGCGGTGAGTGCGTCCAGGGCGGGCACTGCGCGAACGGCGACATGGCCGTACGGGACTCCAAGGACCCCCACGGTCCCGCCTTCCGGTTCACACCGGCCGCCTGGACCACCTTCATCGACCACGTGAAGGCCGACCAGTAATGAACGGCCGGTAATGAACGGCCGGTAACGAGCGGCCGGTGGCCAACGGCCCGTGGCCAACGGCCGGTAGCGATGGACTGGTTGTCATCCACACGGCCATGAGCAGCCACCTGCCCCCGGCCGGGCCGGCACCTCCCGTACCGGCCCGGCCTTTGCCGGCGGCGACCACCACCCCATCTCGCCGCGCCTGGGCGAAGGCCTCCTGAAGGCTTCCTGAAGGTCTCTTGGGCGAGGGGCAGGGCATGTGCCGGGAACGGCCGAACCCGGCCGCGTGGTGGCTGCGGCCGGGTTCGGAGCGTGGGTCTTGCCGCGGGTCACCGCCGGCTGCCGGGCTTGGGCAGCGGCCGGGGGCTGGGGAGCGAGCGGGGGCGGGGCGGCTGGAAGGTCTTGCGGTTGAGGTGCGCGAACGAGGTGCCGCGCTGGGGGTTGTGGCGGGGAACGCGCATACCGGAACTCCTTGTCAGCGGTTCGTCGTGCAGTGCTGCAAGCGTAGTACTTCAAGCGCAGTGGTTCAAGGGGTGGGTGCGGGATCGCGCGCAGGATCCCCGGATGCCGGGCCGGGGGTGGTTGCTCGCCCGCCGCGACGGACGCGCCGCGCCGCGCCCGCGGAGCCGGAAGCATGCTGGTACCGGGTGCGGTCCTCGGCCCTGTCGGGCCCGCGCAAGCGGATAGCGGATGAGCGGGTAAGGGTGCCGGCCCCGCTACCCCGGGGGGGGAGGGGTAACGGGGCCGGACCGCCGGGAAGGTGGTCACCGGCTGTCCGCCATGCTCCCCCACTGAGGCAGCCGCCCGGCCGCGCCTCGCCGTAGGACTTGCCGGGATCCCGCCGGATGGACCTGCGGCGTACGGGTGTAAGGGTGGACGGGCCTGCGGCGTACGGGTGTGAGGCCGGGCGGACCTGCGGCGTACGGGCGCAACAGCGGGCCCGTTGCCCCTTCCGGTTCCTGACCGACCCGGGATCCGCGGGAGGGAGCCCTGGGAAGATGGCAACCGTCGAACCCGGACGTGAACAGCAGGAGGAAGTGCCGACGTGGCCCGCCTGAACGAAGTCGAGGAGGCCCTGTGCTCCCTGGGCCCGGTGACGGTGACCGTCTTCGTCGTCGGCGCCGGACACCGACCGCTGCCACCCGAGGCGTTCCACCTCGCGGGCCTCGTGCCCGACGAGGTCTTCCCGTTCGAGCCGGCTGAGCAGCCACCGCGCATCGCGCCCCGGGGCTTGCTCTCGTACGACCTCTCCTTCACCGACACCTCCCTGGACCTGCGCACCTACACACGTGAAGCGCTGCGCCGGGTCTGCGCCGACGGCCCGGCTGTCGCGTGGGCCGCGTTCGAGGGGACGTTCCACTACGACCGCCTCCTCACCGCTGACGTGGCCTCCTCCGTCTACGGGTACTGCGTCAGCGGCGCCGAACCCGTCGTCACCTTCGAGGCCGCCACGCTGCGCGGCGAATCCTGGAAGGCACTGATCGCGCAAGCCCGCTCGGCGCTCGACGCGCTGCTGGACGACGAGCAGGAAAACGAAGAAGAAGAAGTCGAGGTCGAGGTCGAAGAAGAAGACGAGGAGGAGCTGTGGCTGGCACGCCACGGGCTGCGCCCCGACGCGCGCGGTCTCGGGGAGGTGCGGGCGCTGCTGGCCGAGCGGACCCGCCGTGAACGCGACAGCCAGGGCGAGGGCAACACGCTCCTGATGAGGCTCTGCTGCGTGCAGCTGTGCCATGCCGGCGACCTCGGCGACATCGAACTGATCTGGAACGCGAAGAGTGCCAGCTTCGACGCCTCCCACTCCATCGACGTCCAGTTGCTGTGCGGTGCGGGCCTGCAAGCGACCAAGGAGTTCCTCGCGAGCCAGACCTCACCGCAGAGCAGCGCGGCCCTGGAGCGGATCCTGCACAGCGAGGCGACCGGCGATTTCGACGGCTTCTCACCGGCCCGACGCTTCGCCTACGACGCAGCGTGCTACCTGTGAGCGCGGCGCAGCGGTCGGGCGTGCCGCATACGAACGTGTCGGCGACCTCGCCGCTGCGTAAGGGCACTAACACCTGCCATGCCCATCTGCCCAACGACCAGCACGACGTCCGCATGGAGGCAGGGTGCCCACGCGCTTCTCCGCCCGCGTGGAGGTCAGGGCATCGTCGCAGGCGCCACCATGTGGCCCTGACGGGAATGCCATGCCCCCAGCGCGCCGAGGAATCTACTGGCGTGCGGCGGCGTGAGCGCGGGCGCCGACGGCGCGCAGTGCGGCCGCCAGGACAGTGGCGGTCTCCTCCGGCACGTTCGTGAGGATGCTTGTCGGCAGGTCGCTGATGGGGCACTTGCAGTGCCACAGGCTCGCCCCGGTGTGCCGGCGCAGGAACTTGATGACATCGAGGGGCCGGGGCCCGGCGTCGTCCAGGACAACGGTGTGGGGCACGTCGTCGCAGACCAGCAAATAGGTCCCGTGTTCTTCCCCAGCCATGCATCCAGCGTACGTACCAGAGGCGTCAGCCCAGAGTGCTGGGGTGAAGGGCGTGGGGAGCGCGGGGACCCCCAAGGGGTCCCGTCCCCGGCACTGACGTCACGTACCGGCAAGAACGTCCCGTCCCCGGCAAGACCTCAAGCCTCCGCCACATCGGGCATCGGAGCTGCAGCGCGCAGGGCGTTCACGGGGTGACGTCCCACGCCGTGGCGGCGTCCTTCAGCCAACTCTGGTCGAGGTCCTCGTTCTTCCAGTGGCCGGCGAGCCTCACCCGGCTGCCGGACCCGGTAAGCCGTTCCAGGACCATCAGGCTGACCGGGGACGCGTACAGCTCGCACCGTCCCGGCTCAGCGTCGACTGCGCCGGCCGAGCCGGTCCCGTACTGGCTGAACAGCCGCTTCAGGCGCTCCTCATGCCGCACCAGGAACGTCTCCAGCACCGCGGGGTAGCCGGGCCGCTCGCCGGGTGCGACGCACGCCCACACCACCGGCAGCACCCGCTCGCCCAACCCGCCCTGAACTCCGCCTCGTTCCTGCCGCGCCGCCACCGGCGCGGCCAGGTCCGCGTGTGCGGCCGTGGCGACTTCCCACGCAGCCCAGGCCGCCCCGGTACGCACCTCCAGCCGCGCCCGCGTCACCACGTCCTCGACGCCGTCCTGATCCACCACGATGCTCACTGGTTCCTTTCCTCTCGCCGCAGGCCTCGGCGCGCTCGCCCCGCGTGCCGCTGCTCTCCGGCGTTGCCGCCCCCGTGTTGATTGTGGCCGACCGGCTGACCTTGGGGAATACCGCGTTCCGGAGGCGCACGAGAGTGTCGTATCCGGTCAATTTGCCAGGAAGCGGACCTCAGGGCGTGGAGGATTCACCTGGTGGAGCAGTCGTCGATGACCGCGCACAGGCGCCGGACCGTGTCGAGGAAGGGGGCGGTGGAGGGGGCGCCGTGCATGTGGGGCGCGTCGTGGAACCACGTCGTCCACAGGCCGTCTTCGCGCACGAGCGGACCGGTCCGGTCGGCGCCGAGGAGGACGTCGGTGTGCGCGAGCGCGCCGATGGCGGTGGGCTGGTCGTAGCAGAGGTCGGGGCGGCGCAGGTAGCGTTCGAGGTAGGCGGTGAGCAGGTCGGCGTCCCGGCCGGTCGCGAAGCTGGCCAGTGCCACACAGTAGGCGGGGCCCGCGCAGCAGACCTCGCTCTGCAGCAGCAGTGCGCCCAGGTGCTCACGCAGGTGCTCTCGGCGTGAGACGGCGGCGAGCCAGGCGGCGGTGCGCCGTTCACGCCAGCTTCCTTCCAGCAGGACGGCGAGGTCGTCGTCGCTGATGCTGCGGGCGTCGTCGGCCAGGGCACGCAGAAACGGCTCGTACTCTTCGCGTGGCGCGCTCAGCAGCGCGCCGCCGAGTTTCATGTAGCGGCGGCCGGGAGCGGCGTAGCGCTGGAACAGTGCCTGCGTCGCGGCGTCGTGGCGGATCACCGCCCCATCTTCCCTTCCGTGCGCGACTGTTGTCTGACTGGGTGCCGCGGCGGGGGAGGTCACCGCACGGGGCGGCCGGTCGGCATCGTCGTGACCACCCGGCTCTCGCGGGTGTCGCCTTCTCCGGCCCGGGGTGGTGCCGGGCTCAGGGCCGCTCCCGCAGGCGGGTGGGTGCTGGGCGGTGTATCTGAGGGATGATCTCGTCGTGGACAGTGTTGTTGATCTTGATGAAGCGGCCGCGCTGTTGCTGGAGCGTGTCGCGCGCTGGAGGTCGGCTGGTCTTGAGGTGGGGGAGCCGACCTGGCGCGATGGGGAGGCGCCGTGGCCCCAGACGCTGGAGACCGACAGGGCACGGGTGAGGGATCCCGACTCCCTCGGGGTGGTGATCAGGGGAGCGGCTGAGGCTGAGCTGCAGGTGGTCTTGTGGCGCGGTGGCTGGGCTGATGTGGACTTCCTCATGGCCCGCCTTGAGGACGGAGGCGTTCTTCCGGCCCCGGACATCGTCTCGGCCTCGGACTTCGCAGCGCGGATGGATCAGTGGGTGGTGCGGGTCTTCGGGACCTCTGGGGCCGCTCAATAGGGCATGTGAACCTTGGAGTTGAGCTGGGCGGACTTCAGTACCGGACCGGCACTGCGTGGGGCCCGCGGAGGCGTGGGCCTGAGACGGCCGGGTTCGCGAAGCGCATGAGGGTCGTGATGGGCGAGGGAGGGCCATGGCAAGGTGGAGCACGAGGTGAACCGGTGGATCTCCTGGCGGCCGTGGGGACGGGGACGCCTGACGGGAGGACCGGTCGACGAAGTCCTCGCCCGAGTGCATCAGGCCGTCCCGGGGGTGGCCGTCGCACGCCTGGCGGTCATTCACGAGGCTGACGATGACAACGTCTACCTGCTGGGGGACGTCCTCGACCCGGACCAGGTCCAGTTGGACACGGGCCCCGGTGGGCAGTGGCCGTTCCTGGTGGAGGCCGATGGCCTCCGCCTTGAGACGACGGATGTCGCCGAGGCGACCCGGAGCATCATCGAGCGGCTGCGGTCCGGGGTGGGCGGCGGTCCAGAGCCGGCTGTCGTGGACCGGGACTGACCGCGTCCCGTGTCCCGCGTTCGGTGGACCCCGTGGCGGGCGTGCGGGGCGGCGTGAGGAGAACGGCCTCCTGATGCCCCGGCCCGCTCGTGACGCCGACCACCTCGATGCGTGCCGGGCCCGCCGTGGGCCTGGAGAGCGAGGTGCTGACCCGCGCGCCCGGATCGCGCGCCGCCCCGGCCGTCGGGCGTGCTGGTCAGAGGCCGCCCGGGTATGCCGAGAGCCAGTCGTGGTGGCGGATGCGCAGGTGGTCGCGTTCCGCTGGAGTGGTGAGGATGACGTCCGCGCCGCCGTCGTACGGGTGGTGGATGCGCGCCAAGTCCGTGTCCGTGACGAAGACGTCGGCGAGTTCGTCGCCCGCGACCGCGCGGAGGACGGGGTCGAGACTGCCCCGCTGCCAGAGGCGGCGGTCGGCGTAGAGGTGGGTGTACGTGTGGAAGTCCGGGTCGGGATCGTCCGCGTGCGGCTCCGTCCACCAGCGTTCGCCCTCCGGGTGGAGTTCCCAGCGCAGCGGGTAATGGGCGGGGCCCGTCGGCGTGGACGACCAGTCCACCGTCACCACGAAGACCTCGCCGCCTGCGAAGAGTTCGTCCAGCACGGTGTTGTAGCGGTCGAGTACCGTCGCGTACTCCGCTGCCGTCTCGGGGTGGCGCTTCGACTCGGGCAGGCTGTGGAAACGGACCCAGCGGTCCGCGTACACCGTGCGGAACGTGTGCGCGACGGGCAGGACCGAGGCGTGCCGTGCCCGCCACAGGGCGGCCAGGTCGGCAGGTTCAGTGCGGGAGTGCACAGGTGTCCTCCGTCAGGTGCAGGGCGCGCAGGGCTTCCAGCTCGGCCGTGGGGAAGGGGTGCTTGTGCCACTTCTCCTGGTAGCCGGTCTCACCGTGGGTGCGGAGCACCTGCTCCGTCGCCCGCACGACCGCGTGGGCGAGGAGAGTACGGGGCGCGGTGCAGGTCCAGACGAGCTTGCCCTTCTCGTCCGGATCGCCCGTCAACGTGTCAGGGAAGTGCAGGATCTCGATGTGTACGTGTCCGTCCCGCGGGCGAAGGACCCACCGGGACTCCACCGGCTCCAGGTCGAACGAGACGCGCCGGACGCTGCCGGGAGGGCCGGAGTAGAGGCCCGCCACCGCGCCGAGCAGGTCGGCGAGCGCGTTCGTCAGGTAGCTGACGACGTCCCGGTGCTTCGCCTCGCCGTCCCAGATCCGGCACACCGCCCAGCCCGCCCCGCGCAGCTCCCAGCTGAAGTGCAGGCTTTCCGTAGCCACTATTGCGTTCCCCCTTGTGTTCCCCGACGGACCGTACAGCGAGGGACCTGGTCGTGCGACGGCCGGGTGCTCGTCCTGCGTGCACACCCGGCGCGCAATGTCCGACAACGCTGAGCCGCCCCCGCCTCCCTGTTCAGACGGGCTTCAGAGGGGCCGCGGCGCGACCGGACATCTTTGTCCGGTCGTCTGACCTGTGCTTTTCCGCCGGTGCGCTCCTAGGTTCCAGTCGTCCGGTCCGCGGTGATCTCCGCGTCCGGACCCCAGAGGAACGACAGGAACGACATTGACCCAGCACAGGAAGCGGTTATGACAGGACCCATCAGACGGGCCACGAGGTTCATGCTCTCGTCGGTCGTCGCCCTGACCCTCTTCGCACCGGTCTTGACGGCTTCGCCGGCGAGCGCCGCCCAATCCAACACGTACACGTTCGTCAACACGGACGGGACGCTCAACGCGACCGGGAACGTCGACGGGAACCAGATCTCCGTCACTCCCGACGGGACGAACTACAAGGAGTGGCGACTGATCAAACTGGGCGCGCCCGGCCAGTTCAACATCGCCAGCACCACCTCCGGCAAGTGCATCTACGCCACCCAGCCCGCCACCCAGCGCTCCTGCGGGCAGGAGGGCCAGCAGTGGCACTTCCGTCCCGTCGACGGCAAGCCGAACGCCTTCGGCATCATCCGCCGTGACGAGAGCACCGGCTCCGAGTGGTGCATGGACAACCGCGGCGGCCTGCACCTCTGGGGCATCCTGGCCCAGCCCAACGTCTGCAACGGCAGCGCGAGCCAGGAGTGGACCGTACCGGCCGCGAAGGCGGCCGAGGCCAGGAGCCTGGCGCTCGACTACTACGCCGACCTGTGCGCGAGGAAGACCAACACCTGCTCCTGGACGCAGAGGTCCGAGGGCCAGCCCGAGGTCCTGCCCCGCCAGCCCGCCTCGTCCGTCTGGTACAACGACACCGCCGACAAGGCGACGCAGGTCTTCACCACGATCTACCACTCGGGCTGGTCGCAGTCGTTCGGGGTGGGCCTGTCGTCCTCGGTCGGGGTGTCCGTCCCGATCCAGACGATGATCTCCGCGCAGCTCCAGACGACCACGACCTACGAGTCGGACGAGTCCACCGTCAACGGCATCGCCGTGACCGTCCCCGCCAAGCAGTACGGATGGGTCGACTTCGCGGCCGTCGGCAAGAAGGTGACGGGAACGTGGACCTTCGACACGGACAACCAGCCCTGGACGAGCGACGCGACCGTGACCGTCCCCGTCATCAACTCCTCGGTCGGCTCGACGATGTACGTCGCCCACACCAGCCCGGACCAGCCCGGCACCACCAACGTGACGAGCGCTGACGCACCCGCGCTGACCTTCGCCACGACGGCGTCGTTCACCCCGGACCTCCCCGAGGGCACCACCGCGTCGCAGGACGGCCCGAACACGGTGAAGCTCACCGACACCGCCACCGGGGCCAAGATCGGCACCATCAGGCCGAGCACGGTCGTGGACACCCAGGGGACCACCCACCGCGTCAGCCTGAAGGTGTCCGGGAACGTCATCACGCAGACCATCGAGAACGCTCCCGGCGACACCATCGACGGCTCCATGACCATGCCCGCCGTCACGTACCTCCCGACCGCGACCCCGACCCAGGCCGCGACCTCGACCGGTGCCACCGCCGGCGCCGGGAGCCTCGCGCGCAGCGCCGCTGCCGCCAAGAACGCGAAGAGCACGGCCGTACGCCCCGCGGCCGTACGCCTCCCCGGCCGCGAGCACCCGAAGAACTCCGACGAGTGGAACAAGTGCATGGCCAAGGAACTGGGCGCAGGCATGGTGAAGGGCGCTGTGCAGGCCGCACTGATGGGCGCCTGGAGGGGCGGCGCGCTCGGCGCTGCCGCAGGACCTGAAGGAGCGGCAGCGGGTGCCGCTCTGGGCATGCTGACCGGCACTGTCTCGGGGCTGGGCAAGGCGTACTACGTCTGCGGTTCGGACCCCGGCTGATCCGCACCGGAGAGGCGCCGCGCGCGGCACACCGGCGGGCGGCGCCTCGCGTGAACACGTGAACAGGAGACGAAAGACGAGGGTGCCGGCCACACATCGTGCGCTCGCGGGGCGCAGGGCGGCCGCGAGCAAATCGGGTGGCCTGAAAGCCCTCTGACGGTGAGAATGGGCTGGTGAACAGCCTTACGCCGCCGCGCGAACCGCTCTCCACGCCGGCCCAGGACCCGCGTGTCCGCGACGTCGTTCTCGACTATGCGGACATGCGGGCCCTGGTCGTCGACCTGGTTCTGCCGGAGGGCGCTTCGATGTACGTGATGAGTGCGCTGGAAACCTCCCGCGAGCTCATCCGGCACTCCTACTACCGGTACGAATTCGCCACCGTCGCCGTCACCCACTCCCTGGTCGCCTTGGAGATCGCCCTCACCGAGCGCCTGGCCACGAACGAACCACTCCACGACCTGATCCGTCGGGCTTCCGGCGAAGGGCTCATCCCGGCCGCACTCGCCGCCGAACTCGACCGCAGCCGACTGCTCCGCGACCAGCTCACCCAAGGTGCCGAGTCGAGCGCCGCCCTCCGCCCGGTCCGGGCCGTCACCATGGTGCGCGCCGTCTTCGATGCCGTCGCTCTGCTCCTCCGCCCACCGTCCACGGCGGGGACGGACGCCGTCGACGCGGGCGGAGCACAGCCTGAAGACGGACTCGCCCGGCTGTGGGAGGACCACCTGCGCGCCCCGTACCCCGACGGCTTCCGCGGCGTGGAACTCGACGGCGTGGAGCTGATCCTCCTGGACGCCGACGTCGCCGGGCTCGTGCAAAGCGAGCTGCACCGCGGACTCGACGACAGCGGCGTCGCCACCCTGTGGGACTGCATCAACGACCTCGACAAGATCGTGCCCTTGATCAACGAGGAGTACTGCGCCTCCTACTTCACGAGACTCCGCACGATGGCGCAGACGGCAGCAGCGCCGTACGTTCCTGCCGCGACCTGACCTGACCTGACCTGTCCCGCCGCCCTCGCCGACCCGCGGGCCGTGGGGTGGGTGCGGGCCATCTGGGGGAGGGTGGTGGGGAGGGGGCATCGTGGCACCCGGGGGTGTCCTTTCGGGCACGCCTACCGCACCGCGGCGCGAAAGGGGTCTTTGGTCACGACGTGACGGGACCTTCGGCCGCGAGGCGACCAAGATCATCTGACTCATAATCATTTCCCGGGCAGTCGCCATTCGTTGGCCCCACCGCTTGCGACCCCGCCCCCGGCCCCCGCCCTAGACAACGATGTCAGGCGTCGAGGGCTGCGTCACCCGAACGTCGGCAGGAGTGGGTCCGCCACGACCGGCCCCGCCCCGGCTCCCCCATCCACCCCCACTCGCAGGAGAACCCGTGCGCATCTCGTACGCGCTGTCCCTCTCACTCGCGGCGCTCACCGCCGTAGCCGCCTATGCGGCCCCGTCGCATCCCGCCCAAGCGGCGTCCGCCCCGCCGGCGGCGGCGCCGTTCGCCGGGCTGCCCGACACCGAACCCGACGACCCCTTCTACCGCCACGAGGGTCCCTTCACCGGCCGGCACGGCGCACTGCTCGACTCCCGGAAGCTGGAGGGCCCCGCGGCCCTGTCCCACGCCTCCCGCAATGACCTCGTCCTGTACGAGTCCAAGGGGGTGCGTGCCGACGAGGAGATCGCGGTCTCCGGGATCGTGGCCCTGCCCGACCGCACCAAGCACCCCGTCCCCGAAGGGGGTTACCCGGTCGTCTCCTGGGCGCACGGAACGGTGGGCGTGGCCGACAAGTGCGCGCCGTCCATGGACTCCGAGCAACTGGCCGACCCTGCGCGGCCGGACGATCCGATGCACACGCACCGCAAGATCAACCTGGCTCCGCAGCCGATGCTCAACGCCTTCCTGGACAAGGGCTGGGCCGTGGTCATGACGGACTACCAGGGTTCCGGGACCAAGGGGCCGCACCCCTACCTCAACGGCAAGGCCGAGGGGCGCGGCGTGCTCGACATCGTGCGTGCCGCCCGCGAACTGCACAACTCCGAAGAGCGCCTGCTCTCCGACGAGTTCACGATCGTGGGCCACTCCCAGGGTGGTCACGCCGCACTGTTCGCGGGCTCGTACGCGCCCACGTGGACACCGGAGCTGAAGCTGCGCGGTGTGGCGCCCATCGCGCCCGCCTCCTACCAGGGCGGCAAGGCGTTCCAGTTCCCGGGGCTCTGGGCGTTGCGCGCGCTGACCGGTGACCTGGCGTCCAACACGCCGTTCCTCGCCATGGCCGTCGCCGGTGCCGCTGCCGAGCATCCCGAACTGGACGTGGACGGCATCTTCACCGCGCGGGGCCGCGAGCTGTACGCCCAGGACGTCGCTTCCAAGTGCCGGGCCGAGCTGAGCGCGAAGGACTCGTTCGGCGGCAACGGCGCGTTCGGCACGCGCAAGGCGCTGTTCGCGGGCAGCGCGCTCACCAGGGCGCCCGAGGTGCTGAGGAAGCACTTCGCCGACTCCCACCCGGACCTGCCCATCGCGGCGCCGGTCCGGATGTCGCAGGCGAAGGGTGACACGCGCGTGGAGTCGGGGAAGACCGACTCGCTCGTGACGGAGCTGAAGAAGCGCAACGGCACGTCCCGGATGACCTACGTCACGTACGAGAAGGGTGAGGTCGCCACGCCTGACCCGGCCGAACTCGGCGAGCACTTCGGCATCCTCACCACGGACATCGCGCCGCTCACGGCGTGGCTGGCGGAGCGCCTGGCCAAGTGACGGGCGCGCCCGGGCCCCTGAGGCTGTTGGTGGGCCTGAAGCCGTGGCGCCCGCTCCCACGCCAGGCTGCGGCGAAGCGATCGCGGTGGGGATGGGTGGCCGCCCGGTCGGACCGGGTAGCCACCCAGCCGGTCGCGGGCGGCAGGTGCCGCCAGAGATCCGGGGCGTGGCGTCAGGGCTGGCGCGGTGTGCGGGCGAGCTCTTGCCGTACTGCTTTCTCGTCCTGGCCGAGCAGTGTCTCCTCCAGGCTTCGTGCGTCTTTGCGGGAGAACTTCTCGCCCTCGGCGAATTCCTCGGGGGTGTAGGTCTGGCCGCACCATTCGCCGTTGCCGACGGTGTGGTTGTCGAAGGGGACGACGGCTCCTTCGCCGAGCGGGAGCCACTGGGCGCCGGTCCAGCGCAGCGCCAGCAGGTAGGTGTGGCCGGTTTCCAGGCGGGGGCGGGCTCCGTCGGTGTCGTCGATGCGCTGCTGCGTGGTGCGGGACGTGCGCCATCCCGGTGCCTCGACGCTGATGTCCGTGCCGAGGGTGTGGCGGGGCTTGGGCGCGGACCACAGTGTGGTGTCGACGCGGAGGCCGACAGTGCGCTGTGTCGTGGCGGACCACGGACCGCTCTCGTGGCGGAGTTCGGTCGAGGGCTGTTCGCGGGTGGGGGTCGCGACGATGACGTGGTCGGCGCCTGCCCGCCAGTCCTGTGCGGTCAGGGACGGGTAGGCGCTCTCGGTGGTCCCGCATCCGGGAATGGTGCTGAGGCTCTCGAAACCGACCAGAAGTCCCGCGCCGAGGCCCAGTACGGCGAGCACGGTGACGACGGCGCGGCCGGTGGATCCACCAAGATCGATTCTTCGCATCGGGTGAGTCCAGCAGCGCCACGCCGGCGGGGCCGTGGCGGAGGCCACACTTCCCGTAACAGCCCTGTCCCAGAAGCGAACTCGCTCGGATTCACGGCCCGGCAGCCCGGCAGCGTCTTGCTGGATGGGGCAGTCCTCGACGCCTCAGTTCCCACAGCAGTTCGTGCCGCCCGCCGTGCCGCCCGCCGTGCCGCCCGCCGTGCCGCCCGCTGTGCCGGGCGCCGTGCCGGGCGTGAGCGGCGCCGTGGCGCCCTGGTTCTTGTCGGTTCCCGTGGTGCGGGGCTTGGTGGCCTTGATGATGGCGGAGTGCATGCCGTCGGCGACCGCGTGGGTCGGGGTGATGCCGATGTTCGTGAAGCCGGCCGCTTCGAGTCCGGCCCGGTACTCGGTGAAGGACAGGGCACCTGCGATGCAGCCGACGTAGTCGCCGCGTTCGGCCCGTTGGGCGGGCGTGAGGACGTCGTCGGCGACGACGTCGGAGATGCCGATCCGGCCGCCGGGGACCAGGACGCGGAAGGTCTCGGCGAAGACCGCGGGCTTGTCGGTGGAGAGGTTGATGACGCAGTTGGAGATGACCACGTCGATCGTCGCGGCGGGGAGCGGGATTGCTTCGATGGTGCCCTTGAGGAACTCGACGTTGGTGGCACCGGCCTTTGCCGCGTTGGCGAGGGCGAGGGCGAGCATCTCCTCGGTCATGTCCAGGCCGTAGGCCTTGCCGGTGGGTCCGACGCGGCGGGCGGAGAGCAGTACGTCGATGCCGCCGCCGGAGCCGAGGTCCAGGACGCGGTCACCCTCGTTCAGGTCGGCGACCGCGGTGGGGTTGCCGCAGCCGAGGGAGGCGGCGACGGCTTCGGCGGGCACGGTCTCGTGCTCGGTACCGGTGTAGAGGGCGGAACCGAAGTTGTCGTCGATCTCGATGGCGTCCGGTCCGCAGCAGGCGCTGCCGCCTCCGGTGACCTGGACGGCGGCCGCGGCGTAACGCTGGCGGACGGTCTCGCGCAGGTCGGTGGGCTGCTCGGTGGACTGCTCGGGCATGGCTGGCTCCCTTGAAAGCAGGACCTGGAGGGTCCCTCACCGGTGTGTATTCGCGTTCTTCGATGCAACCTTGCGCGCTGCATCGAAGAACGTCAACATAGAAGAATGTCGAAACAAGAGCTCGTGGTCCTGGGTCAGGACGAGGCGGACGCCTGCTGCCCCACGCTGCTGACCGCACCCCTGGACGAGGACCAGGCCGCCGACCTGGCCAAGGTCTTCAAGGCGCTCGGTGATCCGGTCCGGCTGCGGCTGCTGTCGATGATCGCCACCCGCGACGGCGGGGAGATCTGCGTGTGCGACCTCACGCCGGCCTTCGACCTGTCCCAGCCGACGATCTCGCACCACCTGAAGCTGCTGAAGCAGGCCGGGCTCATCGACTCCGAACGCCGCGGCACCTGGGTGTACTACCGGCTGCTGCCCGCCGCGACCGACCGCCTCGCCGCTGTCCTGACCCGCCCCGGCCCCCCGGCCGAACCCGCCGGGAACGGCGTGTGAGCGATTCTGCCGTCACGGAGTCCGGGCCGGTCGCGACCCGGCTCTCGTTCCTGGACCGGTTCCTCACCGTGTGGATCCTTGCCGCGATGGCCGCAGGCCTGTGCGTGGGCCGTCTCGTTCCCGGCCTCGGGGCGGCGCTCGCGAAGGCCACCGTCACCGGCGTCTCCCTGCCGATCGCGCTCGGCCTGCTGGTGATGATGTACCCGGTCCTGGCCAAGGTCCGCTACGACCGCCTGGGCACGGTCACCCGCGACCGCCGCCTGCTCATCCCCTCCCTGGTGCTCAACTGGGTGGTCGGCCCGGCGCTGATGTTCACGCTCGCCTGGACCTTCCTGCCGGACCTGCCCGAGTACCGCACCGGCCTGATCATCGTCGGGCTCGCCCGCTGCATCGCCATGGTCATCATCTGGAACGACCTGGCCCGCGGAGACCGCGAAGCTGCCGCGGTCCTCGTCGCCCTCGCCGCCCGCCGCCACTTCCCCCAACCCCCACCGGCGGTCCCGACGGTCGCCGCCCCGGAAGGCCGAGCCCGTGTCTGATCCCCTGCCGAAGCCGTCGGTACTGTTCGTCTGCGTCCACAACGCGGGCCGCTCGCAGATGGCCGCCGCCTTCCTCACCCACCTCTCCCAGGGACGCGTCGAGGTCCGCTCCGCAGGGTCCGCACCCGCCGGCACCGTCAACCCCACAGCCGTCGCCGCGATGGCGGAGGCAGGTGTCGACATGTCCGCCGAGACCCCCAAGGTCCTGACCATGGAAGCCGTGCGGGCATCCGACATCGTGATCACGATGGGCTGCGGCGACACCTGCCCCGTCTTCCCCGGCAAGCGCTACCTGGACTGGCCCCTCGACGACCCTGCCGGGCAGGGCATCGACGGCGTCCGCCTGATCCGCGACGAGATCGAACGCCGCGTCCGTGACCTGCTCGCCGAACTGCTGCGCGAGCAACCCTGATCGCGATCCGGCCGGCGTGTGGGCTCCCGGCGATGGCCTGCGGACAGGGGCGGTCAGGTGCCCGTCGTCGACACACGCACAGGCGTGGACGCGCTTGGACTCTACGCTCAGCTCCTGGACGGGGCGGCCGTATGTGACTGCCGAACGGCAGACGTGTTTGGAGTACGCCTCGAATCGTGAACGTATGAGTCCGAGTCGTGGCCCAAGAGGTGGGTACGCTTACGCAGCCAACCCGCGAGCCGGGCTTCCAGCCGGGCACGGCCCGCGACATCCAAGGGGGACCCCAATGAGCACCACCCACACGCCGTCAAGCCGGGCCGCGTCCGCGCCCGCGCGCCCGCCCGCCGTGGGTTTCAGCCACGACGCACCGCCGGTCACCGGGATCCCGTCCCGCCCGGCACAGACCCTGAACCCGCTCGACACGCTGACCTGGCAAGAGCCGCCCGCCCTGGAGACCGACACCTCCGAGTGACACGGCGCCCGCGAGCAGCTCCCGAGGTGAGTACGGCGTAGCGACCTGAAGATGAGGCAGGGACCGCAGAAGAGGATCTTCTGCGGTCCCTGCCCTGTCCGAGGGCCCGGATGTTTCAGCTGCTCCGCGGCTGGCGGGAGCGAGCGGCCCGCCGCCGGGGCCAGGTCCTCTCCCAGCTGGAAGTCGCCTCGATGATGGGCAGGAGCGAGCGCTGGTACCGCGAGCTGGAGCGGGGCCACCTCCAGCGCTTCGACGCCCGTCTCTTCGCCTCCCTGGCCGACGCCCTCCACCTGACCGCCGACGAGCGCCTGGTCCTGCACTTCCCCGTCACCGGCGGTACCCCGTGGTGCGTGGAGTCCCCGGGCCTGGAGGAGGTGTCCGGCTGGCTGCGGTCGTTCCTGCGCGAGCGGTGAACCGACCACGGCTCCCGCCGCTGCCGGCCGGCCGTCAGCGGCGGGTCTCGATCCGCAGGCCGCCCGTGGTCACCTGGCGCATCTGGTCGCTCGCCAGCAGGTCGTGCGGCTGGCCGAGCTCGATCGCGCTCGCCGCCTCCAGACGGGCCAGCTGGGCGGCCGTGAACTCGACCTCCAGGGCGACCAGGTTCTCCTCCAGCTGGGCGGGAGTGCGGGCCCCGATCAGCGTGGTCGCCACGCCCGGGTTGCGCAGGGTCCAGGCCAGCGCGACCTGCGACGGGGTGCGGCCCAGGTCGGCGGCGACCTCCCGGACGACCTCGGCCACGGCCAGGCTGCGTTCGGTGAGCGTGCCCAGGACGAGGTTGTGCCCCCTGCGGGTGCTGTCGCCGGAGTTGGCGCTCGTACCGGCCACGTCGTCGCGGCTGTACTTGCCGCTGAGCACCCCGCCGCCCAGCGGTGAGTACGGGACCACGCCCAGGCCCAGTTCCCGGGCCATCGGGATCAGGTCGCGCTCCGCGGTGCGTTCGATCAGGCTGTACTCGAGCTGCAGCGCGACCAGCGGCGACCAGCCGCGCAGGTCGGCGATCGTCTGCATCCGGGACACCTGCCAGGCCGGGGTGTTGGAGATCGCCACGTACAGCACCTTGCCCTGCCGCACCAGGTCGTCCAGGCCGCGCAGGACCTCCTCGACGGGCGTGCGGAAGTCCCAGACGTGCAGGTACAGCAGGTCGATGTAGTCGGTGCCCAGCCGGCGCAGGCTGCCCTCCACCGAGCCGAACAGGGCCTTGCGGTGACCGCCCCCGGAGTTGGGGTCGCCGGGGCGGCGCAGCGTGGAGTACTTGGTCGCCAGCACGAGGCGTTCGCGCTGCTCGCGGGCGAACTCGCCCAGCAGGCGCTCGGAGCTGCCGTCGGTGTAGGTGTCGGCGGTGTCGAGGAGGTTGCCGCCGAGCTCGACGTAGTGGTCGAACAGCTTGCGGGCCTCGGCCCGCTCGGCACCCCAGCCCCACTCGGTGCCGAAGGTCGCGGTACCCAGGGCCAGCGGTGAGACCCGCAGTCCCGAGCGGCCCAGCAGCCGGTAGGTGTCGAGGGTCAGTGCCATCAGGTCCTCCTGTGCTCGTGCTTCTCTTGCCGGGTCCGAGTCTGTGACGGCGGCGGCCGGGCGGTAAGGGAGGGCACTTCCTGGGAAGACCGGTCCCACCCTGGTGGTTGGACCCGTCATGACGACCCTGACCATGGACACCGCCCAGGAGCTGGCCGCCTTCCTGCGGAACAGGCGCGAAGGCCTCGACCCCGGGCGCCTGGGCCTGCCCTCGCGCCGGCAGGCCCGGCGGACGCCGGGGCTGCGCCGGGAGGAGGTCGCCGAACTGGCAGGGGTCAGCACCGACTACGTGGTCCGGCTGGAGCAGGGGCGCGGGCTGCGGCCCTCGGCGGAGGTGCTGACGGCGCTGGCCCGCGCCCTGCGCCTGGATCCGAGTGAACGCGACTACCTGTTCGACCTGGCCGGACACCGCCGCCCCGGCCCCGCCGACGGACCGGCCGCCGGTGCGACGCCGTCGCTGGCCCGCCTGGTCGGTGACCTCTCCCCGCTGCCGGCCATGCTGCTGGACCACCGCTACGACATCCTCGCCTACAACCCCGAAATGGCCCGGCTGCTACCGGGTTTCGAGACCGTGCCGCAGGCACGGCGCAACGCGATGTGGCTGTGCCTGCTGCACCCGGAGATGCGCGACTTCTACGCCGACCGCGAGCAGGTACTGCGGGACGGGATCGCCCACCTGCGCGCGGCATGGGCCGCACACCCCGAAGACCAGGAACTGTCCGCCCTCATCACCGAATTCGCCACACAGGACGAGGACTTCGCCCGCATGTGGTCGGAGCGGGAAGTCAGCGTCAACGGACGCGGCCGGAAACTGCTGCGACACCCGGTCGCCGGTGCGATCACCGTCGACTTCGAAGTCCTCCTACCGCTCCAGGACCCGGGGTTGCGCCTGCTCGTCTACCGCCCCGCGGACGAGGAGAGCCGCGCGTCCCTGGACCGGCTGTGCGCGCCATGAACGGGCCCCCACTCACGGCCGTCCGGGGCCGGTTCGGGTGGGTTCGGGTGCACGGGGCCTGTCCACCGGAGGCCGCGCACCCGCGTACCGCGTAGCCGGGCCCGGCGTACGTCCGCGTCGCCGACGACTGTACGGACGTGCCGCCCGGGTCGGCGGTCGAGCCGTGGGGGACGGTGCGCACGCCGACCCGCCACGTCCGTCCGCCGCGGACCTGGACGTGCGGCGCCTCTTCGCGGCAGGACCGGGTGCGGTGGAGACGGTGTGCCCGTCTCCAGGCACGGAGTGCGTGCTCGGTCTTGCGCCCCTACGCGGCGGACCCGGTCGACCGCCCCATGGTCTCCGCACGCAGGAACGCCGCCAGCCTCTCCACTCCCGTCTCGATCTGCTCCGGGTCCAGATAGCTGCACGACAGCCGGAGCCTGTGGGTGCCCGTGCCGTCGACGTAGAACGGTGCCATCGGTGTCCACAGCACTCCGTAGCGCTCCGCGGACCTCTCCAGGAGTGCGAGGTCCGCCGGGACCGGGAGGTCCATGCGAAGGAAGAAACCGCCCTCGGGCCGGTTCCAGGTCACGCCCGCGCGCCGCACGTCCTCGAGGTGCCGGTCCAGGGCGTGGGCCAGGTGGGACAGGTTGTGCTGGTACAGCTCCGCCTTGCGACGGCTGAGCTCCACCAGGGATCCGCCGTGCTCGAGCAGCATCCCGCCGACGACCGCCTGGCCCAGTGGCGACGTGTTCACCGTGGTCATGGTCTTGAGCGCGGCGAGCTCGTCCGCGAGCAACCCGGGCCCGCCGGGCCCGTCGACGCTCTGGTCGGCCACGACGTAGCCGACGCGGGCGCCGGGGAAGGCGACCTTGGCGAAGGTACCGACGTGGATCACCCGGCCCCGTGCGTCCAGCGCCTTGAGCGGCGGCAGTTCCCGGCCGGGGCGGGCGGTGAATCCGTACGCGTTGTCCTCGACGAGGAAGAAGTCCTCTTCCTCGGCCAGGTCCAGCAGTCGGCGCCGACCTGCGAGCGGCATGGTGACGCCACCGGGGTTGGAGAAGTCCGGTGCCACGTAACAGGCCCGGATCCGCCGGCCGTCGGCGCGTGCCGCGCGGCACGCGCGGCGCAGCCCGTCCAGGTCCACGCCCTGCTCGGTCTCGTGCACGGGAGTGATGCCGATCCCCAGGAGGCGGGCCGCGCCCGTGGCCCCGACGAAGCAGGGTGTGACCACCGCCAACAGGTCGTCCGGGGAGGCGAAGAGGGCCCGCAGGGTCAGCAGGATTCCCTCCTGGGCCCCGGCCGTGACGACCACCGCGCGTGCGGGGACGTCGATCGCGTGGTCGCGGCGCAGGGCGGCGGCGACGATGTCGCCGATGAGCCCTCGGCTGGGACCGTACTCCAGCAGGCTCCGGCGGGCCCGGCCGGGATCCCAGCCCCGTTCCATGACCAGGTGTTCGAGGAAGACACGCGTGTGGTGCTCGGGGTCGACGTCCTCGAGGAGGTCGGGGTGGGGGGCGCCGGGAGCGAAGGAGATCGCGTCGGGATACCGGCCCATCACCTCGTTGAGGAAGCCGATCGACCCGAGGGCCGGCTCGCCCAGCGAAGCGTGCAGGGACGAGCGGTCCAGCCGCGGAGCGTCGTACGTCATGCCCGTTCCGCCCGGGTCCGGGACTGCTGCCAGCGGCGCTCGACCTTGGCCATGACGTCGTCGCTGTACGCGCGGGCCACCTGCACCTCGGCGAACTCGGCGAGGTAGCCGCGGAAGAGGTCCAGCGGCTCCTCGGTCAGCATGAGCATGCTGCGGTTCGCGGCGACGGCCGGGGAGCCCAGCTCCCGTACCGCCCGCTCGACCGCCTCGTCCATGTCCGCGGCGGGAACGACCTCGTCGCAGAGCAGACCGGCCTCGGGGTCCGTCATCCGCACGCGCCGCCCGCCCAGCAGGATCTGCCGTGCCAGGGTCGCTCCCGTGCGCCGGGTGAGCCGCAGGTTTCCGAGGCCCGGGACGATGCCCTCCTCGGCGGCCGGCAGGCTGACGTACGCGTCGGTCTCGGCGATCACCCGGTCGAGCACGAGCAGGATCTGCATGCCGCCGCCGATCGCGAACGTGTCGACGGCGCCCACCCAGGGCTTCTGGACGGTGCGTTCGGCCCACACCTGGCGTTCGGGCCGGGTGAGCACGCCCCGGGCGAGCTTGTTGATGAAGCCGAGTTCGCGGCCCAGGAGGAAGTCCACGAACGAGATCCGCCCGTTGCGCAGGTCCTTGAGGTTGATGCCCGCGCTGAACACGCGCCGGCCCGCGTAGCGGGGGTGCTCGACGGGCGCGCCGCGCAGGACGCCCACCCGGACGCGGTCGTCCAGGAGCGCCAGGTCCGCGGCGGTCTCCAGGTCCGCCATCAGCCGGTTGTCCTCGGCGTTGAGGCAGTGCGCGTTGCGGATCGTCACATGGGCGCCGTGTCCCCTGCGCTCCACCAGGACGGAGCCCAGGTCCACGCGGTCGGCGCGCCGGAACTCCTCCAGCAGGTCCAGGGCGCGGCTCGTGGGGAGCAGCATGGTGTCGATGAGGTGGGTGCCTGCCGCGGGGGAGCGGAGGACCGCTCCGCAGAAGACCGCCTGATCGACCTCGCGCCCGTCGCGCGCGGCCTGGATCCGCGCGTGCTCCGCGCGCATCTGTTCCTCGGTGGGCACGAGACCGGGGAAGCGGTCGGCGGCCTCTCGCAGCAACTCGGGGAGTCTCAGCCGTACGGAACCGGCGTCGGTCAGGAGCCCGTACACCTCGTCCACGTGCCGGGCCAGGAAGGCGCGCCGGACCTCGCGTGCGGTGACCAGCGCGGCCTCGGCCGTCCGCTGCTGTTCCGCGGTGCGGTCCGCCCGGCCCGGCAGCCCGGCCAGCAGGGCGTCGGTCGCGGCGGCGCACTCCGCCAGGACCCGGGCGTCCGCGCTGATCTCGCCCGTCAGCCGTGGCGCGGGGTCCGGCGGAGGCTGTGTCGACGGGGTGGTGCCCGGGATCACGCGGCGGCCTCCGTACCGGAGTCCGGCAGGGCCGCGACGGGGTCCCCGGCGGAGTCCCGCGCCGCCGCGCGGCGACGCAGCTCGCGGTCGCAGGCGGCGAGGTGCACGCCCAGCGCCTCCTCGTACTCCGCGGACGGTGCCTCCAGGAGCAGCTGGCGAACGACGGCGAAGTCCTCGTGCGCGGTGCCGTGGAAGCGGGCCGACAGGGCCCGCGCCGCGGCCTCCTGGTCGTCGGTGATCTCGTCGACCAGGCCCAGCCGCAGTGCCTGCTCGGCCGTTACGGGCTCGCCGCGCAGGGCGAGTCGGCGGGTCTCCGTCACCCCCGCCTGCCGGACCAGCCGGTAGAGCGACATGCCCGGCCACAGCCGTCCGTCGTGCCGGGGCGGCTGGAGGGACAGGTCCGGCGCGGCCACCCGGTAGTCGGAGGCGAGCAGCAGGTCCAGTGCCGTTCCGGTGCAACTCCCGGCCACCATAAGACACTTGATGACGGCGGTCCGCTCGAACCGGCGCACCACGCGCTCCCACCGGTTCACGTCCTGGACGGTCACGGCGTCCGGTGTGCCGGGCGAGGTCTCGGGGCCGGGTCCGACGACGCGTACGACCGCGACCGGCGGGTGTTCCTCCTCCAGGACATCGCACAAGGCGCCCAGGGCGCGGGTGAGTTCGCGCAGCGGCAGGGTGGTGTCGACGGTGTGGGCGGACGCGTCCGCGGCGGAGGCCGCACGCGCGTCGCCGGGCAGTGCCGTGCTGTGGTTGTTCATCGGGAGTCCTCTTCCTCGTCCTTCGCTACCAGCTCGCAAGGGCCATCTCGATCGTCGAACCGGGCCCCATGGTCATGAAAACGCCGTGATCGCCCGGGCGTGCCACGTCCTCCGCGGCCAGCCGGGCGTAGGAGAACAGGAACGAGCCGCTGGACAGGTTCCCGTGGTCGCGCAGCACCCCGCTGGTGTGGCGCACGTCGTGCCGGCTCAGCCCCAGGTTGACGCGCACCGAGTCGATGACCTTCTTGCCGCCCGAGTGCACGACCCAGTGGGCTATGTCGGAACGGCGCAGCCCGGTCCCCTCCAGCAGGTTGCCGAGCGCCTCTTCGGCGTGCGCCCCGACCACGTACGGAACCTCGGGGTCGAGGTAGAAGCTGAACTTGCCGTGGTCGTCGTCCCAGTCGTAGCGCATCGCGTCGACGGCCTCGGGGATGATCCGGCTGGAGAAGCGACGCAGGACAGGGCCGCGGTCCGCCGGGGAGGGGCCGTCCGCCGCGGAGCGCACGGCGACGGCCGCCGAGCCGTCCCCGAACAGGCTGTTGACCACTGCGGAGCGCATCGTGCCGTCGAAGACGTACGCGGCCGAACAGGCCTCGACGCACACCATGAGGGCCAGCTGCCCGGGGTGCGCCTCCGCCCAACCCGACACCGCCGTCAGGGCGTTCAGACCGGCGTTGCAGCCCATCCCGACGACGTCCAGGCGGGAGCAGGTCGTGGCGATCCCGAGCTCCTTGATGAGCAACGCCGAGAATCCGGGCGTGAGCAGTCCGGTGGAGGTGACGCAGCACAGGTAGCGCACGTCCTCCAGGCGGGCGCCGGATTCCTTGAGGCAGTTCAGCACCGCCTCGCGGCCCATGGCGACTCCACTGCCCGCGTGCTTGCGCAGCAGGTCGCCCTGGCTCTCGGTGCCCCGGGTCCCGTCCGGGAGCAGGGGCGGCAGGACCAGGTTGCGGCGCTCGATGGCGCTGTTGAGGAACACCGAGCGGACGCGCTGGTCGGAGATGTCGAAGGCGTCGAGTATCTCCCGCTGCGTGTAGGAGTTGTCGGGAACGGCGGTGCCGACTCCCAGGACCTCGACTCCGGTCGGAAGGAAGGGCGATGTCTCGCCGGGGACTCCCACGGATGTGCTCCTTAGGTGGTGCGTCGGTCGGTACACGTCGGGTCGTCGCGCCTCATGCCGTCGGACCCTGGGCCCGTACCAGGTGGGCGGCCAGCTCCCGCACCGTCTGGTGGACCAGGAGGTCGGGGAGCTCGACGGCGAGGCCCGTCTCCTGGGAGCGGCTGAGTACCGTGACGAGGCGGATGGAGTCCCCGCCGATCGTGAAGTAGTTGTCGTCCAGGCCGACATGGGGGAGTTCCAGGACCTCCGCCCACACGGCCGCCACCCGGGCCTCCATCTCGTCGTACCGCTCGGTGGGGCCCGACGGCGCGGGCGGCTGTCCGGGTGCGGGCAGCCTGGCCTTGTCGACCTTGCCGTTGGAGGTGAGCGGGAAGGAGTCCAGGAGGACCACGTGGTGGGGGACGAGGTGGGCGGGGACCGTGGCCGCCAGCGCGGCGCGGATCGCGTCGGCCGTGGCGCCGGGGCGCGCGGGCACGGCGTAGGCGACGAGTTCCCTGCCGCTGCCGGTGTCGCGTACGACGACGGTGGCGTCGCGGACGTCTGACTGCGCGACGAGGGCGGCGGCGATCTCACCGGGCTCGATGCGGAAGCCGCGGATCTTCACCTGGTCGTCGGAGCGGCCGCGGTACTCGAGGGCTCCGTCGGCGCGCCGACGGACGACGTCGCCCGTGCGGTAGACGCGGACCCGGGGGTCCGCGGGATGCGTCAGGAAGCGCTCCGCCTGGAGGTCGGGGCGCTTGAGGTAGCCGCGTGCCACCCCCGCGCCACTCACGTACAGCTCTCCCGGCACCCCCTCCGGGACCGGCTGGCCCTGGGCGTCCAGGACCGAGAGGGACAGGTCGGGGATCGCCTCGCCGATGACGGCGGGCCCCGGGGCACCGAGGTCGTCCTCGGTGAGGACGTGGTACGTGACGTGGACCGTGGTCTCCGTGATGCCGTACATGTTGACCAGGCGCGGCCGGTCCAGGCCGTGGCGTTCCACCCACGGCCGCAAGGCCCGCGGGTCCAGCGCCTCGCCGCCGAAGACGACCTGGCGCAGGCGCAGCCCGGCCGCGCCGTCCGGCGCGCCGTCGGCCCACTCGCGGTCGGCGTGCATCAGCAGGGAGAAGGCCGACGGCGTCTGGTTGAGCACCGTCACCCCCTCCTCCCGCAGCAGCCGGTGGAACTCGCCGGGGGCGCGGGCCGTGTCCCCGGGGACCACCACCAGCCGTCCGCCGTGGCGCAGCGCGCCCCACAGCTCCCACACGGAGAAGTCGAAGGCGTACGAGTGGAAGAGCGTCCACACGTCCTCCGGGCCGAACGAGAACCAGGTCGCGGTGCTCGTGAACAGCCGGGAGAGGTTGCGGTGGTCGACCAGGGTGCCCTTGGGGCGCCCGGTGGAGCCCGAGGTGTGGATGACGTAGGCGAGGTCGTCCTGGGTGGCCACCGGCGGGGGCGCGACCGGGGGCCGGGCGGCGATCAGCTCGCGGTCCGGCTCCAGCGCCACGACGGTCCCGATGGCGTCGCGGTGGCGGGCGGCCTCCGCCTCGTCCCGTACCACCGCGAAGGCCAGGCCGGTGTCCTCGACGATGTAGGCCAGCCGCGAGTCCGGGTAGGCCGGGTCGAGCGGGACGTACGCGCCGCCGGCCTTGTGCACGGCCAGCACTCCGACGACCAGGTCGAAGGAGCGCGGCAGGCCCAGGCCCACCAGGGTGCCGCGGCCGACGCCGGCGGCGCGCAGGTGCTGTGCCAGACGGTTGGCGCGCTCCTCCAGCTCGCCGTAGGTCAGGTGCTCGCCGCGGAACGTCACGGCGATCCGGTCCGGCCGCCGTGCCGCGTGCCGGGCGAACAGCTCGTGGGCCGGGGGGCCGGAGTCCGCCGGGCCGGGTACCCGCGGCAGCGGCTGGAGGCGCGCGGACTCGGCGGGCGTGTGCACGCGCAGTGCGGCGACGGGCCTGTCCGGGTCGGCCGCGAGGTCGGAGAGGAGCGTCGCGTAGTGACCGAGGAAACGGGTGCGCCACGCGTACGAGAGGGGACCGTCGAGCACCGCGACCGGCCCGTCCGTGCCCCTCCGCACCGTCAGCCACACACCGCTGGCAGGCACCGTGGGCGTCGGGTACGGGTCGGCGCCGGGCACCTGTCCGGTCGCGAGGCGCTCCCGGATCCCGGAGTCCGTCTCGGCCGCGCCGTGCCGCTCGTCCAGGTCCGGGACGGCGGTGAAGGAGACCGGCAGGACGGCGTCCTGGTCCCCGGGCCATACGAGCCCGGCCTCGCGCAGGACGCACGGGACGGGCAGCGTCGCGTGACGGGCGGTGCTCCGCAGTCCCGATCCGATCCGCCGGAGCAGCTGGGGGAAGGTCTCCCCGGCGGTCAGGCCGGTACGCACGAGACGCTCGGGCTCGGGCGCGCAGGGCAGGTCCTCGCGGGGACGCACGTGCACCAGCACGTCGTCGGTGGCCGAGTACCTGTTGACCAGCACGGTGTACGCGGCCAGCAGGCCCGCGCCGAGGGTGACCCCTTCGCGTGCGCAGACGGCCGCCAGCCGTTCCAGGTCCGGGGCGGGCAGCGAGGCGGAGACGGTCCGGGGCAGGCCCGGTCCGGTGTGGCGGTCCGCCTCCTCGCGGGCGAGTGCGTGCCGCGGCAGGTCCCCCGCCAGCTCGGCGGTCCAGAAGGCGCGGTCCGCGGCCTCGTCGCCCGCCGCGGACCCGGTGGTGGCGCCGGGGACGTCGTCGAGGGGGTGCGTGGCCGGGTCCGCCCCCAGGGCGACGGCCACGGCCCGGCGGGCCACGGTGTCCAGGGCGTGCCGGTCGGTGACCGCGCGGTGCGCCGTCAGGGCCAGGACGCAACGGGCGTCGTCGGTACGGAGCAGCGCGGCGCGCACGAGCGGACCGTCGTGCAGGTCGAACTCCCGGGCGCGCTGGGCGAACAGCCAGTCGGCGACCGCTTCGTCGTCCGCGCCGGGGTGGTCCCGCACCTGCCAGTCGCACGCTCCCTCCTGGTCCGTGAGCTGGACCAGACCGGTGCCGCGGAAGGCGAAGCGGGTGCGCAGGGAGGGCAGGCCGCCGATGAGGGTCGTCGTGGCGGCCCGCAGGTCCTGCGGGCTGACAGGGACGGTCAGGACGTACGCCGCCTGCACGGTCCCGGCCGGGCCGTCGCCGGTCAGCTCGTGGCGGACGTAGTGGTGTTCCTGTACGGGGGTGGCCGCCGCGGCCTGGAGGAGGGCTGTGGTGGAGGGATCGGTTCCCACGGATCTCGGTCCTTCTGTTCGGTGGTCAGCGGGAGCGGTCGGGCCGGCGGTTCCAGCTCCTGAGGGCCCGGGCGCGGTCGGCGCCGCGCGAGCGGTCGTCAGCGGCCCGCGCGACAGCGGGGGAGTGCGCGGCGGCGCGGGAGACGTCGTCCAGGTGCGAGGCCAGTGCGCGCACCGTCGTGTGGCGGAACAGGTCGGCGACGCGCAGCGAGGGGTACCGGGTGTTCAGCACCGCCAGGAGGCGCACCAGGTCGGCGGAGCTGCCGCCCAGTTCGAAGAAGCCCGCGTCGAGGTCCGTGACCGGGCGTGACAGGACCCGCTCCCAGGCCTCGCGGACCTGTTCGTGTGCCGCCCCCGCCGGGACGGGACCGGCGGGCGCGGGGACGGTGGCGCCGCGCGCGGCCCACTGCGCGACCGCTGCCCGGTCCCGCTTGCCGTTGGGCAGCTGGGGCAGGCGGGGGGCGACGAGCCAGACGGCCGGCACCATCGCGCCGGTGAGCCAGGTCCGTGCGAACGAGCCGAGTTCCTCGGCCAGTTCCTCCGTCGCGGCCGCGACGGAGTCACCGGGGGACGGGTCGCGGAGGACGACGCAGACCGCCACGGCGGTGGCGTCGGCCGTGGCCGTGGCCACCGCGTCGCTCACCCGGGGGTGTCTGCGCAGGGCGGTCTCGACCTCCTCCAGCTCGATGCGCTGGCCGAGGACCTTCACCTGGGCGTCGGCGCGGCCGAGGCAGCGCAGCCCGTCGGTCAGGGTGAGGACGGCGAGGTCCCCGGTGTCGTACGCCGGTCCGGCGGAGCCGTCCTGTGCGACGAAGCGCTCCGCCGTCAGCTCCGGACGCCGCCAGTAGCCGTCGCCGACTCCGGCGCCGCTGATGAACAGGCGTCCGGGGCACCCCGCGGGCAGGCGGCGCCCGTCGTCGTCCACGACCTGGCACTCCTCACCGGCCAACGGGCTCCCGATGTGGACCGGTTGGCCGGGCACGACGCGCCAGGCGGTGGACCAGATGGTGGTCTCCGTCGGTCCGTAGCAGTTCAGCACGGGCCCGGGAACCAGGTCGCACAGCTCCGCCGCGAGGTCGGCGGGCAGCGGTTCGCCGCCGACCAGCAGCACCCCGAGCCGCTCCAGCAGCGCGCGTCCGGCAGGGGTTCCGGTCAGGATGCGTGCCACGGAGGGCGTGCACTGGTAGAGGGCACCCGCCGGCACCGGCTCGACCGCCACGGAGCGGTGATCGGTCAGGAACAGCGTCCGGCCGCGGGCGAGTGGCCAGTGGATCTCCAGGCCGCTGATGTCGAAGGACACGCTGGTGCCGGCCATGACGACGTCCGGGACCCCGTGCGTCTCGTGCTCCATCGCGGCGAGCAGCGCCGTCAGGTTCTCGTGCCGGATCACCACGCCCTTGGGGCGGCCCGTGGTGCCGGACGTGTAGATGAGGTACGCGGGGGCGCTCGGGTCGGTCACGGGCCAGGAGCGCGGCGCGGACGCCCGTGCGGAGGGGGCGAGCAGCGGGAGTCCGGGCTCGAGCTCGCGGGTGCCCACGATCGCGGTGAGGTCCGCGTCCCGCACCATGTAGCGCAGGCGCTCGTGGGGGTAGTCGGGATCCAGCGGCACGTACGCGGCGCCCGCCTTCCAGACCGCCAGCATCGCCACCACCAGTTCGGGGGTGCGCGGCAGGCTGATGCCGACGCGGTCGCCGGGGCGGACGCCGGCCGCGATGAGCGCGGCTCCCAGGCCCGCGACCCGCTCGTCCAGCTCGGCGTAGCCGAGTGCGTCGGACCCGGTACGCACGGCGGTGGCGTCGGGAGTGCGGCGCGCGTGGTCGGCGAGGGCGATGTGGACCGGCGGGTGCGGGGCGGTCGTCGCCGCGGGCCCGGCCGCCGCGGCGGTCTCCTCCGGCGTGAGCAGGCGGAGTTGGTCCAGGGGGAGGGGGGCCGACTCGGTGAGCGCCCCCAGCGCGCCCAGCAGGTGTGCCCCGAACAGGCGCGCCTGGGGCGCCGGCATGCGCGTCGCGTCGTGACCCAGTTCCAGGACCATCGAGCCGTCGGCCCGGTGATGCAGCGTCACGCTCAGCGGGTGCGCGGGGTCGGCGCCCTGCCGGGTGGCCAGCCGCCAGCGCAGGCCGCCCTCGTCGTGCGGGGGCTGGTGGGCGGTCTGTGCGCACAGGACCTCGGTGAGGGCGGTGCGGCCCGGCCGTCGCTCGGCGCCGGTCACGCGCAGGATCTCCTCGATGGGGAGGTCGGCGTGCTCCACCGCGTCGAACAGGGCGTCCATCGTGTGGTCGAGCAGGCTCGCCGTGTCGTGCCCGGTGAGTGCGATGCGTACGGGGAGGGTGTTCTGGTGGCAGCCGATGGCGGCCGGTCCGGTACCGGACCGGGTGCCGGTGACGGTGGCCAGCACCACGTCCCGCGAACTGCCGTACCACCCGGTGACGGTGGCGACGGCGGCGAGCACCAGGGCGAAGGGAGTGGCCCCCGAACCCATCGCCGTGTCGCGCACGGCGCCGCAGAGTTCGTCGCCCAGCTCCAGGGTGGTCACGCCGAACCGCTCCGCTCCGTCGTCCACCGGGGGCGGCGGCGGGGCGAAGTGCGGCAGCGTGGTGTCGGCGGACCGCCCGTCGAGCGTCGTGGTCCAGAACGTTCGCAGCAGCGCGGTTCGCCCGGGGTCGTCGGCGAGGTCCTGAACCCGCCGGGCCGTTCCCGTGGACGACGCGGGCTCCGCGTAGGCGCGGGCCAGGGAGCGCAGCAGGATGCCGGCCGACTCGTCGTCGAAGACGGCGTGGTGCACGCCGAGCAGGCAGTGCGTCCGGCCCGGGGCGTGCACGACGCGGATCCGGCACAGGGGGCCCGTGGCGTGCGTGAAGGGTTCGGCGACGAGCGCCGTCTGCCGCGCCAGCACGCCCTCGACCTCGCCGGGCTCGGGTGAGAGGACCTGGACATCGATGTCCGCCGGCGGGTGCGTGCGCTGGGCCAGGCCCTCCGGGCCCGGGTGCAGTGAGGTGCGCAGGGCGGGGTGCTCGGCGACGACGGTGCGTACGGCGCGCAGGAAGCGGTCCCGGTCGACCGGGCCCTCGGCGGTGAGGTGGTGGACGACGGTGGCCCGGCCACCCTGCTGGTCCAGGAGGTAGAAGCGCAGTTGCGCGGCGGAGGCCGGTCTCGGGCCGTCCTCGGCTGCCTCCGGAAGGTCCGCGGATCCAATATCCGCAGGCTGATCGATAGAATGCACGCTTCCTCAACCCCCGTTAGGACTGTCGTGTCGGTGAGTGGGCGGACAAAGGCGCCGAACCGGTCGGAGAAGCAGGCATCACGAACCGTGTCACAGGTGGCGCCGGGCCGCTTCGGAACCTAGGACGAGATTGCCGATCTCGTCAACCGAGTATTTTTTGCATTCCCGGGAAGGGGCTGATGAATAGTCCGATTTAGCCTTCATGTCGGCACCCCGGCGACGCGTGGCGTGGCTCACATTGCCCTCTGGCCTGCGGATATGTAGCGTACGGCGAGCGTCTTGACGGCTTGGAGCCGACGTGTGCGCACTGCCAACGGGGGTCGGCGGGAGTTTTTCCTACTTCCTTTTGCCTCTGCTGCGCAAAATTCCTCAGGTGTATTCACGAGAGGTCAGGGAGGCGTGGAATGTCTGTATCCGACGAAGTTCTTGCCGATGGAGTTTCACCTTTCGGTGAATTCATGAAGAGTCTCTGGATCGAGATTCTTGGTGCGGAAATCGATCCGGCACGCAGTTTTCTGGACAATGGCGGAGACTCCTTCCGGGCCGTGCAGATCGTGAATCGCGTGTTCGAGGAGACGGGGAGAGAGCTCGATTACCTCGACGTCCTGGAGGCGCGGAGCCCGGACGCCCTGGGCCGGCTGGTCGCGGCCTCCCCGTCGGAGCGCTGAGCCCGTGTCGGTACCCACCACGAGCGCCGTGCGCACGCCCGTTCGGCAGGGCGGACGGGAGCCGTCCGCGGTCCGGTGGCGCCTCGCGCCGAACCAGGCCGATCTGTACGTCGCCGACCGGATAGCGGACGCCGCGGGCACCTATACGGTGTGCTTCGCCTTCCGAATGGAGCGCGCCGGAGACCCGGTGGAGTTGCAGTCGAATCTCGAACGACTGCTGGAAATGCATCCGGTTCTGGGGTGCCGGGTGGGCGAGGACTCCCAGGGCTGGTTCCTGGAGCCCAGCCCGACCCGACCCCGCATCACACACTTGACCACGCCTTTGCCTGCCGATGGGCCCCACGCGCAGCGCCGGATAAGGCATCTGAGTGAGCGTCCGCTGGACCCGCGACAGGGCCCCATGATCCGCGTGGCGTTGCTGCCGCACACGGACGGAACCGCCGACCTCCTCGTCGTCGCGCACCACCTGGCCGTCGACGAGGGCTCCACCGCGCTGCTGGGCGCGCACCTCCTGGGGCTCACCCCGCCCGAGCCCCGCGAGTCGTACGCCACCTGGACGGAGCGCGCCCACGGGGCGCGGAGCGCGGCGGCGGACCGGGCCCTGGAACTCAGGGCCGGCCTCGCGGGGGCGGACTGGGAGCCGGACCTCACCTGGGCCCGCCACACCCGCGGACCCGTACGGCCCGCCCGCGGCGTCGAGGGCGCGACCGTCGAGGTGACCCTCGACGCCACCGCCTGGGGCCGGGTCCGCGCAGCGGCCGCGGGACAGCGCCTCACCCCCTACTCCTTCGCCCTGGCGGCGGCCGCGCTGGTGCTGGCCCGCAACAGCGGCGCCGAAAGCCCCGTCCTGGGCGCGACCGTCTCCCGCCGCTCGCCCCGGCACCACGCGACCATCGGCTACTTCAACACGACCGTCGCCATCCCGGTCGACACCGGCGGCTCCCCGACGGTCGGCGCGTTCCTGGCCCGTACGCACCAGCGCAGCCTGAGCGCCTACCGCGACGCCGACGTGCCGCTCTCCGCCGTCCTGCCCGAAGGATCCACCGGCCCGCGCCTGGTCGTCGTCCCCGTACCGCAGCTGCCCACTCTCGTCGACGGCGACCGGGACTACCCCGCCCGCCCCGCCGCACGAGCACTCACCGCGCAGTTCCCGCTGGCCCTCTACCTCCACGAAGAGGCCGACGGCTCCCTGCGGGCCGTCCTGCGCCACCAGCTCGCGGCCGTCGACGCCGGGGCCGCGGCGCTGTACGCGCGACAGTTCCGGCACACCCTGGAAGCCCTCGCCGCCCATGACGCCGACGACGCGCTCGACAACGTCGTCACGCTCGCCGACGCCGACCGGCGACAGGCCGCGCGGCTCGGTCTGGGCGAGCGCGCCGACGCCACGGCGACGGCCGCCCACACGCTGCCCGCGCTGTTCGACGCCCAGGTCAGGCGCGCACCCGAACGCACCGCCGTCACCTGCGGACCGGCGGGCGTCGACTACGCCGAACTGGACGCCCGCACCACCGGGCTCGCCCGCGCCCTGGTCGAGCGGGGCGTCGTCCCCGGTGACCGCGTCGGCGTGTGCCTGCCGCGCGGCATCGACCAGGTCACCGCGCTGCTCGCCGTCCTGAAGTCCGGCGCGGCCTACGTGCCGCTGGACCCCGACTACCCCGCCGAACGCCTCGCCTTCATCGCCGAGGACACCAGCCTCAAGGCCGTGATCGGCGACGCGCCGCTCTCCGGGGCGCGCACCGTCCCCGTCACGGCGCGCGGCGCCGCCTCCGTCCCGCTCCCCGTGGTGTCGCCCGACTCCCTGGCGTACGTCATCCACACCTCGGGCTCCACCGGACACCCCAAGGGGGTCCAGGTCACCCACCGCAACGTGGTGTCCCTCCTCGCCGCCACGGCAGGGGAGTTCGGCCTGGGCCCGCAGGACGTGTGGACCCACTTCCACTCCTTCGCGTTCGACTTCTCCGTCTGGGAGATCTGGGGCTGCCTGCTCACCGGCGGCCGCCTCGTCGTCGTCCCCTACGAGGTCTCGCGGGACCCCGAGGAACTGCTCCGGCTGCTGGGCGAGGAAGCGGTCACCGTCCTCAACCAGACGCCCTCCGCCTTCACCCAGCTGGTGGCCGCCGAACGCTTCGCGGCGGGCGACCTCGCCGTCCGGCTGCTGGTCTTCGGGGGAGAGGCACTCGACCCCGCCGTGCTGCTGCCCTGGTTCGACCGCTACCCCGAGAGCCGCTGCCGCCCGGTGAACATGTACGGCATCACCGAGACGACCGTGCACTGCACCTGGCACGACCTCACCCGGGCCGACGCCCTGCGCGGCAGCTGCCCCGTCGGACGACCCCTGCCGGGCTGGCAGTTGCACGTCCTCGACCCGCGGGGCAGGCCCACCCCGGTGGGCGTTCCCGGCGAGATCCACGTGGGCGGCGCAGGGGTCAGCGCCGGCTACCTGGACCGCCCCGAACTGGACGCGGAACGCTTCGTCACCGGCCTCCTGGACGAGGACCCCACGCTGCGCCTGTACCGCAGCGGTGACCGCGGCCGCTACCTGCCCGACGGCAGCCTGGAACACCTGGGGCGGCTCGACGACCAGGTGAAGATCCGCGGCCACCGCATCGAACTCGGAGAGATCCGCGGCCAGTTGCTCGCTGACCCGCACGTCGCTGCCGCGGCGGTACTGGTGCGGCGCCCCGGGGACGCCGCGACCGCGCGGATCGACGCCTACGTCGTGCTCACCGACCCCGCCCACCCGGGGGAGGAGGTCCACCGGCGGCTGGCCGAGAGGCTGCCCGCCCACCTGCTCCCGGCCGCGGTGACCGCCGTACCCGCACTGCCGCTCACCGCGAACGGCAAGCTCGACCTGGCCCGCCTGCCCGAGCCCGCCCCCCGCGGCGCGCCGCCGTCCCCCGGCCCGGCCGGGCCGCGGGTACCCGGCGCCGACGCCGCACCCGGCACCGGCGAGAACCTCGCCGTGCGCCTCGCCGGGGTCTGGCAGGACGTCCTGGAGGTCCCCGTCGGCGTCGACGACAACTTCTTCGAGCTCGGGGGCAACTCGCTCCTCGCCGTCCGGCTGAGCTCCGCCCTGAAGGACCAGGGCTTCGCAGGAATCCAGCTGCGGAGCATCTTCCGCCACTCCACCCCGCGTCGCCTCGCCGACGCCCTCACCGACCACAGGAGCACCCGATGACGACGGCCCCCGACCGGCAGCCCGGCGGAGCCGGCACACCCGAGAACGCCGTTGCCGTGGTCGGCATGGCCCTGCGCGTGGCCGGAGCGGACCACCCCGACGCCTTCTGGGCCAACCTGCTCGCCGGGAAGGTGACCCTGCCCGCCGGCCTGGCCGACGGCCCGCTCGAAGGACGGCTCGAAGCCGGACGCATCGACCGCTTCCGGGAGTTCGACGCCGAGCTGTTCGGCATGCTCCCCGCCCAGGCGGCCGCGACCGACCCCCAGCACCGCGTCCTCACCGAGCTCGCCTGGGAGGCGCTGGAGGCCGCCGGGCTCGACACGCTCCGCTCGACGGACAAGGTCGGCGTCTTCGTGGGCAGCGGCCCCGACGCCTACCTCCACGACCACGTGCTGCGCGACCCCGCCGTCGTACGGGCCCTGGGCGAGGACCAGCTCAGGCTCGGCAACTCCCGCGACTACCTGGCGGCAGCGCTCTCGTACCGCCTCGGCCTGACCGGCCCGAGCCTCACCGTGCAGAGTGCCTGCTCCACGTCCCTGGTGGCCGTGCACCAGGCGGTGCGCAGCCTGCTCACCTACGAGTGCGACATCGCCCTCGCGGGCGCCTGCACCGTGCACCCGGCGGACGAACCCGGCTACTCGTACGTCGAGGGCGGCATCGTCTCGCCCGACGGCCGCTGCCGCAGCTTCACCGAGGGCAGCAACGGCACCGTGCCCGCCAGCGGCGCGGGCCTCGTGGTGCTGCGCCGTGCCGAGGACGCCGCCGCGGACGGAACCGGCCGGGCCCGGGCCCTCGTCCTGGGCAGCGCGGTCAACAACGACGGCGCCCAGCGCATGAGCCTGACCTCCCCCAGCCCCGTGGGCCAGGCCGAGGTCATCCGCGAAGCCCTGGACTCCGCCGGCCTCCGGCCGCGGGACATCGGCTACGTCGAGACCCACGGCACCGGGACCGCCCTCGGCGACCAAGTCGAACTGTCCGCGCTGGCCGAGGTGTACGGCGAGAGCACCGCCCCCCGCCTCGCCCTGGGCAGCGTCAAGCCGAACGTGGGCCACTGCGACACCGCCGCCGGCGTGGTCGGCCTCATCAAGACGGTCCTGGCCGTGGAGCGCGGCACGCTGCCGCCGACGCCCTCCCAGCCGGGCGACGGCCCGGACGCCCCCCTGGGCTCCCCCCGCTTCCGCCTGCCCCGCGCTCCCGAGCCCTGGGACGGCGACGTCCCGCGGGTGGCGGCCGTCAGCTCCTTCGGCCTGGGCGGGACCAACGCCCACCTGGTCGTCGGCCCCGCCGCCGCGGACCCGGCGCCCGACCCGGCCGAGGGCGACCCCGGCCACCGGGTGGCCGTGCTCTCGGCGGCCACGCCGCAGGCCCTGCGGGACAAGCGCCTGCACCTGGCCGACTGGCTCGAAGGCCCCGGAGCGCACACCGCCCTGACCGACGTCCTCGGCACCCTGTGGCACGGCCGCCGCGCGCTCGGGCACCGTACGACCGCCGTACTGAGCGGGGACGACGCCCTGGCGCGCGCCGAGCTCGTCCGGGCACTGCGGGAGAGCGGGACCGCTCCCGCGGCCGCCGCGGACCCGCGGATCGCCGTCGTGCTCCCCGGCCAGGGCACCCGGATCGCCGGTGCCGGACGCGAACTCGCCTCCACGGACCCGCTGTTCGCCGACGACCTCGTCGCCCTGGCGGGCGCGGTCCTCGACGCGGACGGTCCGGATCTGCGGGACGCGGCGCACTGGGACCCCGAGGACCCCAGGTTCCTCGACACCGCCGTGGTCCAGCCACTGCTGTTCGTCCTGGGCCTGGCGGCCCTGCGCCTGCTGGAGCGGAGCGGTGCCGACCTGGGCCCGCTGCTGGGCCACAGCGTCGGAGAGCTCACCGCTGCCACCCACGCGGGCGTGTTCAGCGTCGCCGACGGCGCCGCCGCCGTGGTCCGCCGTGGCGCCCTGATGGGGCGGGCCCCCCGCGGCGCGATGCTCGCCGTCGGCACTGGCGAGGACGCGGCCCGGAGCCTGATCGCGGACCTGCCCGCCGACGTCTGCGTCCTCAACGCCCCCGACAGCACGGTGATCGGCGCGGACGAGGACACCGTCGAGGAGGTGGCACGCCGGTGCGCGGCCGCGGGCGTGAGCTCCCGGCGCCTGGCCACCGCGCACGCCTTCCACAGCCGGGCGATGGAGGAGGCGGCCACCGGGTTCGAGAAGTTCCTCACCGGCCTGTCGCTGTCCGCCCCCCGGCTCACGGTCCTGTCCAACCTGACCGGCGGCGTGCTCAGCGCCGAGGACGCGTGCGACCCCGGCTACTGGGGCCGCCAGCTGCGCGGCACCGTCCGCTTCGACGACGCCGTCCGTACCCTGGCCGCCGTCGCCCCGCACCTCGTGATCGGCACCCACCGGGGACCCGCCACCACCGACCCCGTACGCCAGGAACTGCGCCGGGCGGGCGTGGCCGCACCGGTCGTGGACCTGCTCGGCTCCCGGTCACGACCGGAGGCGCTGGGGCACCAGGACGTGCTGGCCGCGCTGTGGAGCGCGGGCTGCCGCGTCGACCTCGGCGTCCCCCGGCCGCGGCGCACCGCCGCCCTGCCCGCCTACCCGTTCGCACCGACCCGCCACTGGATCGACGCGCCCCCCGCCGGGGAGCCGGCTCCGGCCGCGGCCCGCGCCGTCCCCGTGTCCGCGCCCCCGGCCGCGGACACCACCGACTCCGCTCCTGGCGAGGCCGAGACGCCCGTCGAGGAGAGCGGTGACGTGGCACGCACCGTCAGGGAGATCTGGCAGGCCGCCTTCGGAGGCCCCGCCCTGCGACCGGAGGACAACTTCTTCACGCTCGGCGGCACGTCGCTCCAGGCCGCGCACCTGCTGACCCAGGTGAACGAGGCCCTGCTCGTCAACGCCAGCCTGTCCGACCTGTACGGCAACTCCGAACTGGGCACCTTCACCGCCCGGATCCAGGAACTGCTGACGGTGCGCGACGACGACGAACTGCTGCAACTTCTCCGTGAGATCGAGGCCGACCAGTGACCGACCTTTCCGAGCGCCTCGCCGCGCTCTCCCCCGAACAGCGCCGCCTGCTGAACTCCCGGATGCGGCAGCGGACCGCCGAGGACGCGACGGCCGACAGCGCGCCCGTGGCGCTGCGCCACAGCCTGTACTTCTTCGCCAGCGCCCGGGCCATGCGGCCCGACGCCTACTACCGGTTCGTGTGCGAGGCGTCGGCCCTCGCGGACCGTGCCGGGCTGCACGCCGTCTGGCTGCCCGAGCGGCACTTCGTCGACTTCGGAGGCCTCACCCCCAACCCGGCCGTCCTGGCCTCCGCGGTGGCCGCGGGGACCGAGCGCATCGGCATCCGGGCGGGAAGCGTCGCGGCCCCCCTGCACCACCCCGTGCGCATCGCCGAGGACTGGTCCATGGTCGACCAGATCTCCGGCGGCCGGGCGGGCCTGTCGTTCGCAAGCGGCTGGCACCCCGACGACTTCGTGCTCGCGCGCACCCCGCACGCCGAGCGCCGCGACACCACGCTGCGGGCCATCGACCAGGTACGCGCCCACTGGCGCGGCACGCCGGTCTCCTACCCGACCACCGCGGGCGGCGACGTCGAGGTCCGTACCCGCCCCGAGCCCGTCCAGCCCGAACTGCCGGTCTGGCTCACCGCCGCCGGGTCCCCCACCACCTTCGAGGCGGCGGGCCGTGCGGGCGTCGGCGTCATGACGGGCCTGCTGGGCGGACCGCTGGAGGTGCTCAGCGAGAACATCCGCCACTACCGCGCGGCCTGGCGGGAGGCCGGACACCCCGGCGAGGGCGACGTGGTGGTGATGGTGCACTCCCACGTCAGCGCGCGCGAGGACCTGGAGGGCTTCCTGCGCCCCGCCATGCACGGCTACCTGAGGGACTTCCGCAGGCAGACCGGCACCACGGAGGAGGACGGCGACGTGCTGCTGGAGAGCGCGTACCTGAACTTCCTCGGCGGCAGCTCACTGCTCGGCACCCCGGCCAAGGCGCGATCCGTCCTGCGCCGTCTCGCCGACGCGGGCGCGGACGAGGTCGGCCACCTGATCGACTTCGGCCTCCCCGCCCCCGACGTGCTGGCCGCACTGCCCGAACTGTTCGCCCTCTCCGCCGAGGAGCAGGACCGATGACCGCACCGGAGAGCACCGACCTGCGCGCCAGGCTGGCGAGCCTGGACCCCGCGCAGCGCGCCGCCCTCGCGGCACGGCTGGCCGCCCGCCGCGAGGGGAAGACCAGCCTGGGCCGCAGGCCCGGACCGCGGGACACCTTCCCGCTCGGCATGGACCAGGAACGGCTGTGGGTGCTGGACCAGCTGTACCCGGGCACCACCACGTACACCCTCGGCTTCGGCCTGCGCTTCCTCGGCGAGCTCGACCAGGAGGCCTTCACCCGCGCCGCGAACGCCGTGGTCGCGCGGCACGAACTGCTGCACAGCTCCGTCGAGGTGCTGCGCGGGCGTCCGGTGCTGCGCCTGCACCCCGGACGCGGCGCGGACCTGACCTTCACCGACCGGTCCGACGGGCCGGACGAGGAGCGGGAGGAGCGGCGCAAGCGGTTCATCAAGGAGCAGGTGGCCCGCCCGTTCGACCTGGGCCGCGACCCGGTGCTGCGGATCGCGGTGGCGGACCTGGGCGGCGACCACCAGGTCGTCCAGACCATGCCGCACTCCTTCACCGACCAGTGGTCCTACGTGCGGATCAACAAGGAGCTCCTGGAGTTCTACCGGGCCTTCAAGGAAGGCGACGAGCCGGACGTACCCGAACTGCCCGTGCAGTTCGGCGACTGGGCGCAGTGGCAGCGCGACCTCTTCGACGGACCGCAGGGCGAGCGGCACCGGGCGTTCTGGCGCGACTACCTGGCCGGTGTGCCCGAGCGGCTCGCACTGCCGTACGACCACCCCCAGGACACCACCGACCACGACGGACGCCAGTACAACTTCGTCCTGGACCCCGAGGTGGCCGCGGCCTTCGCCGCGCGCGCCCGCCAGTCCCGCAGCACCGTCGCCAACGCCATGGCAGCGGTCTACGCCACGCTGCTGTACGAGGAGACGGGCGAGCGCGACGTCATCGTCGGCGTCCCCAGCGTGACCCGCTCGGAGCCGGCCGTCCAGGACATCGCCGGCTTCCTGCTGACCAACCTGCCCCTGCGCGTGCGCATCCCCGAACACCCCACCCCCGCGGGCGTGCTGGCCGCCGCACAGGCAGCGGGTTCGGCGATCGCCGGACACCACGAGGTCCCCTTCGGCGAGATCGTGAAGGCGGCCGCGCCCGAGCGCTCCCACCTGGGCTACCCCCTCCTGCAGACCATGCTGGTCCACCTGGACCTGGCGGACTCCGTCTTCTACACGGTGCCCGGCGCCCGGGTGTACGCCAACGCGGTCAACGAGGGCATCTCGTCGATGGACATGACCATCGCCTGGTGGCAGGTCAGCGACGTGATGTTCGGGCGGATCGAGTACCGGACCGCCCTCTTCGAGGAGTCCACGGTCGCCCGGCTCTCGCGGCGCCTGCTGCAACTGGTCGAGCTGTTCGCCCACCAGCCCGACGCCCCCCTCGCCCCGCGCGGCGCCGTCGGCGTCCGCCAGCGGGCGGCCGACCTGTGGCGCGAGGCCCTGGGCGTGGACCGGGCCGACCCCCAGGACGCCTTCGCGGACCGGGGCGGGACCCCGCTGGCGGCGGCCCGGCTCACCCGTGCGCTGCGAGAAGCAGGAGCGGCGCCCACCGTCGGGATCCGCCCCGCGACGACGCTCGGCGAGCTGGCCGAGCACCTCGCCACGGCCACCGGCCGGCGGCCCGGCGCCGCGGCGGACGACCACGTCCCCGGGCGCCTGAACGTGTCCGCGGACTACTTGGAACGCCTCTTCTCTCAGGGCAGCGGCGTGGGACAGGAGAACCTGTGACGACCACCGAACAGGGCGGCGTCGCGCCGCCCGCGGCCACCCTGCGACGACGCCCCCTCGTCCTGATGCTGGTGGCCCACTACCTGTCCGCGTTCGGCAACGCCGTGACCGTGGTGACCGTACCCCTCTACGTGTTCGGCCAGACCGGCAGCTCCGTCTCCACCGGCCTGGCCGGATTCGCCAACGCCCTGCCGCTCGTCTTCGCCGGAGCGGTCGGCGGCGTCTGGATCGACCGGATCGGCGGACAGCGCATGAGCGTCGTCTCCGACCTGCTGGCCGGCGCCCTCATCGGCCTCGTCCCCCTGCTCAACGACACCGTCGGGCTTCCCCTGCCCGCGCTGATGCTGCTGCTCTTCGGCCGCAGCATGGTCGCGACCCCCGCCTCGGCGGCCCGCATGACGCTGGTCAAGCCGCTCGCGGACGAGGCGGGCGTGCGCCTGGAGAACGCCAACTCCTGGATCCAGGGCGCCCCCCGGCTCGGCCTCCTCGTCGGTGCCCCGCTCGCCGGCCTGCTGATCGCCACCACCGGGCCGGTCGTCGGCATGTACGTCGACTGCGCGTCGTTCTTCGCCGCCGCCCTGCTCATGTCGCTCGGCGTCCCGCGCCGCGCACCCCAGCCCGCCGCCGAACGCCCCCCGTTCTTCCGGCAGCTGTCCGACGGCCTCACGGCGACCCGGAAGATCCCCGTCATCGCGGCCATGACCGGTTTCGTGGTCGTCACCAACTTCCTCGACGACGCCTTCACCCCGGTCCTGCTCCCGGTCTACAGCGAAGAGGTCCTCGGCGGCGGCCAGTACCTGGGCTGGCTGCTGGCCGCGTCGGGCTGCGGAGCCGTCGCGGGCACGTTCCTGTACGGACCCGCCAGCAAGCGGCTGCTCACCAGCCGCCGCTGGACCCTGCTGGGCTGCTTCGCCGTCATCGGCGTACTGCGCCTCTGCGTGGCCGCCGAGCCCGGCCCGGTGCTCACGATCGTCATCTCCTTCCTCCTCGGCCTCGCCGCCGGACCGCTCAACCCCGTGCTCATGACCGTCATGTTCGAGCGGGTGCCCCCGGAGCTGACCGGCCGCATCTTCGCCCTCAGCGGCGCGGCGGCCATGAGCGCCGCCCCGCTCGGCATCCTCGTGGCCGGCTGGTCGGTGGACCTCGCGGGCCTGCGCACCACCCTGATCGCCTTCGGCTGCGCCTACCTGGTCCTGATCGCCGTCTCCTCGCGCCTGAGCGCACTCAAGGACATGGACAAGGGCCCGGACGCCGCGGACGCCGCCCCGGCACCGGCGAAGGAGACGGCCCCGTGACCGAGACCCTCAGAGAAGGCCGGCTGGAAGGACGCATCGCCCTGGTCACCGGCGCGGCGCGCGGCGTGGGCCGCGCCTGCGCCCGGCGGCTGGCGGCCGAAGGGGCGGACCTGGTACTCGTCGACGCCCCCGGCGACGTCCCCGGAGTGCCCTACCCGCTGGGCAACGAGAGCCAGCTGCTGCACACCGCGCGAGAGGCCCGCGCCCAGGGGGCGGACGTGATCACCGCGTGCGCCGACGTACGCGACCTGACCGCCCTCACCGACGTACGCGACCAGGCCCTGGAGCGCTTCGGCCGGGTCGACGTCGTCGTGAACAACGCGGGCGTGGTGGCGCCGTCCGGGCAGCCCGCGCACCGCACCACGGAGCAGGAGTGGCTCACGATGCTCGACATCGACCTGAGCGGAGCCTGGCGCACGACGCACCTGTTCGCGCCCTCGATGGTGGAGCGCCGCAGCGGCAGCATCATCAACATCGCCTCCACCGCGGGCCTGGTCGGCTACCGCAACTTCGCGGGGTACGTCGCCGCCAAGCACGGCCTGATCGGCCTCACCCGCGCCACCGCCCTCGACTACGCCTCCCTGGGCGTGCGGGTCAACGCCGTCTGCCCCGGCAACGTGCGCGACGAACCGGACGTCGAGGGACGCATGCTCTCCGAGGTCGCCCGAGCCCTGGACGTGCCCGCCCAGGAACACCAGGCCCTGTTCACGGCGGAACAGCCGATGAACACCCTGGTCGACCCCGCCGACGTGGCGTCCGCGGTCCTCTGGCTCGCCTCCGACGAGGCCCGGCACGTCACCGGCAGCACCCTGACCGTCGACGCCGGATACACGGTCCGCTGATGGCCGGGACGACACGCGAACAGCACGGCGTGCCCACCGCACGGCACACCGGCCACCGTCCGGCCTCGCCCGGCGAACGACAGTTCTGGTTCGCCGAGCAGATCGCCCCGGGCGCCGTCGCCCTGCGGGCCGTGGGACACCTGCGCATCGAGGGCCCGGTCGACCACGCGGTCCTGTGCCGCGCGCTCACCGCCGTCCACCACCGCCACGAGGCGCTGCGGACCGCCTACGTCCTGCGCGACGGAGAGGTCGTACGACAGGTCCTGGACGGCCCGGAGCGGACCGAGCCGATGGAGCTGCCGCCCGGCACGACCTTCACCGAGGCAGCCGGACGCCTGCTGACCCCCGACGCCTTCGACATCGCCGCCGGCCGCGTCCACCGCGTCGCCGTCGCCACCGGTCCCGCCGGCGCGGACCTGTACCTGGGCGTCCACCACATCTCCTTCGACGGCCTGTCCCTGGAGGCCTTCGCCACCGAACTGGCGGCCGCGTACGCCCGGGCCGCCGACGGCACCGCACCGGAGCCCGCACCCGTGCGCCGGGCCGACCCCGACGTGCTCCCCGGCCCCCAGCGCGAGGAACTGGTCGCCTACTGGCGCACCGCGCTCGACGGCGCACCCGACCTGCCCGCCCGGGGACCGGCCCCGACCCATCGCGACGTCATCCGGGCACCGGCCGCCGAGCACCGCGCGACCTGGCCCGCCGCCCTGTGGTCGGCCACCCGCGACCGGGCGCGCCGGCACGCCTGCTCCCCGTACGCGCTCCTGCTCACCGCCTACGGGCGGGCGCTCGCCGAGGAGACGGGCGCCGACGACTTCTGCGTGGGCACCGCCATCGCCCAGCGCTCCGCGTCCAACGCCGAAGAGATCGGCTGCCTGATCAACACCGTGCCCCTGCGGCTGAGGGACCCGCACGGGCCCGACGCGGTCGACCGGTTCTGGAACACCGCGATCGACGCCATGGCCCATGCCGGGCTGCCCACCGACGAGATCGTCCGCGAGTGCCGCGGGCGCCCCGGACGCCGGATGCCGCTGTTCCAGACGCTGTTCGGCTTCCAGAACTGGCAGCGCACCGAACACGCCGCCGGGCCCGTCCGGATGTGGACCGTGCCGGTGCGGCCGGTGGGCTGCGCGGCGGAACTCCAGGTGCAGGTCGCCGAGAACGCCGCACAGGAACTCGAAGTGACGCTGCAGGCACCCGCCGACGGCGCGTGGGCCCCGCACCTCGAGCGCCTGCTGGCCGGCTACCGGCACCAGCTCGACACACTCGCCACCCGCGAAGGAACGCCATGACGACACGACTGCTGACCCTGCCCCACGCCGGTGCCGGCGCCGGGACCTACCGCCCCTGGCAACGCTTCGCGACCGCGGACCTCACCCTGCACCCCGTCCAGCTCCCCGGCCGGGAGGACGAGTTCAACTCCCCCCGCTACGCCACGTTCGCCGACGCGGCGGCGGGCACCGCCGAGCGCGTCCGCGCAGCGGCCGGGACGGACCCGTACGTCCTGTTCGGCCACAGCTTCGGCGCCGTGCTCGCCTACGAGACCGTGCACCACCTGCGGGCCACCGGCGGGCCCCTGCCGCGCCACCTCGTCCTCAGCGGCTCCGTCAGCCCGCGCCACCGGGGCCCGCAGTGGATCAGCGACGACGACGAACAGGCCGTCGCCGACCTCAAGCGTGGCTCCGACGGCGGGCTGGAGGCCCTGGACCACCCGCAGCTGCGCGCCCTGCTCCTGCCCACCATCCGGGCCGACATCCGGCTGCTCAGCGACTACCGGCCCAGCACGCTGGAACCCCTGCCCATCCCCATGACCGTGCTCCGCGGCACCGACGACGCCACCGTCCCCCCGGACGAGTGGCTGGCCTGGGCCGAGTTCACCACGGAGAAGTTCGACCCCGTCGAGCTGCCCGGCGGGCACATGTACCTCACCGCACGGGCCGCCGAGGTGTGGCGGATCATCGAGGGAGTGCTGTGAGCGCGGCACAGGCGGGCGCCCAGGCCCTGCTCCTCGACCGGGCCTCGGCCCAACTGCACCAGGAGGACCCCGAACTCGTCGCCCTGCTCGACGGCGACGTGACCGCGCAGAACTCCACCCTGGCCATGGTCGCCTCGGCCAGCGTGGCCGACCCCTCGGTGCTCGCCGCCGGCGCCGCGGCCCTGTCCAACGTGACGGCCGAGGGCTACCCGGGCAAGCGCTACCACCCCGGCGCGCACTGGTTCGACGCGGTCGAGCGCCTCGCCGTCGAACGGGCCACGGCGCTCTTCCACGCCCGCTACGCCAACGTGCAACCGCACTCCTGCTCCTCGGCCAACGTCGCCGTACTGGGCGCGCTCCTGCCGCCCGGCGGCACCCTGCTCGCCCTCGACCTGGACGCCGGCGGCCACCTCACCCACGGCTCCGCCGCCTCGCTGACCGGACGGCACTACCGAGCGGTCCACTACGGCCTCACCCCCGGCGGCCGCGTCGACCTCGACGAGGTCGCCGCACTCGCGGACCACCACCGGCCCGGGGTCATCATCGCGGGAGCCAGCGCCCACCCCCGCACACTGGACTTCGCCCGCTTCCGGCGCATAGCCGACCAGGTCGGCGCCTACCTCGTCGCGGACATCTCCCACATCGCCGGCCTCGTGGCCACCGGCGAGCACCCCAGCCCGATCGACCTCGCCCACGTGACCACCACCAGCACCTACAAGCAGCTCGGCGGGCCGCGCGGCGGACTGATCCTGATGGGCCGGGACCACGCGACCCCCGGCCCCGACGGCCGGACCCCGCTGTCCCGCCTCATGCAGCGCGCCGTCTTCCCCCTTGCCCAGGGCACCCCCAACCCCGCCGCCATCGCCGCCAAGGCCCGGGCCTTCCAGCTGGCCGCCACTCCCGCCTTCAAGGAGACGGCCCGGCTGATCGTCGGCAACGCCCGCGCACTCGCCGAGGAACTCGCCGACCTGGGGCACCACGTCCTGGCCGGCGGCACCGACACCCACATGGTCCTGCTGGACCTGCGGGCGCACGGCCTGAGCGGAGTGGTGGCCGAACGCGCCCTGGAGGAGTGCGGGATCCTCGCCAACCGCAACCGCATCGACGGGGACCCGCGCCCCCCGCTGGTCGCCAGCGGCCTGCGCCTGGGGACCAACATCCTGGCCCAGCGGGGCATGGGCGCGCAGGAGACGCGCGCCTGCGCCCGGCTGATGCACACCGTCCTGACGGCCACCACCGCCGTGGACGACACCACGTACGCCCTCGCCCCCGACGTGCGCGACCGCGTACGCGCCGAGGTGGCGCGACTGTGCGCACGCTTCCCGCTGCCCCACTACCTCGGCGACGACGACCTCCACGACAGGGGAGTACGGCCTTGACCACGAACACCGCCCAGCTTCCGACCGACCGGCCCCGCGGAACGTCCGCCCCGAAGTGCTCCGCGACGGCGACCAGGACCCTGCCGGCCGCCACCGCCGGGTCCGACGCCCTCGTCCTGGCCGGCTTCGCGTTCCTGCTGCACCGCTTCGGCGGACAGGACGAACTGGTCCTGCCCGTACGCGAAGGCGCCGGAGCGACCCGCGCACTCGGCTTCACCTGCACCGGCGAGGAAACGCTGGCCGAGCTGGCCGCCGCCCCCGTGCCCGCCGCGATCGTCCCCGAGGGCGGAGCCGCCGTGTGCCTCGCCGGGACCGAGGGCCCCGGCGAGCCCCCGTCCCGCGAGGCCGAACTCGTCGTGCACCCGGCCACGCCGGAAGGCCGCCGCGTCGAACTGCGCCACGACCCGCGGCTGTTCGACCCGGCCACCGCCGAACTCCTCCTGCGTTCACTGCACGCCCTGCTCGACGACGCCACGGCTTCCCCGCACTGCCCGGTGTCCCGCCTGAGGCTGCTGTCCGACGACGACGCCCACCGCACGCTCGTGGAGTGGAACGACACCGCGACCGAACTGCCGCACGGCGACGCCCTCCTGCACCAGCCCTTCGAACAGCAGGCCGCACAGCGCCCCGACGCCCTCGCCGTCATCGAGGACGGCGGACAGAGCCTGACCTACGCCCAGGTCGAACAGCGGGCCAACCGGTTCGCCCACCACCTGCGCGCCTCGGGCGTCGACCGCGGCGCACGAGTCGGCCTGTGCCTGGAACGCTCGGCCGACCTGCTCATCGCCGCGCTCGCCGTCCTGAAGGCGGGCGGCGCTTACGTACCGCTCGATCCGGCCTACCCCGCCGAGCGACTGGCGGCCATGGTCGGCGGAGCCCACTGCGCCGCCCTGGTCAGCCGCACGCACCTGACCGCCAACCTCCCGGCCCCCACCGAAGGCACCCGGCTCGTCCTGCTCGACCGGGACGCGCCGGCCGTCGCCGAACAGCCCGCGCACCCGCCGGCCCGCGACAACGACCCCGAAGACCTCTGCTACGTCATCTACACCTCGGGATCCACCGGCGCGCCCAAGCCGATCGCCCTGCGCCACCGGGGCGTGCTCAACAACCTGATGGACCTCGCCACCCGGTACGGAACGGGCCACGGGGACACGGTGCTCGCCCTGTCCTCGCCCAGCTTCGACATGTCCGTGGTGGAGTTCCTCGGCACCACCGCCACCGGTGGCACCGTGGTCGTCCCCGCGCCCGACCGGGTCAGGGACCCCCGCCACTGGGCCGAACTGGCGGCACGCCACGGCATCACCGTGTGGAACTCCGCCCCCGCCCTGCTCGAACTCCTCATGGACCACCTGGAGCGCGACGGCGACGACGGCGCCCTCGCCCGGCTGCGCCTGGTCATGCTCGGCGGCGACTGGGTGCCGCTCTCCCTGCCCGGCCGGGTCAGGGCCCTCACACCGGGACTCCGGTTCATCGTGCTCGGCGGCGCCACCGAGGCGTCCGTCCACTCCACCGTGTACGAGGTCGGCGACGTCGCCGACGACTGGACCAGCATCCCCTACGGCCGTCCCATGGCCAACCAGCGCACCTACGTCCTCGACCACAACCTCCAGCCGGTCCCGCCCGGCGTCACCGGGGAGCTCTACCTGGCCGGTACGGGACTGGCGCGCGGCTACCTCGACCAGCCCGAGCGGACCTCCGAGCGCTTCCTCCGCTGGTCCCACGGCCCGGTCGCCGACGAACGCCTCTACCGCACCGGCGACCTGGCACGCCTGGGACACGACGGCCTGATCGAACTCATCGGCCGCGCCGACTTCCAGGTGAAGATTCACGGACTGCGGGTCGAACTGGGCGAGATCGAGGCCGCGTTGCGCGAGGCCGAGGACGTCAAGGACGCCGTGGTGGCAGCCCACCCCGACTCCACGGGCGACCCGCGCCTGGTCGGATACGTCGTCACCGCCCCCGGCGCCGACGTCGACGCCCGCGCCCTGCGCACCCGGCTGGCCGACAAGCTCCCCGCCTACATGGTGCCGACGGCGATCCTCGCCCTGCCTGCCCTTCCGCTGACCCCCAACGGCAAGGTGGACCGCAAGAACCTCCCCGCGCCCGACCCGGCCGGAGCGCAGGACGCCCCGGCCACGGACCCGGCCGACCACGCGCCGGGCTCCTGGGAGGAACACGTCGCCGCCGTCTGGTCGGACGTGCTCGGCCTGCCCCGCATCGGGCCCGACGACGACTTCTTCGCGCTGGGCGGCGACTCCATGAAGGCGCTGCGCGGCATGATGCGCATCCACCCCGCGCTGAAGTGGGCCGACATGTACCGCAAGTCGACGCTCCGCGGTCTGTCCGATCACCTGAGGCAGACCGTCGCCCCCGCGCCCGGGTCCGCGGCACCCGGCGCCTGAGCCTGGCCGGCATCCGCGAACACCCCACCCCGCAGCACCAGAGACACCGAGGAAGAGGACGGCACCATGCGCTGGTCCGACATGTACGTCGCGGGCACCGGCCTGCACCTGCCCGCCCGGGAACAGACCCGCACGGCGGTCGACGAAGGCCGCTACGACGCCGACGAATGCGAGGTCAACGGCTACACGGCCGTGGCGGTCTCCGACGGCACCGCCCCGGCCGACATGGCCGTGCGCGCCGCCCGCGACGCGCTGAAGGCCTCCGGGCACGCCGTGGGGGACGTGGCGATGTCCGTGCACTCCAGCGTGCACCACCAGGGCGTCGACCACTGGACCCCGGCCACGTACATCCAGGGGCAGGTCCTCGGCCCACAGGCCCGCGGTCCCGCCTTCCACATCGACCAGGCCTCCGTCGGCGGACTCTCCGGGCTCACCCTCGCCCTCTCCCACCTGCACACCCAGCCCGGAGCCAGGGCCGCGCTCGTCACCACCGCGGACGCCTTCACCGAGCCGGTCTACGACCGCTACCGCAGCGAGAAGTGGTTCGTCCTCGGCGACGGCGGCACCGCCGTCGTCGCCTCCCGCACCCACGGCTTCGCCCGGGTGCTCTCCACCGCCCTGGTCACCGACCCGTCGCTGGAACCCCTGTACCGCGGATCCGAGGGGCTCCACGAACGCCCCCACCACCGGCTGCCCCTCGACCTGCGCGCGCGCAAGCGCGGCTACGTCGCCGAGGCAGGCGTCGAGGACATCGCGCAGCGGGAGAACGCCGGCCTGCGCGACGTCGTCAAGGAGGCCCTGGACGACGCGGGCGTCAGCCTCGACCGCGTCGCCCACTGCGTCCTGCCCAACGTCGGGCGTGCCCTGCTCCAGTGGCAGTACCTCGACGTCCTCGGCGTCGACACCGACCGCACCACCCTCGCGTGGGGCGCGACGGTGGGGCACATCGGTGGCGGAGACCAGTTCGGCGGGCTCCACCACCTGGTCGAGAGCGGCACGCTCACATCGGGGGACCACGTACTGCTCGTCGGCAGCGCCATCGGCTTCCACTGGGCCTGCGCCGTACTGGAGATCATCTGACATGGCCGAGGAACCCACCGTGCCCGCGCAGCCCCGTACGCTCTACGCCTGGTTCGAGGCCTCAGCCCTGCGCCGCCCCGACCACATCGCGCTCGACCTGCCGGGGCGGGCCGTCAGCTACGCCCGGCTCCGCGCGGCCGCGCTGACGGCGGCGGCCCGCATCAGCGCCTTGGGCGGCGGCCCGCCGCGCCGCGTCGCGCTCGTCGGAGGGCGCACCGCCGAGGTCTTCGCCGCCTACCTGGGGGTCCTGGCCCTGGGCGCCGCCGTCGTCCCGCTCAGTGCCGAGCACCCCCTGCGGCGCAGCGCCGACGTGTGTCGCCTGGCGGAGGCGGACCTCGTCCTCGCCGCGGACGCGCCCGGAGCCGCGGCGCTCACCGGTGCGGGCGTGACCGCGCCGGTCGTGGCCCTGGACGTCCTCGGCGACCTCTACGCGGACCTGGACGCGGATGCGCAGGCCGAGCCGCTCCCCGCGGACCCCGATGACGTCGCGTACGTCATGTTCACCTCGGGCTCGACCGGGACGCCCAAGGGCGTACCGATCAAGAACCGGCACATCTCTCCGTTCCTCGCGTCCTGGATCGACCTGCACGAGGTGACTCCCGACAGCCGTCTGTCCCACGTCATCGGGATGACCTTCGACGCGTCCGTGTGTGACATGTTCTGCGCCTGGGGCGCCGGAGCGACCCTCGTCGTGCCCGCGCGCTCGGAGATCAACCGCGTGGTCGACTACATCGTGGACCGCGGACTCACCCACTGGAACTCGGTCCCCTCGGTCCTCGCCCTCGCCCAGGGCCTGGGACAGCTGACCGAAGGGCGCGCGCCGGGACTGCGTCACAGCGTGCTGGGAGGTGAGCGCGTCCCCGCCGCGCTCGTCGAGGCGTGGACGCGCGTGGCGCCGAACACCCGGGTCCACGCCACGTACGGTCCCACCGAAGTGGCGATCATGTGCACCACCCACCACCTTCCCGCCGACCGGGCCGACTGGATCGCGACTCCGCACGACGGCACCCCCATCGGCGTCCCCTACCCGGGCGTGGAAACCCTCGTCCTGGACGACGAGGGACGTCCGGCTCCGCAAGGAGAGCTGTGCCTGCGCGGACCGCAGCGCTTCGACGGCTACCTGGACCCGGCCCAGAACGCGGGCCGGTTCGTGAGCACGCCCGTGGACCAGGGGCCGGCGGAGCCGCTCCGCGGCACGGACGTCACACCGGCCCACTGGTACCGCACCGGCGACCAGGTGCGCTGGACCGACGGGCAGCTCGTGCACCTGGGGCGCCTCGACGACCAGGTGAAGATCGCCGGGCACCGCATGGAGCTGGGTGAGATCGAGGCGGCCCTGACGCGGCTGCCCGGCATCGACCAGGCCGTGGTCCTGGCGGATCGCCGCGCCGCGGAAGTGGAGTTGGTGGCCGTCTACCGGGGCACACCACTGCCCGCCCAGGACCTGGCCGCGCGCCTGAGGGAGAGCCTGCCGCGCCAGATGGTCCCGCGGCACTACCGGCACGTCACGCGGATCCCGCTGAACACCAACGGCAAGACCGACCGCAAGCGCCTGCTGGACGAGCTGTCCTGACGCATCATGGGCCCGCGCCGATCGGGTGCGGGCCCATGGTGGTGGTGGGGTCTCAGCTCCGTGCGTCCCAGGTGGCGAGGACGGTGTCGTGCTTGTCCTGGTCCAGGCCGACGGGGATCTTGCCCTGGAGGTACTTCGGCGCCGGGTAGTCCCCGCCCTGGAGGGCCTTCCAGGTGTCGGCGACGGTTTCGGCGACGGGTCGGCAGTGCATTCCGGCGGTGAGGGCCTTGGCGGAGGTGGCGGTCCAGGTGCCGGCGACTTCGGGGATGTCGGGGGCCCACAGGGGGAGTTCGGTCCAGGGGGAGACGTCGTGGTCCTGGAGGAACTGTTCGTCGGCCCAGACGAGTTGGGTGTCGGCGCCGGTGGCTTCGATGCAGGCGGTGAG
>NZ_JBEOYE010000005.1:0-244110 GCF_040296945.1 Streptomyces sp. NPDC001941 | reverse complement strand
GGGCGGGGGGCGCGCGCCCCCCGCCGGGGGCGGGGCCGCGGGGGGGGGGGTGTCTGTGCGTGGGGGGGGGGGGGCCCGCGGCCCGGCCGGCGCCCCCCCCCCCCCTCCCGTACGCGTACCGCCTCAGGCCGCCGCGCTGCCGAACAGGGCGCGCTCGGCCGTGGCGTAGGTGACGCCGAAGTCGCCCAGGACGTCGGCGACCGCGCCGGGCCGGGAGACCAGGGCCAGCAGCAGGTGCTCGCTGCCGATCGAGCGGTCCTTGCGGCCCAGCGCCACCCGCAGCGAGCCCTCAAGGACCTTCTTGGCCTCCCGGGTGAAGGGGCGGCGGCCGAAGCGGCGGCCCCGGTCCGGGGGGCCGGCCAGGGCGCCCTCGCCGTGCGCCTCCTCGATCCGGCCGACCACGGCGTCCACGTCGATGCCGATGCCGGCGAGCGCCTCGGCGTCCGCGCGGCTCATCCCGCCGCGGCGGCGCACCCCGGCGAAGGCCTCGTCGACCTCGGCCCGGCGCCCCGCGACGCCCAGGGCGCCCAGCGCGGCGGCGGCCCGCCCGGCGTCCAGGTCGAGGAGGGCGAGCAGCAGGTGCTCGTCGGTGACGTGCTCCGCGCCGGTGCGTTCCGCGTGGCCGACGGCGCCGGTCACGACGGTCCTGGCGTCCTCGGTGAACCGTTCGAACATCACTGCCTCCCGTACTTCTTGTGCACGGCCTGCCGGCTGACGCCCAGCTCGGCCGCGATCTCCTGCCAGGACCAGCCCTGGTTGCGGGCGCTTCTGACCTGGACGGCTTCGAGCTGCTCGAGGAGCCGCCGCAGCGCGGCGACGGCACGCAGCCCGATCCGGGGGTCGCGGTCGCCCGCCCGCTCGGCGAGATCGGTCGCTTCGGTCATGATGTCAATGTAGGTTGACAGAGGGCGGCTGTCAACCATGGTTGACATGCGTCAGCGGCCCGGCTCCGCCGTCACCGTCACCGCCGCGCCCGGAGCCGCCGCGATCCGCACCACCGCCGCCCGCCCCGGCGCCACGGTCCGCGCGCTCGCCCGCGCGGCGCCCGTCACGGACACCCGCCAGCCGCGCGGGTGCGGGGGCAGCGAGAGCTCCGAGACGGCCGGGCCCCGGCGCGCCGCGGCGTAGGAGAGCCGGTAGCGGCCGGCGTCCGGGTCGCGGGTCTCGGCGCGGACGGCCCCCGCCACGGCCGCCGCGTACGGGGCGGCCGTGGCCTCCTTGTTCGTACGGAACCTCCCGGCGGCGTCCACCGCGCAGTACCCGCCGCCGTAGCACCACACGTACCCCGCCCAGCCGGAGGAGTAGCGGTCCAGGGAGGCCAGCGCGTCGCGGTAGAAGCGGCCCATGTTCGGCAGGGAGTTGTTCAGCGGGCCCCACTCCCCCACCACCACCGGGACCTTGTACTCCTTGGGGTAGGCGGTGACCGCGCGCTCGTACGCCTCGATCCAGCCCGCCGCCGGGTCGTAGTCCGCGCCCGCCTCCATCGCCGTGTCGTAGAAGTGCGGCGCGTACACCACCCTGCGGTCCTCGATCCGGCCGAGGCCGGTGGGCACCCCCTCGCCGACGATCGGCGTCGGCTCCACGAAGAGCCAGCCGTCCCGGTCGCGCGAACGCACCGCCCCCGCGAGGCGGTTGTACATCGGAGTCAGCTGCTCGCGCTCGATGCGCCGGGCCGCCGTCGGCAGGTCCTCGCCCTCGCGCAGCTCCCCCATCGGCTCGTTGACCAGGTCGTAGCCGAGCACCGCCGGGTGGCCGCCGAAGCGGCCGGCGAGCAGCCGCCACATCGCGGCCTGGGACCTGCGCAGGTCCGCGTCCTCGTACAGGTGGGTGAAGGCCCGCTGCACGGCGGGCTCGAAGTACTCGGCGAACCAGTCGTCGGGGTGCGGGGTGAAGGGCAGCCCGTCGGTGCGGGTGGCCCACGCGGGCACGCCCCGGTGGCCGAACGCGGGCCCGAAGACGTCCTGGTGGGCGTCGAGCAGGACCTTCACGTGGTAGCGCTCGGCCCAGTCCAGGATCCGCTCCACCTTGCGCAGGTAGGCCTGGCTGTAGTGCCCCCTGGACGGCTCCAGGTCGTCCCAGAAGACCAGCAGGCGGGCGAAGTTGAAGCCCCGGGCGCTCATGTCGCGGAAGTGCTTCTCGGTGATCGCGGACAGGGCGTTGGCGCCCCGGTTCGCCTTGTCCTCGACGTTCCAGCCGCGCAGGGTGAGCACCCGCCCGTGCGCGTCGGTGAGTTCGGGGATGCCGTCGCCCGGGGTGGCCGCCCGGGCGGTGGGCGCGGTCAGCAGGGACGAGGCGAGCAGCGCGACAACGGCTGTGGTGGCGAGGGGTGTTCGCATGGAAGGGACCTCCGGCACGGGGGCGGCCGCGGGTGCGGTCGCGGTGCCGGAGATCCCATCAGGGTTACTGACGCGTCATCAAGACCGCCGCGGGGACGGGCCTCGGCCGTCCGTGGCCGGTCCGTGGCCAGTCCCTGGTCAGTCCGTCGTCAGGACGACCTTGCCGAACAGGTCACCGGCCGCCATCTTCTCGAAGCCCTCCCTGGCCCGGTCCAGCGGCAGCACCTCGTCGATCACCGGACGCACCCCGGTCGCCTCGCAGAAGGACAGCAGGTCCTCCAGCTCGTCCTTGGTGCCCATGGTCGAGCCGACCACCTTCAGCTCCAGGAAGAAGATCCGGGTCAGCTCGGCGTGCGAGGGCCGGTCGCCGCTGGTGGCGCCGGAGATCACCAGGGTGCCGCCGGGGCGCAGCGACTTCACCGAGTGCGACCAGGTGGCCGCGCCGACGGTCTCGATGACCGCGTCCACCCGCTGCGGCAGCCGGGCTCCGGACTCGTACGCCTCGGTGGCGCCCAGCTCCACGGCCCGCTTCCGCTTGGCCTCGTCGCGGCTGGTGGCGAAGACCCGCAGGCCGGCCGCCTTGGCCAGGACGATCGCGGCGGTGGCCACGCCGCCGCCCGCGCCCTGGACCAGCACCGAGTCGCCGGGGCGCACCCCGGCGTTGGTGAAGAGCATGCGGTACGCGGTGAGCCAGGCGGTCGGCAGGCAGGCGGCCTCGGCGAAGCTCAGCCCGGCCGGCTTGGGCAGTACGTTCCAGGTGGGCACGGCGACCTGCTCGGCGAAGGTGCCCTGGTAGCGCTCGGTGAGGATGGAGCGGGGCTCGCAGGGGCCGACCCCGTGCCCGCTCTGGCCGATGACGGAGTGCAGGACGACCTCGTTGCCGTCGGCGTCGATCCCGGCGGCGTCGCAGCCCAGGATCATCGGCAGCTTGTCCTCGGCGAGGCCGACCCCGCGCAGGGACCACAGGTCGTGGTGGTTGAGGGAGGCGGCCCTGACGGTCACCGTGCTCCAGCCGTCCCTCGCCCCGGGCGCCGGGCGTTCGCCCAGTTCGAGGCCGTTCAGCGGCTGGTCGCGGTCGATTCGGGCGGCGTAGGCGGCGAACATGACCTTGAGCGTAGGGATCCGGGGCCGCCGGGGGAACCGGGCGCGGGTGTGACGCGCCGGACACCCGAGCGCGCGGACCGTCGGATGAGCGGCCCGGCGGGCGGCCCGGGAGGCGACTCCGGCGGGTCGCTCAGGCGGGTCGGTCCGGCGGGTCGGTCCGGGCACGCGAAAGGGGCCCGGGTTGCGGACCGGGCCCCTGTCGTCTGCGTACCGCTAGCGCACCGGGATCAGCGGCGCGCCACGCCCTCGGCGCGGGCCGCCGCCGCGACGGCCGCGGTGACGGCCGGGGCGACGCGCTCGTCGAACGGGGACGGGATGACGTAGTCGGCGGCGAGCTTGTCGCCCACCACGTCCGCCAGCGCGTCGGCCGCGGCGATCTTCATGCCCTCGGTGATCCGGGAGGCCCGGACCTGGAGGGCACCGGCGAAGATCCCCGGGAAGGCCAGCACGTTGTTGATCTGGTTGGGGTAGTCCGACCGGCCCGTCGCCACGACCGCCGCGTACTTGTGCGCGACGTCCGGGTGGACCTCCGGGTTCGGGTTGGCCATGGCGAAGACGAAGGCGCCCGGCGCCATGGTCGCCACGGCCTCCTCCGGCACGGTGCCGCCGGAGACCCCGATGAACACGTCCGCGCCCGCCAGCGCGGTCTCCAGGGGGCCGGTCAGGCCCGCCTTGTTGGTGAGTTCGGCCAGCTCGCGCTTGACCTCGGTGAGGTCCTGGCGGTCACGGCTGACGATGCCCTTGCGGTCGGTGACCGCCACGTCGCCGAGACCGGCCTCCAGCAGGAACTTGGCGATGGCCACGCCCGCCGCGCCCGCGCCCGAGATCACGGCGCGCAGGTCGCCCAGGGTGCGGCCGGTCAGCCGGGCCGCGTTGCGCAGGGCGGCCAGGGTGACCACGGCCGTGCCGTGCTGGTCGTCGTGGAAGACCGGGATGTCCAGGCGCTCCTGGAGCTTGCGCTCGATCTCGAAGCACCGGGGCGCCGAGATGTCCTCCAGGTTGACCCCGCCGAACGACGGGGCGAGGCGGACGACGGTCTCCACGATCTCGTCCGCGTCGGTGGTGGCGAGCGCGATCGGCACCGCGTCCACACCACCGAACTGCTTGAAGAGGATTGCCTTCCCCTCCATCACCGGAAGCGACGCCTCCGGGCCGATGTCCCCGAGTCCGAGCACGGCCGTGCCGTCCGTCACGACCGCGACGACCTGCGACTTCCAGGTGTAGTCGTGGACGAGCTCCGGGTGCTCGGCGATGGCGGTGCACACCTTGGCGACACCGGGCGTGTACGCGAGGGACAGGTCGTCCCGGTCGCGCACGGGCACCGTGGCCTGGATGGCCATCTTGCCGCCCCGGTGCAGCGCGAAGGCCGGATCGAAGGGCTCCTCGGGAGTCGAGGAGGCGCCCTCCGCACCGCTGTCGCTGCGAGGATTGACGATCTCCGCTGCCATTTTCGTTTGACCCCTTAAGTCTTCATCAGTTGAGGGTGGCCACTCCTGGTTGAGGAGGGGTGGGCGGGCACCGCGGCCGCCTGGTCGGGCAGCCGCTCGGGCGCGCCGCACAACGCGCCCTGAGCCCCGGATGAGGGGTGTAAGGATCCTTCTTACCCGACGGACGGCACCGAGGACGAGTCCGTATGGCCCACGACACCTGGAGACGTGGTACGGGGAGGCGGATCGGGTACGGATCGCGCACCGGTGACATGAATCATGGCGCGATGTCTGGACAAGTCGGCCCGACGGGTGTTTCGCGGCGACTACGCCGTCCGTATGGCGAGATGCGCCGGAGGATTTCCGGTGGACCGTCGTCCGCCCCGCAGAAGGTCCGGCCTTGATCGACCGGCCTGTTGGGGTCCGTGTGTGACCCGTTATCCGATTTTGACATGAGCGGCCCCCTGATTGCGCCCGTCCGAATGGCAAGATGCCGTCATCACACGAGGTCGCGACACCCGAAGGTGCGTGCTCCGACCGCTGGCAACTCCCTCACAAGCCGGAGGACCCCGACCATGACCGCAGGCACCACCCCTCGCTGTACGACCGCCCGGACCTCCCGGATAGCCGCGGTCGCCGCGATCGCGGTCGCCGGCTCCCTGCTGCTGACCGCCTGTGGCGACCAGACCGAGAGCGGCGACAAGGGCAAGGGCGGCGGCACCTCCGCCGCGCCGCTCGCCGACAAGCTCCCCCAGGCGATCCGGGACAAGGGCGTCATCAAGGTCGGCTCCGACATCGCCTACCCGCCGGTGGAGTTCAAGGACGGCTCCGGCAAGACGGTCGGCATCGACCCGGACGTCGCCGACGCGCTGGGCAAGCAGCTGGGCGTGAAGTTCGAGTTCGAGAACGGCACCTTCGACACCCTGATCACGGGTCTGCGCGCCAAGCGCTACGACCTGGCGATGTCGGCCATGACGGACACCAAGGACCGTCAGAACGGCGTCGACTCGGAGACCAAGAAGAAGGTCGGCGAGGGCGTCGACTTCATCGACTACTTCACCGCGGGCGTCTCCATCTACACCAAGAAGGGCGACGACAAGGGCATCAAGACCTGGGCCGACCTGTGCGGCAAGAAGCTCGTCGTGCAGCGCGGCACGGTCTCCGAGGACCTGGCCAAGGCCGAGTCCAAGAAGTGCGAGACCGGCGGCAAGGGCAAGATCGCCCTGGAGTCCTTCGACAACGACCTGGAGGCCCAGACCCGGCTGCGGGCCGGCGGCGCCGACGCGGGCTCCTCGGACTTCCCGGTCGCGGCCTACGCGGTGAAGACCTCGGGCGGCGGCAACGACTTCCAGCTCGTCGGCGAGCAGGTCGAGGCGGCCCCGTACGGCATCGCCGTGGCCAAGGGCAACGACCAGCTGCGCGACGCCCTGAAGGCCGCGCTGGACGCCATCGTCAAGAACGGCGAGTACAAGAAGATCATCGCGAAGTGGGGCGTGGACGCCGGCGCGGTGACCGAGGCGAAGATCAACGGCGGTTCCTGACCGCGGTCCGGCACCGGTCGGCACTTCGGCACTGAAAGGCACCACGTGACTACCGACATCAAGAAGACGGGCCCCGAGGACACTCCGCCGTCCCCGGGAGCCGGGGCGGAGGCCATCAAGGCCGTCCCGGTCCGGCACTACGGCCGCTACGTCGCCGCGGTCGTGGCGATCGGCCTGCTGGCCGCGCTCGTCTACGCGTTCTCCCAGGGCAAGATCAACTGGGGCGCCGTCCCGGACTACTTCTTCGACGAGCGCATCACCGACGGCGTCGTGCAGACGATGGTCCTCACCGTCCTGTCGATGGCGATCGGCATCGGCGGCGGCATCCTGCTGGCCGTCATGCGGCTCTCGAAGAACCCGGTGACCTCCTCGATCGCCTGGTTCTACATCTGGTTCTTCCGGGGCACCCCGGTCCTGGTCCAGCTGTTCGTCTGGTTCAACCTCGGCCTGGTCTTCCAGTACGTCAACCTGGGCTTCTACCGGGACGAGTGGTCCGACTTCATGACGCCGTTCCTCACGGCGCTGCTCGGACTCGGCCTCAACGAGGCGGCGTACATGGCGGAGATCTGCCGCGCCGGCCTGCTCGCGGTCGACGAGGGCCAGACCGAGGCCTCGCACGCCCTGGGCATGAGCCACGCCAAGACCCTGCGCCGGATCGTGATCCCGCAGGCGATGCGGGTGATCGTGCCGCCGACGGGCAACGAGGTCATCAACATGCTCAAGACGACCTCGCTGGTGGCGGCCGTGCAGTTCACCGAGCTGTTCCGGCAGGCCCAGAACATCGGCCAGACCTCCGGCGCCCCGGTGGAGATGTACTTCCTGGCCGCCGCCTGGTACCTGCTGATGACCTCGGTGCTCAGCGTCGGCCAGTACTACCTGGAGCGGCACTACGCCAAGGGGTCGAGCCGCAGCCTGCCGCCGACCGCGCTCCAGAAGATCAGGAGCGGCGTGTTCTCGGTGCGCCGCCCGAAGGGAGTGGCCGGATGACCGCCATGGTGAAGGCCGAGGGCGTCCACAAGTCCTACGGCAGCCTCGAGGTCCTCAAGGGCATCGACCTGGAGGTCCAGTCCGGCGAGGTGTTCTGCCTCATCGGCCCGTCCGGCTCCGGCAAGTCGACGTTCCTGCGCTGCATCAACCACCTGGAGAAGGTGAACGCGGGCCGGCTGTACGTGGACGGCGAGCTGGTCGGCTACCGCCAGAAGGGCGCCAAGCTGTACGAGCTGAAGGACAGCGAGGTCGCCCTCAAGCGCCGTGACATCGGCATGGTGTTCCAGCGCTTCAACCTGTTCCCGCACATGACGGCCGTGCAGAACGTCATGGAGGCGCCGGTGCAGGTGCGCGGGGAGTCCAGGGCGACCGCCCGCGAGCGGGCGCTGCGCCTGCTGGACCGGGTGGGCCTGGCCGACAAGGCGGAGACCTACCCCTCGCAGCTCTCCGGCGGCCAGCAGCAGCGGGTGGCGATCGCCCGGGCGCTGGCGATGGAGCCCAAGCTGATGCTCTTCGACGAGCCGACCTCGGCGCTCGACCCGGAGCTGGTGGGCGACGTCCTGGACGTGATGCGGGACCTGGCCGAGTCGGGCATGACGATGGTGGTGGTCACGCACGAGATGGGCTTCGCCCGCGAGGTGGGCGACTCCCTGGTGTTCATGGACGGCGGCGTGGTGGTCGAGTCGGGCCACCCGCGCGACGTGCTGACCAACCCCCGGCACGACCGCACCAAGTCGTTCCTGTCGAAGGTGCTGTAACAGCTGTGCGCGTGAGGGGCGTTGCGGACGGAGAGTCCGCAACGCCCCTCACGCGTTCCTCACTTCAGGGCGAGGACCAGGCTGTCGCTGGGCGAGGACCACACCGCGCGGGCCTCGGCGAACCCGGCCGCGCGCAGGGTGCGCGCGTGCCACTCGGCGGACGGGGTGTCGCCGTCCGCGTGCTCGCCGTAGATCTCGAAGCGCTCGGCGGTGGGCCCGGCGAGCTCCGGGTCGCGCGCCGCCAGCTCCCACCAGGCGGCCCAGTCCACCGCGCCGCCCTCCTTGGCGCGCTCCATCGCGGCGTGCCGGTGGGCGCGCTCGGCGGCGTTGATGCGCGGGGTGGCGGGGTCGATCATGTGGTCGGCGTTCATGAACACCCCGCCGTCGCGCACCACGGCGGCCAGCTGCCCGTAGAGCGCCGCGAGCGGTTCGCTGTGCAGCCAGTGCAGGGCGGTCGCGGTGAGCACGGCGTCGTACGAGTCGTGGGGCAGCCGCGCGGTCCAGCCGGCGTCCTTGAGGTCGGCCCGCACGAAGGTCACGCGGTCGTCGCCCGCGAAGGTGCCCCGGGCGATGGCGAGCAGCGCGGGGTCGAGGTCGACGCCGGTGCTGGTCGCCGCCGGGAACCTCTTGAGCAGCCGGTCCGTAATACTTCCCGTACCGCACGCGAGGTCCAGGACCCGCGGCTCGGGCCCGACGACGGCCTCCACCATGTCGAGCATGACCCGGAACCGCTCCTCGCGGTCGGGCATGTACCACTCCTGCTGCCGGTCCCAGCTGAGCTGCCAGGCCTGCCAGTCGGTCCCGGCCGCCGTTTCGGTCATCGCGAAGCCTCCATGACGTAATACCCTAGAAGTGCACCTGCCTGTTACTCCGTCACACTAGACCGCCGCCGTAAGGACTACAAGTGGAACTGGCCTCTTACTCGGACTTCGCCGTGCGCCTGGTCAACACCGAGGAGCCGGCGCGCAACAAGGACGCGCTCACCTCCGTCGAGGTGGTCCGCGAGCTCTTCGGGGCGTCCACGCAGATGGCCCGGCGCGCCACGGACTCCGACGTGACCCGGTTCCGCTCGGTGCGGGCGCGGCTGCGCGCGGTCTTCGAGGCGGCGGACACCGGCGACGAGCGCACGGCGGTGGACCTGCTGAACTCGCTGCTCCTGGAGTTCCCGGTCAGCCCGCAGATCTCCGGGCACGACTACCTGGACGACGAGGGGCGCCCGGACTGGCACATGCACCTGGCCGACCACCCCTCCAACGCGACCGCGGGGTACGCCGCGATCGCCGCGATGGGGCTCGCCTTCCACCTCACCACCTACGGCGCCGACCGGCTCGGCCTGTGCCAGGCCGCACCGTGCCGCAACGCCTACCTGGACACCTCGACCAACCGCTCCCGCCGCTACTGCTCGGACCGCTGCGCGACCCGCGCCAACGTCGCGGCCTACCGCGCCCGCAAGCGCCTGGAGAGCGAGCGGTCGGCGAGCACCGGGCGCGCGCAGGAGAGCGCCCAGGACGCCAGGTAGCGCGGGGTCCGCCGGCGCCCCGGCGTCAACGGCCTGAAGCGCGCCCACACCCGCGCGAGCACCAGCTCGTCCGGCACGGTCCCGAAGGCCCGGCTGTCCACCACCTCGGCGTCGGGGTTGTCCCCCAGCACCCACCAGCCGCCCTCGCGCCGCTCCACCAGGCGCTTGACGATGAGCAGGTCCTGCTGCAGCGGGTGCCGCAGCACCGCCACGTCACCGGCGCGCGCCACCGACCCGTACCGCACCAGCAGCTGGTCGCGGTGGAGCAGCGTCGGCACCATCGAAAGCCCGGTCACCTCGGCGATGCCCCACGGCACCCTCGTCTCCCGCCCCTGCTCCGTCATCGGCCACCTCCCGCTTCCACGGTACGTTCCGCCATCGGTCCCACCACCCCCCCTGGACTTTTGGCCTAAGCCCTAGGGGGCACTCGCGAAAAGCCGTCTCTCACGGAGTAATGTCCCACCTGAGAAGACGATCACGAGGAAGGACAGCACAATGCTCTCCCGCCTGTTTGCCCCCAAGGTGAAGGTCAGCGCGCACTGCGACCTGCCCTGCGGTGTCTACGACCCGGCCCAGGCCCGCATCGAGGCCGAGTCGGTCAAGGCCGTCCAGGAGAAGTTCCAGGCCAACGAGGACCCGCACTTCCGTGCCCGCGCCACCGTCATCAAGGAGCAGCGCGCGGAGCTCGCCAAGCACCACGTGTCGGTGCTGTGGAGCGACTACTTCAAGCCGCCGCACTTCGAGAAGTACCCGCAGCTGCACCAGCTGGTCAACGACACCCTGAAGGCCCTGTCGGCCGCCAAGGCGTCGACGGACCCGAAGACCGGTGAGAAGGCGCTCGAGCTCATCGCCGAGATCGACCGCATCTTCTGGGAGACCAAGAAGGCCTGACCCCGGTCACCCTTCGGGCCACCGCCCGCGACAGCACCCGGCAACCGCGCGGAGCCGGGTGCTGTCGGCGTTCCCGGGTGCCGCGGGCGTCCCCGGGGCCTCGTGGACCGGTGGCGGGCGGACGGGCCTTGCCGGGGTCGGGCGGGGTTGGGACGCTGGCCCGGGAGGGAGGCGCCATGGCAGGCAGGCGCAGGGTCGTCCATCTCGTGCACCAGTCGCTGGACGGCTACATCGAGGGCCCCCGGGGGGAGTTCGACTGGCCGACCGTGGGGCCCGGCCTCACCGCGTACGCGCGCGGGCTCAAGGACAGCGCGGACGCGTTCCTCTACGGCCGGGTCGTGTACGAGATGATGGCCAGCTACTGGCAGGGGGCCGCGGACGGCGACGAGCCGGGGAGCGGCATCGGGCCGGTGTGGCGCAACGCCCCCAAGGTGGTCTTCGCCCGGGGGCCGGTGCGCGCCGGGTGGAACACCAGGGTGGCCGCGGGCGACCTGGCCGAGGAGATCGCCGCGCTCAAGGAGGGGCCGGGGGAAGGGGACTTCCTGCTGTTCGGCGGGGCGACGCTGGCCTCCGCGCTGACCCGGCTCGGGCTCATCGACGAGTACCGCATCCTGGTGCACCCGGTGGTCCTGGGCGGCGGCAAGCCGGCCTTCCTGGCCCCGGACGGGCGGATGGAACTGCGGCTCGCCGAGTCCCGCACCTTCGACGGCGGCGTCCTGCTGCTGCGCTACGAGCGGGTGGGCCACGAGGCGGACCCGCGGGCGTGAGCCTCAGGCCGCCCGCACCAGCGGGCTCTTGTGGCGGTGCAGCCACTGGCGGTACGCCGCCGTGCGCAGCGCCGCCTCCCGGTAGGCCTGCTCCAGCGCCGCGTACACCACGGCCGCCTCGGCGTCCCCGCGCGCGTACAGCAGCAGCCGCACCGCCAGCGGGTCGCCGCGCAGCGGTCTGATGGCCATGTCCTCGCGCGGGCCCGAGGTGGGCTGGCAGGGCGCCACCGCCTCGCCGATCGCGATGAGCGAGGCCGCGGTCTGGTAGTCGCCGTGCAGCACCAGCGGGTCGAGCCCGGCGCCGCTGAGCACCCGGCGCAGGCCGTCCCACTCGCCGTCCACCGTAGGGTCGACGATCCAGCGGTCGCCGGCCAGGTCGGCCAGGTCCACCACGGACCGCGCGGCGGCCGGGTGGTCGCTGGACATGGAGACGAACTGCGGCTCCCGCTCGACCAGGACGCGCCGCTGGAGGCCGTCCGGGACCCGGAGCGGGCAGCCCTCGACCTCGTGCACGAAGGCCACGTCGAGCTGCCCGGCGGCGACCATGCCCAGCAGGGCGTTGGCGGAGACGTCCACGTGGAGCGTGATCTCGGTGCCGGGCGACTGCAGCCGCAGCCGGCGCAGCCAGCCCGCGAGCGCCCTGCTGGCGGTGGAGCCGACCCGCAGCCGGGGGCCGTCCGCCCCGGCGGCGGCCGCCTTGGTCTCGGAGACCAGCGCGGCGAGCCCGGCGACCAGCGGGCGGGCCCGGCTGAGCACCGAGCGGCCCAGCGGGGTGGGGCGGCAGCCGGTGCGCCCGCGCGAGAACAGCTCGGCACCCAGCGAGTTCTCGATGCGCCGCAGCTGGGTCGTCAACGAGGGCTGGCTCATGCCCAGTTGGCGGGCGGCCTTGTGCAGACTGCCCGTGTCCGCGATGGCGCAGAGCGCCCGCAGGTGCCTCACCTCCAGTTCCATGCCCCTGAGCGTAGGGCGGCACCATGGACCACACCAGACACCCGTTTCCCCCCGATCACCTTGGATTCAAAGGGAGTTGGCCGGGGTGATGTCGTGGAGCTATCGCCAGCTGACATCATCCGCGCGGGCCCGGGCTCCCCGACACTCTCCGGTACCGGAACGCGTCACCCCGCGCGTTCACGAGATCAGGAGCCCCCACATGAGACACTCCAGGACCGCTCTGTCCGCCGTGCTCGGTCTCGCCGTCGCCGCCGCCCTCGGCGCCGTCCCCGCGACCGCGACCGCCGCCCAGGCCCCCGCCCCCACCGCGGGCTACTCCTCCTACCAGGGTTCGGCCCAGGAGGCCAAGAACAACAAGGCGTTCTTCGACGCGGTCATGAAGTCGGTCGCCGAGCAGCGCGCGGCCAACCCCGGCATCCAGGTCGTCACCGTGTACTACTCCACGGCGAGCGCCCCCAGCTTCCGCAGCCAGATATCCCAGTCCACCCAGATCTGGAACAGCTCGGTCTCCAACGTGAAGCTGGCCGAGCGCTCCTCCAGCCCCAACTTCCGCTACTACGAGGGCAATGACTCGCGCGGCTCGTACGCCAGCACCAACGGCCACGGCAGCGGCTACATCTTCCTGGACTACCGGCAGAACCAGCAGTACAACTCCACCCGCGTGACGGCCCACGAGACCGGCCACGTGCTCGGCCTGCCCGACCACTACTCGGGTCCGTGCAGCGAGCTGATGTCCGGCGGCGGCCCGGGCACCTCGTGCCAGAACGCCTACCCGAACGCGCAGGAGCGCTCCCGCGTCAACCAGCTGTGGGCCAACGGCCTGGCCTCCGCGCTGGCCGCGGTGAAGTAGGCGAACACCGTACCGACGCACGCCGGAGCGCCCCGCGACCAGGTCGTCGCGGGGCGCTCCCCGTGGGGGACGGCGGGCTCAGGCGTGCGCGGAGACCCGCGACAGCTCGACGCCGGGCGGCAGTTGGCGCCGGATGCGGTCCAGCGCCTCGGCCAGGTCGCCGTCCACGACCCCCGACTCGTACGCGGCCCCGCCGAAGTGCAGGGTGGCGTTGAGGTCCGCCCGCTCGGGCGCACCGGCCCGGCCGGGCTCGCCCAGCGCCAGCAGGCAGCTGAGGGTGGCGCGGTGCTCCGCGCCGTCCGCGCTGACGGGCAGCGGGAGGTCCCACTCCAGGACGCACCCGGCCAGCGCCGTGCCCGTACCCGTCTCGCCGAGGGCGGCGAACGAGTCGCCCCCGTACTCCACACCCCTGATGCGGGTGGACACCTGCCGCCCGCGTGCCGTGATCACGATCGATTCCGCACCGCGGCGGTCCCGGTACCAGCCGGCCCAGACTTCCGTCGACTCCGATGACATGGCGCGGACTGTAGCGGTAGGACGGCCTCCGGTGTGCGCCAGCACCCCTCGGGGGCGCCGACTTGGGTGGTTCTCGCCGTGGTTGATGCTTTCGCGCCGCCTCAGGGCCGGACGCGGGAGTACGTGCGCACGATCACGCCGTTGCCGAACACCCGGCACTCCTCCAGGGCGAACGCGGCGGGCGAGGAGCCCGCGCCGAACATCGGCAGGCCCGCGCCGTACACCTCGGGGTAGGTCTTCACGACCAGCTCGTCGACCTCGTCGAACAGGCTGCCCGCGACCTTCGAGCCGCCGCACAGCCAGATGCCCAGCGGGCCGTCCTCCGCCTTGAGTTCGCGGACCCGCTCGACCAGCCGGTCGCCGTGCACCAGCTCGACGCGGGGGTGCGGGGACTCCGTCAGGGTGCGCGAGGCGACGATCTCCCGCAGGTGTCCGTAGGGGCTGGGGAAGCCGGCGTCCAGGCCGAGCCGGTAGCTGCCGGTGCCCTGGATCACGGTGTCGAAGCGCCGGTTGGGCACCCCGTCGACGCCGAGCGCCTTGCGGCCCTCCTCCGCGATGGTGTCCGGGTACCGGTCGGTGAGGTACTCCAGGAACTCCCCGTCGACGTACTTCATCATCGAGGAGGCGTCGCCGTCGGGGTCGGCGATGAAGCCGTCGACGGAGCAGGCGACGAAGTAGGTGAGCGTGCGCAAGTGAGCCTCGGTGTCTCTCGGGGGCAGGACGCCGCGGCACGCCCGGCGTGCCGCGGAAGCAGAACCACTGCACTCATAGTGCTTCACTCGCAGTGGTTCTGCAACTCCCCCGTCCCCTCGGTCAGCCGCCGACGTTCGTCTTGTTCACCAGCGGCACGTCGGCCGCCGCCTTGTCCAGCACCCGGCCCGCCGCGTCGCTCACCTGGCGGGCGGTGCCGTCGAGGTCGACCGGCTTCTTGACGTCGCCGTGCACCGGCGCCGCCACGTTGGCCAGTTCGCCGCCGTCACCGAGGGCGCCGCGCGCGGCGGCCCGGTTCCCGGCGGGGGCGCCGTCGGGCACGTCATGGGGCGCGGCCGACGCGGCACCGGGCGCGGCGAGGACGATCAGGGCAGCCGAGGCCGCGGCGCCGAGGGTCTGGCGGGCAGGGAACACGGGCTTTTCCTTCCGGAACGCACAGCAGGGGTGGTTCGCGGAAGTTGTACGGCCCCGGACCCGCCCGCGGCCCGCTATCGCCCCGCCGTGGGCGCGCCGGGCCCACTTGCAGATGACCGTCGGCACGACAGGCCGATGAGCGCCCTCCCTACTTGCCGATCATCGAACCGCCTGCCGGTCGCCGAAGGACCGCGTCGGCGCGCCGCTCAGCGGGTGCGCCGCGTGACGTACTCCGCCAGCGACAGCAGGTCCCCGGCCGCCGCCAGGTCCGGCACCGCGCGCGACAGCTGCTGCACCGCGCGGGCCATCCGGTCCGCCGCCTGCGCCTGCGCCCAGTCGCGCCCGCCCGCCTCCTCCACGGCCCGCACGGCCCGCGCCAGCTCCGCGCCCGCCAGCGGGCGTTCGTACAGCTCCGCCAGCTCCGCGCCCGCCCGGGTGCCCGAGCCGAGCGCCATCACCACCGGCAGCGACTTCTTGTGGGCCACCAGGTCCGCCCCCGCGGGCTTCCCGGTGCGCTCCGGGTCCCCCCAGATGCCGATCAGGTCGTCGATCAGCTGGAAGGCGAGCCCCGCCTCGCGTCCGAAGGCGTCCATGGCGGCCACCTCCTCCTCCCCCGCGCCCGCGTACAGGGCGCCCAGCGCGCACGAACAGCCCAGCAGCGCACCGGTCTTGGCGGTCGCCATGGCGACGACCTCGTCCAGCGCGACCTCGCGCGGCGGGCGCCGCTCGAAGGCCACGTCCGCCTGCTGGCCCGCGCACAGCTCGATCACGCACGAGGAGACCCGGGACGCGGCCGCCGCGGACGCCGGGTGGGGGTCGTCGGCGAGCAGCCGCAGCGCCAGCGCGGCCATGGCGTCGCCCGCGAGCAGCGCGTCCGGCATCCCGAACACCGTCCAGGCGGTGGGCCGGTGCCTGCGGGTGCGGTCGTCGTCGATGATGTCGTCGTGCAGCAGCGTGAAGTTGTGCACGAGCTCCACGGCCGCCGCCGCCCGCACCGCGAGCCGCGGCTCGCCGCCGAGCGCCCGGGCGCCGGCCAGCACCAGGGCGGGGCGGATCGCCTTGCCGGCCTGCCCGGCGGCCGGGGTGCCGTCGGCGTGCTCCCAGCCGAAGTGGTACATCGCCACCCGCCGCATGGAGCCGGGCAGTGACTGGACGGCGGCCCGCAGCCGCGGGTCGACCGTCGTGCGCGTGCGGTCCAGGAGCGCGGCCGCGCCCTGCCCGTCCGTCGCCGGGTCGGTACTGGTCGTGGTCACGGTGCCCTTCCTGGCCTGGGGACGTCCGGGCGGACGTCCCTGGGGAGGGTGCGGCGGGCCGCCGGGACGGGACGGGCCCGCCGCACCGTACGCGGGGCGCTGGTGGGGTGCCGGGACACGGCCGGGGCCGTGTCCCGAATCCCTAGCGCCAGCGGCTGACCTCGACGTTCTCCAGGACGCCCAGGGCGTCCGGGACGAGGATCGCGGCCGAGTAGTAGGCGGTGACCAGGTACGAGATGATCGCCTGCTCGTCGATGCCCATGAAGCGCACCGAGAGGCTCGGCTCGATCTCGTCCGGCAGGCCGGTCTGGTGCAGGCCGATGACGCCCTGCTCGGACTCGCCGGTGCGCATGCACAGGATCGAGGTGGTGCGGTTCTCGGAGATGGGGATCTTGTTGCACGGGAAGATCGGCACGCCGCGCCAGGTCGGGATGCGGTTGCCGTTGACGTCGATGGACTCGGGCACCAGGCCGCGCCGGTTGCACTCGCGCCCGAAGGCGGCGATGGCGCGCGGGTGGGCGAGGAACAGCTTGGACCCGCGCCGCCGGGAGAGCAGCTCGTCCATGTCGTCGGGGCCGGGCACGCCGTCGTGCGGCTGGAGGCGCTGGGAGTAGTCGCAGTTGGCCAGCAGGCCGAACTCCCGGTTGTTGACCAGCTCGTGCTCCTGGCGCTCGCGCAGCGCCTCGACGGTGAGCCGCAGCTGCTGCTCGGTCTGGTTCATCGGCTGGTTGTAGAGGTCGGCGACGCGGCTGTGCACCTTCAGCACGGTCTGGGCGACGCTGAGTTCGTACTCGCGCGGCGAGGCGTCGTAGTCGACGTAGGTGTGCGGGACGACGGCCTCGCCGACGTGGCCCGCGGAGAGGTCGATCGCCTTCTCGCCGTAGTTGTTGGTGCGCTGGTGGGGCAGCGCGGCCAGGCCGGCCAGGTGCTGGGCCAGCGACTCGGCCCGGTCGGCCAGGTTGACCACGTCGTCGCGGGTGAGTTCGAGGACGGTGCAGGCGGTGGCGGCGCGGGAGGTGTGCTCCCAGGTGGCGTCCCGCTCGACCAGCGAGTGGTCGCCGAAGTACGCCCCGTCCGCCAGGACTTCGAGGACCGCCTCGTCGCCGTAGGGCCCGGTGCCGACCTGTTCGACGCGGCCGTGCGCGAGCAGGAAGACCCGGTCGGCGGGGGTCCCCTCCTCGGCGATGACCTGTCCGGCGGCGTACTCCCGCTGCACGCAGCGGTTGGCGAGCTCGGCCAGCGCCGCCTCGTCGTCGAAATCGCGCAGCACCGGCAGCTCGCCGAGCTCGGCGGGGATCACCGAGACCCGCTCGCCGGTCTGCACGAAGGTCACCCGGCCGTCCCCGACCGAGTAGCTGAGCCGCCGGTTCACCCGGTACGTACCGCCCTGGACCTGGGTCCAGGGGAGCATGCGCAGCAGCCACCTGGAGGTGATCTCCTGCATCTGCGGCGCCGACTTGGTGGTGGTCGCCAGGTTCCGCGCGGCTGCGGTGCCGAGGGACTGCTGCGGCGCCGCGTTTTCCGTGCGTACCTCGTCGCCAACCGAACCGACCGACATGGGCACTTCCTCCCGATCATGAGCTGAACGGGACGAGAGCTTTCCAGTGCTCCACGTGCTCGCGCCATTACACGAAGGAGTGGGACTGAAGTGACTCCAGTGGGGCAGAAAACATCGTTTCTGCACTCTGTTTCACTCGACTGGCGTACGGCCGAAAACCCCGTCCCACCTGTCCGGATCGGCTCGCACGACAACCGAACGAATCACCTCGGACGCACTCCCTCCGATACAAGCTGCGTACACGTTCCTACGCACACAGAGGAGGCGGCCATGGCCTCACCCATGTCCGCGGGCGGCTTCCTGGACGCCCTGCGCGCCGAGGGCCTGACGGTGGTCCAGGTCGGCGAGTGGCGCACCCACAACCGCAACCACAAGGGGCCCTGGGGCCCGGTCAACGGCGTGATGGTCCACCACACGGTCACCCGCGGCACCGACACCACGGTGCGGATCTGCTACGACGGCTACGAGGCCCTGCCCGGACCGCTCTGCCACGGCGTGATCGCCAAGGACGGCTCGGTCCACCTGGTCGGCTACGGCCGCGCCAACCACGCCGGGCTCGGCGACGACGACGTACTGCGCGCGGTGATCGCCGAGAAGGGCCTGCCGCCGGTCAACGAGGCGAACACGGACGGCAATCCGCACTTCTACGGCTTCGAGTGCGAGAACCTCGGCGACGGCGAGGACCCCTGGCCCGAGGCGCAGCTTGAGGCGATCGAGAAGGCCGCCGCCGCGATCTGCCGCCACCACGGCTGGACCGCGCGCTCGGTGATCGGGCACAAGGAGTGGCAGCCGGGCAAGGTGGATCCGCGCGGCTTCTCGATGGACGACATGCGGGCCAGGATCACCGCCCGGCTGAAGTGATCCGGGTCCCCCCGGAGTGACCCGGGTCCCCCGGCCGTCCCCGCCGTCGCCCGCGGGGCGGCGGAGCGGGGACAATGACCTGGTGAACGCGCTCGACCCGGCCTCCCTCGCCCCCCGGCTGCCCTCCCCGCTGCAGCCGGTCGAGGACGAGCGCTTCACCCGGCGCGGGGTGCGCCTGCTGCTCAAGCGGGACGACCTGATCCACCCCGACCTGCCGGGCAACAAGTGGCGCAAGCTGGCGCCCAACCTGGCGGCCGCCGCCGGGCGGCCGGTCGTCACCTTCGGCGGCGCGTACTCCAACCACCTGCGGGCCACCGCCGCCGCCGGCCGCCTCCTGGGCTTCCCCACGGTCGGCGTCGTACGGGGCGAGGAGCTGGCCGGCCGCCCGCTCAACCCCTCGCTGGCCCGGTGCGCGGCGGACGGCATGCGCCTGGAGTTCGTGGACCGCGCCGCGTACCGCGCCAAGCGCGACCCCGGGACGCTGGCCCGGATCCTGCGCGCGGCGGGCGCCGAGGACGCCTACGTGGTCCCCGAGGGCGGCTCCAACGCGCTGGCGGCCCGCGGCTGCCGGGAGCTGGGCCTGGAGCTGCGCGGGAAGGCCGACGTGGCGGCGGTGGCCTGCGGCACGGGCGGCACCCTGGCGGGCCTGGCGGCCGGTCTGGGGCCCTCGGGGCGGGCGCTGGGCGTCCCGGTGCTCAGGGGCGGCTTCCTGGGCGCGGAGGTGCGCGCGCTGCAGCGGGAGGCGTTCGGGGGCCCGGCCGGCGCGTGGAGCCTGGAGGAGCGCTTCCACTGCGGCGGGTACGCGCGCACGACCCCGGAACTGCACGCGTTCGCGGACGACTTCGACGAACGGCATGAAGTCGCCATCGAGCGGTTGTATGTGGCCAAAATGCTGCTGGCGCTGACCACGCTCACCGAGGAGGGCGCCTTCCCGCCCGGCACGGTGCTCGCCGCGGTGGTCACGGGCCGCCCCGACCCGTCCTGAGGACGGCTCCCCGGCCGGGGGCGGGCCGTCAGCCGCGCTGGCCGGGCGCGGGCCGTCAGTCCTCCTCGCGGTAGGCCGCCGCCTCCTCCAGGTCCAGCCGGCGCAGCAGGGTGCGCATCATCTCGTCGTCGATGCGCCGCTCGTCGCGCAGCCGTACGAACACCTCGCGCTCGGCCGAGATCATCTCCCGGGACAGCCGCCGGTAGGTGTCGTCGGCGGACTCCCCGGTGACCGCGTTGGCCGTGCCGAGCCGCTCCCACACCGCGTTGCGCCGCCGCTCCAGGACCGTGCGCAGCCGCTCGGCGAGCGGGCCAGGCAGCGCGTTGGCCCCGTCGGCGAGCAGCTCGTCGAGCCGGGCCTCGGCGGCCCGTGACGCCTCGCTCTGGGCCTGCGCCTCGGCGAGCGTCTCGGCCCGGGCGTCGCGGCCGGGGACCTTGAGCAGCCGGATCAGCGGCGGCAGCGTCAGCCCCTGGACGACCAGGGTGCCGATGACCGTGGTGAAGGTCAGGAAGAGGACCAGGTTGCGCGCCGGGAACGGCTCGCCGTCCGTGGCGACCGGGATGGAGAAGGCGACGGCGAGCGAGACGACGCCGCGCATCCCGGCCCAGCCGACGACCACCGGCGCGGTCCAGTTCACCCCGGGCTCGCGCTCCCTGACCCGCTGCGAGAGGGCACGCGGCAGGAAGGTGGCGGGGAAGACCCAGACGAACCGCATCACCACGACCGCGGCGAACACCCCGGCCGCGTACCCGGCCAGCTCGCCCGCCCCGTACGGCCCGAGCTCCCTGACGACGTACGGGAGCTGGAGGCCGATCAGCGCGAACACCGCGGACTCCAGGACGAAGGCGACCACCTTCCAGACGGCCGCCTCCTGCAGCCGGGTGGCGAAGTCCACCTGCCAGGAGCGGTGGCCCAGGTAGAGGCCGACGACGACCACGGCGAGCACCCCGGAGGCGCCGACCTGCTCGGCCGCCGCGTACGCGACGAAGGGCACCAGCAGGGAGAGGGTGTTCTGCAGCAGCGCCTCCTTCAGGCAGCGGCGCAGCCAGTGCAGGGGGACCATCAGGACCAGGCCCACGCCGATGCCGCCGACGGCCGCCAGTCCGAACTCGCGGATGCCGCCCGCCCAGCTGACGCCCTCGCCGACGACCGCGGCCAGCGCCACCTTGTAGGCGGTGATCGCGGTCGCGTCGTTGACCAGGGACTCCCCCTGGAGGATGGTCGTGATCCGGTTCGGCAGCCCCAGCCTGCGGGCGATCGCGGTCGCCGCGACCGCGTCCGGCGGCGCCACCACGGCGCCCAGCACCAGCGCGGCGGTCAGCGGCAGGTCCGGCACCAGCAGGAAGGCGAGGTAACCCACCGTGACCGTCGCGAAGAGCACGTAGCCCACGGAGAGCAGCGCGACGGGCCGCAGGTTGGCCCGCAGGTCCAGGTAGGAGGACTCCAGCGCGGCCGTGTGCAGCAGCGGCGGCAGGATCAGCGGGAGCACGACGTGCGGGTCCAGCGTGTAGTCCGGGCAGCCCGGGACGTACGAGGCGGCGAGCCCGGCCGCCACCAGCAGCAGCGGCGCGGGCACGGGCGTGCGCCGGGCCGCCCCGGCCACCGCCGCGCTCGCGGCCACCAGTACCACCAGCGGCAATGCGTCCATGTCGGGTCCCTGTCTCGTGCGCGACGTAACCTGGCCATCATGAGCGAGTGCCCGCACCTTGCAGAACTCCCGCGCCCCGAGCCCGCGCCGCTGGGTGACACCTGCCCGGAGTGCCTGGCCGCCGGGACCCACCCCGTCCAGCTGCGGCTCTGCCTGACCTGCGGGCACGTCGGCTGCTGCGACTCCTCGGCCGGCCGGCACGCCACCGGGCACCACGAGAGCACCGGTCACCCGGTGATGCGCACCTTCGAACCGGGCGAGGACTGGCGCTGGTGCTTCGTGGACGGTTCGATCGTCTGACGCCTGGGTACGTCACCCCGGTCGACCCCGTCGGACCGTCGTGGAAGCACTGCCAAACCGCCTCCGGTCGCCCCCAATTGGGACCCGCAGACCCCTAGCCACTGTCCGTACTCATGGGCTTACATTGAGTGACAGTCGCGGGGCCGGGGGTCCCGACGACAGGGCACCATGGATCGCGATAGCGTCACGGCGGACCGCGCGACGTCGCGCACCGCCCGGCTCCGGGGACCTCCCCCTTCCCCCGAGCCCCGAACGAGCTTGTGCCACCTTGGAGGTGAGGGTGTCCCAGATCGCAGGCGAGCCCGGGACCCAGGACTTCGTGGAAGTCCGGCTGCCCGCTGCGGGTGCCTACCTGTCCGTGCTGCGTACGGCCACGGCCGGTCTCGCGGCGCGCTTGGACTTCACCCTCGACGAGATCGAGGACTTGCGCATCGCGGTCGACGAGGCCTGCGCGATCCTGCTCCAGCAGGCCGTGCCCGGCTCCGTACTGAGCTGTGTGTTCCGGCTGGTCGACGACTCGCTGGAGGTGACCGTCTCGGCGCCCACCACCGACGGCCGCGCCCCGGAGCGCGACACCTTCGCCTGGACGGTGCTGTCGGCGCTGGCCGGACAGGTCGACTCCTCGGTCGCTGAGGACCGCACGGTCTCCATCAGCCTCTACAAGAAGCGCGGCGCGGGACCCGGGCCGGCGTGAGAAGCAGCGGGGAGGGTCCCGTGCGGAACGAGCTACGACCGCCGGCCGGCATCCCGGAACAGCAGGCACGGCCGCACCCGACGGTGGACGCGGCGGAGCACGTGGAGCGGGCGGCCGATATGAGCGAGCACGAACGGCACCACCAGCACGACCCGCACGATCGCAGCGGGGCGCGGGCGATGTTCGTCGAGCTGCGGGACCTCCCGCAGGGCTCGCCGGAGCGGGCGGAGCTGCGCAACCAGCTGGTACGGATGCACCTGCCGCTGGTGGAGCACCTGGCGCGGCGGTTCCGCAACCGCGGCGAGCCGCTGGACGACCTGACCCAGGTCGCGACGATCGGCCTGATCAAGTCGGTGGACCGGTTCGACCCGGAGCGCGGCGTGGAGTTCTCCACGTACGCCACCCCGACGGTCGTCGGCGAGATCAAGCGGCACTTCCGCGACAAGGGCTGGGCGGTGCGGGTGCCGCGGCGGCTGCAGGAGCTGCGCCTGGCGCTGACCACGGCCACCGCCGAGCTGTCCCAGCTGCACGGGCGCTCGCCCACGGTGCACGAGCTGGCGGAGCGGCTGGGGATCTCCGAGGAGGAGGTCCTGGAGGGCCTGGAGTCGGCGAACGCCTACTCCACGCTGTCGCTGGACGTGCCGGACACGGACGACGAGTCCCCGGCGGTCGCGGACACCCTGGGCGCGGAGGACGAGGCGCTGGAGGGCGTCGAGTACCGCGAGTCGCTCAAGCCGCTCCTGGAGGACCTGCCGCCCCGCGAGAAGCGGATCCTGCTGCTGCGCTTCTTCGGGAACATGACCCAGTCGCAGATCGCGCAGGAGGTCGGCATCTCGCAGATGCACGTCTCCCGGCTGCTGGCCCGCACGCTGGCCCAGCTGCGCGAGAAGCTCCTGGTGGAGGAGTAGCCCCTCCCCGGCAGCCCCTCCCGGTGCTACGCGCCGCCGCGGCCGCGGATGCCCAGGGCGTCCGTGGTCTCCCGGTGCAGGATCGTCACCAGGCCCGCCACCGCGAGGACGGCCAGCACGATCCCGGCCGGGATCAGCGCGCCGTCCGCGCGCAGCAGCGTCCACGCCACCGGCAGCGCCATGATCTGGGTGATCAGCGCCGGGCCCCGGCTCCAGCTCCGGCGCAGCAGCAGGCCGCGGGCGGCGAGCAGCGGGATGAGGCCGAGCACCAGCATGGTCACGCCGCCGGTCTCGGCCTGGACGGTGTCGTCCGGGCTCCCGGTGAGTCCGGACACCAGCATGTAGAGGCCGCCGGCGAAGAGGGCCAGGGCCTCCAGGGCGCACACCGCCGCGGCGGCGGTCACTCGGGCGGGGCGGTTCTGCTCTGTGCTGCTCACCCTTGCAGGGTAGCCCTCGGCCGCCGGGCGCCCGGGGCGGGACTGTGCCCGGTACCGCTCGGTAGGTAATCTGGCGCCCATGCGCGCACTCCTCGTGGTCAACCCGGCAGCAACCACCACCAGTGCCCGCGTACGTGACGTACTGATCCACGCGCTCGCCAGCGAGATGAAGCTGGAGGCGGTGACCACCGAGTACCGCGGCCACGCCCGTGACCTGGGCCGCCGGGCCGCCGAGTCGCGGGACATCGAGCTGGTGGTGGCGCTCGGTGGCGACGGGACCGTCAACGAGGTCGTCAACGGACTGCTGCACGACGGACCCGATCCGGAGGGCCTGCCCCGCCTCGCGGTGGTCCCGGGGGGTTCCACCAACGTCTTCGCCCGCGCCCTCGGGCTGCCCAACGACCCGGTCGAGGCGACCGGCGCGATCCTGGACGCCCTGGAGTCGCGCCGGGAGCGGACCATCAGCCTCGGCCTGGCGTCGGGGACGCCGGGCACCGAGGACGAGGCGGTGCCCGCGCGCTGGTTCACGTTCTGCGCGGGGTACGGGTTCGACGCGGGCGTGATCGGCCGGGTCGAACAGCAGCGGGAGCGCGGCAAGCGCTCCACGCACGCGCTCTACCTCCGCCAGGTGGTGCGTCAGCTGATGGAGGAGCCGCACCGCAGACACGGCACGATCTCGCTGGAGCGCCTGGGCGAGGAGGCCGTCCAGGAGCTGGTGATGTCGATAGTCTGCAACACCTCCCCCTGGACCTACCTGGGCAACCGCCCGGTGTACGCGTCCCCCGAGGCGTCCTTCGAGACCGCCCTGGACGTGCTGGGGCTGACCCGCCTCTCGACCCCTGCGGTGGCCCGGTATGCGACCCAGCTGCTGACCTCCACGCCGGAGCGCGGCCCGCACGGGAAGCACGCCGTTTCCCTGCACGACCAGACCGACTTCACCTTGCATTCGAAGGTCCCCCTCCCCTTCCAGATGGACGGAGACCACCTCGGACTGCGCACCAGCGTGACGTTCACAGGCGTTCGCCGTGCACTGCGTGTGATTGTGTGAGTGGAAGGGCCTAAAGTCCTTTCAGTCGAACGTTTAGGCTGGCATCCACCCCATGGAAGTACGGCTGTGACGCAGTCGACACCGAGGAATCAAAAAAAACTTTCCGGAAGGGGTTGTATCCGCCGCCGAGGTTTGCGAGTCTCTTCTTGGCGATCGGGACGGCCCGCAGCACCGGCCTCCCTGAGAACCAGAACCCCTCCTCATTCAAGGACCACACCAGTTTTGCGACTGGCAGTCGGCCCTTCCCTTGCGGGGGGATTCGTGAAAGCGTTCACATTCACAAGCAACCTGCCAGCAATACCTAGGAGATGGAGCAGACATGGACTGGCGTCACAACGCCGTTTGCCGCGAGGAAGACCCCGAGCTGTTCTTCCCCATCGGCAACACCGGTCCTGCGCTGCTGCAGATCGAGGAAGCGAAGGCCGTCTGCCGTCGCTGCCCCGTCATGGAGCAGTGCCTGCAGTGGGCGCTCGAGTCCGGCCAGGACTCCGGCGTCTGGGGTGGCCTCAGCGAGGACGAGCGCCGTGCGATGAAGCGCCGCGCCGCTCGCAACCGGGCGCGCAACGCCAGCGCCTGAACCGCCACCGCGACGAGCCCGAGCCAGGCGGCGCGTACGCAGCGTACGCACTGACCCGCCTCCCGAGCCGCAGCGCGCAGCAGTAACACACCAAGCGTTCGAGCCCCGGACCGATTCCGATCGGTCCGGGGCTCGCTGCTGTGCGGGGCCGGGCGCGGGACCCGGGGGCCGCCGCCGGGTGCGGGGGCCGCTACTTCTGCGGGCGTACCGGTATGTCGAGCACCACCCGGGTGCCGCGCTCGGGGCCGGGCTGCATGTCGAACGTACCGCCCAACTCCCCCTCCACCAGCGTCCGTACGATCTGCAGGCCCAGGTTGCCCGCGCGCTGCGGGTCGAACCCCTCGGGCAGGCCCCGGCCGTCGTCCAGGACCGTGATGAGCAGCCGGGCGTCATCGGCGCGGGCGTCGCCGCGCACCGCCGCGACCTCGACGGTCCCCTGCTCACCGGGGGCGAATGCGTGCTCCAGGGCGTTCTGCAGGACCTCGGTGAGGACCATCGAGAGCGGGGTGGCGACCTCCGCGTCCAGGATGCCGAAGCGGCCGGTGCGCCGGCAGGTGACCTTGCCGGGCGAGATCTCCGCGACCATCGAGATCACCCGGTCGGCGATCTCGTCGAACTCCACCCGCTCGTCCAGGTTCTGCGAGAGCGTCTCGTGCACGATCGCGATCGAACCGACGCGCCGCACGGCCTCGTTGAGGGCCTCGCGGCCCCGGTCGGAGTCCATCCTGCGGGCCTGCAGGCGCAACAGCGCGGCGACCGTCTGGAGGTTGTTCTTCACCCGGTGGTGGATCTCCCGGATGGTGGCGTCCTTGGTGATCAACTCGCGCTCGCGGCGGCGCAGTTCGGTGACGTCGCGCAGCAGCACCAGGGAGCCGATGCGGCTGCCCTTGGGCTTGAGCGGGATGGCGCGCAGCTGGATGACGCCGCCGCTGCCCTCGACCTCGGTCTCCCGGGGGGCGTAGCCGCTGGCCAGTTTGACCAGGGCCTCGTCCACCGGGCCGCGGGAGGGCGCCAGTTCGGCGGTGATCTGGCCCAGGTGCTGGCCGACCAGGTCGGCGGCGAGGCCGAGCCGGTGGTAGGCGGAGAGGGCGTTGGGGGACGCGTACTGCACGACGCCGTCCGCGTCCAGCCGGATCAGCCCGTCACCGGCCCGCGGCGAGGCGTCCATGTCGACCTGCTGGCCCGGGAAGGGGAAGGTGCCGGCCGCGATCATCTGGGCCAGGTCGGAGGCCGACTGGAGGTAGGTGAGCTCAAGGCGGGAGGGGGTGCGCACGGTGAGCAGGTTGGTGTTGCGGGCGATCACTCCGAGTACCCGGCCCTCGCGGCGCACCGGGATGGACTCCACCCGGACCGGGACCTCCTCGCGCCACTCGGGGTCGCCCTCGCGCACGATCCGGCCCTCGTCCAGGGCGGCGTCGAGCAGCGGGCGGCGGCCGCGCGGCACCAGGTGGCCGACCATGTCGTCGTGGTAGGAGGTGGGGCCGGTGTTGGGCCGCATCTGGGCCACCGAGACGTACCGGGTGCCGTCGAGGGTGGGCACCCAGAGCACCAGGTCGGCGAAGGACAGGTCGGAGAGCAGCTGCCACTCCGAGACCAGCAGGTGGAGCCATTCGAGGTCCGACTCGCTCAGGGCGGTGTGCTGGCGTACGAGGTCGTTCATGGAGGGCACGTGTGCGAGCGTACCCGCGGATCGAACCCGGTGGCGCTCGGGTGCGTGTTGGAGGATGGGCCGGGAATTCGGTCCTGCGTATGGATGGACAGACCAGAATGGTCTAGTCCACAATGCAGGAGTAAAGCCTCCGCCCTCCCCGCACAGGAAGGCGGACGAGGTACCCGGCGCTCTCTGCCCTGACCGCGCCGAGGCCTCCCCCACGGCCCCGGGACCGCACACCCGGAGGCCGGGCAACTCCGGGCTGCGGTGCCGGACGGGCTGAGGGTCCCGTCGGGCGCCGCGGCCCGCGGGTATTTCCGGGCGCTTTTCCGCGTCCCCTTCCACGCGCCTCGCGCCGCCTCACCGCCGTAATGCCGGCGCTATTGCGGCCAGGCCTTCATGGCCGTTTCCGCAATGGCCTCCAGGTCCGCCAATTCGGCCCCGTCGCGCGACTGTTGGGACATTCCCTGGAGTACGGCGCCGTAGAAGCGGGCGAGCGCGCACAGGTCGTTCCCCGGGGCCAGGTCGCCCTCCGCGACGCCCCGGCGCAGCCGCTCCTCGAACAGCGCGAGATTGGCGTTGCGGCGCTCGCGCAGGGCGTCGCGGACCTCGGGGGTGCCGCAGTTCACCGCGGCGGTGATCATCAGGCAGCCGTGCGGGCGGCCGGGGACGGTGAAGACCTCCGCCGCCTCGCGCAGCATCCGGGCGAAGGCGGCGCGGGCGGTCGGCTCCTGGTCGAAGGCGGCGCCCCCGTAGGACCCGTAGCCGGCCGCGTAGGCCTCGACGACCTCGGCGAACAGGGCCCGCTTGTCGCCGAAGGCGGCGTACAGGCTGGGCGCGGCGATGCCCAGGGCGCGGGTGAGGTCGGCGACGGAGGTGTTCTCGTAGCCGTGCTCCCAGAACACCAGGACGGCCCGCTGGAGCGCCGCGTCCCGGTCGAACGAGCGCGGCCTGCCGCGCTGCTTCGTGGTCATGGCGCCTATTTTATAGCGGGCGCTACGGAAAGTGCCCCGGGTGGCCGCTCGCGGGCGGCGGGCCGACCATGGGAGGGTGCCCGGCCGTCGGCGGAGCGTCACCGTCCAGCCACCGGAACGCCGCGTCCGGGAAGGAGCGTCTCTGCTAGATTGGTCTATACCATAGGAGACTTCTCCCCGTCACTCACCAGATCGGCAGGCCCAGCGTGGAAGTTGTCATCGTCCCGGACGCCAAGGCAGGCGGCGAGCTGATCGCGGAGGGCATCGCCGACCTCCTGCGCCGCAAGCCCGACGCCCTGCTCGGTGTCGCCACCGGCTCGACCCCGCTGCCCATCTACGAGGCCCTGAAGGCCAAGGTCGACGCGGGCTCCGTGGACGCCTCGCGCGCCCGCATCGCCCAGCTGGACGAGTACGTCGGCCTGCCCACCGGCCACCCCGAGTCCTACCGCGCCACCGTGCTGCGCCAGGTCGTGGAGCCGCTGGGGCTGTCCGAGGAGTCCTTCCTGGGCCCCGACGGCTCCGCGGCGGACGTCCAGGCGGCCTGCGAGGCGTACGACAAGGCGCTGGTGGACGCCGGCGGCGTGGACCTGCAGATCCTGGGCATCGGCACCGACGGGCACATCGGCTTCAACGAGCCCTGCTCCTCGCTCGCCTCGCGCACCCGGATCAAGACGCTGACCCAGCAGACCATCGACGACAACGCGCGCTTCTTCGACGGCGACACCGCCCAGGTCCCGCGCCACGTCATCACCCAGGGCATCGGCACCATCCTGGAGGCCCGCCACCTGGTGCTCCTCGCCACCGGCGAGGGCAAGGCCGAGGCCGTCGCGCAGACCGTGGAGGGCCCGGTCGCCGCCCTGGTGCCGGCCTCCGCGCTCCAGCTGCACCCGCACGCCACGGTGGTGGTCGACGAGGCCGCCGCCTCCAAGCTGAAGCTCGCGGACTACTTCCGCCACACCTTCGTCAACAAGCCGGACTGGCAGGGCATCTGAGCCCCGCCCGGCCCGCACGACAGGGGCCCGGCACCCCCTCCTGGGAGTGCCGGGCCCCTTCGCGTACCGCTCGCCGTCAGGCCCCGGTCAGGGCCTCCGCCGCGGCGCGCGCGCAGACCCGCGCGGCCCCGTGCGTGGCGATGTGCAGGGCGCCGCGCGGCCCCGCCTGGTCCAGGCCCATCTCCACCACGACGGTGTCCGGGCGGGCGGCCAGCAGGCCGTCCAGGGCCCGGGACATCCACGGGTGGCGGTGCTCGTCGCGGACGACGGCGACCACGCGCCGGTCCCCGGCGGCCGCAAGGACGTCCTCGGTGCGGTCCTCCTCGCCGTACGAGGCCGTCTCCGTGCCCGGCAGCAGCGCCGCCAGTTCGGCCGCGATGCCCCAGGGGGTCTCGTCGCCGACGGCGATGTTGGCGACCGGGCTGAACGCCGCGACGTACGCGGGCTCGGTCAGCGCCACCCGCTCACCGGTCAGCGTCAGCGCGCGCCGCGCCGCCACCAGGCCGATGTCGGTGCCGGGCGCGGTCCCCTCCTGCACTGCCGCGCCCGGCTCCGTCGAAGCCCCCCCGGCCCGGTGCGCCTGGGTCCAGGACGCCAGCGCGCGCACCCGCGCGGCCGCGTCGGCCAGTCGCTCCTCGGGCAGCTCACCACTGCGCACCGCCTCGACCAGCGCGTCGCGCAGCCGCAGCACGGTGTCCTCGTCGGCCAGGCCGCCGCCGACGCAGATCGCGTCGGCGCCCGCGGCGATGGCGAGCACCGAGCCGCGCTCGATGCCGTACGTCGCCGCGATGGCCTGCATCTCCATGCCGTCGGTGACGATCAGGCCCTCGAAGCCCAGCTCCTCGCGCAGCAGTCCGGTCAGGATCTGCGGGCTGAGGGTGCCCGGGCGGTCCGGGTCGAGCGCGGGCAGCAGGATGTGCGCGCTCATCACCGCCTTGGTGCCGGCCGCGACGGCGGCGCGGAACGGCACCAGCTCGCGGGCGTGCAGGGTCTCCAGGTCCACGTCGATGCGCGGCATCGCGTGGTGCGAGTCCACGTTGGTGTCGCCGTGCCCGGGGAAGTGCTTGACGCAGGCGGCCACTCCGGCGGCCTGGAAGCCCTCGATCGCGGCGACGGTGTGCCGGGCGACCAGGGCGGTGTCGGCGCCGAAGGAGCGCACGCCGATCACCGGGTTGTCGGCGTTGGAGTTGATGTCGGCGGACGGGGCCCAGTTGAGGTCCACGCCGCAGGCGGCGAGCCGGCGGCCCAGCTCGTGGGTGACGGCGCGGGTCAGGTCCACGTCGTCCACGGAGCCGAGGGCGTAGTTGCCCGGGAACGAGGAGCCGGTGCGCACCTCGAGCCGGGTGACGTCGCCGCCCTCCTCGTCGATCGCGACGAGGACGTCGTCGCGCTCGGCGCGCAGCTGGGCGGTGAGGGCGGCGAGCTGCTCGGGCGACTCGATGTTCCGGCCGAACAGGCCGACCGCGGACAGCCCCTCACCGATGCGGCGCAGCAGCCACTCCGGCGCGGTGGTGCCGATGAAGCCCGGCTGCAGTACGGCGAGGGCGTCGCGGGTCAGCGTGTCGGTGCTGCGTACGAGGGTCGTCATCTGAGGGCGTCATCCCTTCACTGCGCCGGCCGTCAGACCTGCGGCCATCTTGCGCTGGACGATGAGGAAGAGGATCACGATGGGGACGGCCATCATGGTGGAGCCGGCCATCATCGGGGCGTACTCGGTGCCGTTCTTCGTGGAGAAGTTGGCGAGCCAGACGGTGGCGGTCTGGTTCTGCTGGCTCATGAGCATCAGCGCGTACAGGTACTCGTTCCAGGCCTGGATGAAGCCGTAGACCGAGGTGGCGACCATGCCCGGGGCGAGCAGCGGGAAGACGACGCGGACGAAGGCACCGGTGCGGGTGCAGCCGTCGACCTGGGCCGCCTCCTCCAGCTCCTTGGGGATGTTCACGATGAACCCGCGCAGGGTCCAGACCGTGAACGGGAGGATGAAGGTGAGGTACGTGATGATCAGGCCGGTCAGCTTGTCGTACTGACCGAGGTCGTTCAGCAGCAGGAAGACCGGGATGATCATGGCGACCAGCGGGACCATCTGCACCGCGAGGATGCCCACGATGACGACCTTGCGGCCGCGGAAGGCGAACCGCGAGATGGCCAGGGCGGCCAGCATGCCCACCACGATGCCGACGACCACCACGACGCCGGAGACGATCAGGCTGCGCCCGACCGGTCCCCAGAAGTCGGCGATCTCCAGCGCACGCTTGAAGTTGGACAGCGTGAACGTGTGCGGGAAGAAGTGCGGGTTCGGGTCGATCGCGTCCTTCTCCGGCTTGAACGCGGTGTTCAGCATCCAGTAGAAGGGGAAGCCCGCGACGACGACGACCAGCAGGCCGATGACGTTCCAGCCGAACTTCGACTTGCGCGGCTTGCGGGGCTTCTGGGAGCGCGTGGCGGCCGCGGCCGCGGTGGTCGTGGTCACTCCACCTCTCCGATCTTGAGCATCTGGCGCATGTAGGCGGCGACCACGCCGAGCAGCAGGATCACCGTGACGAGGGCGATCGCGGAGCCGGTGCCGTAGTCGTTGACGACGAACGCCTTGTCGAACGAGTACGTGGTCAGGAGCTGGAACTCCGGCTCCGGGTGACCGTTGCGCATCACGTACACCTGCGGGAAGACGCCCATGTCCCAGATGACGGAGAGGGTCGTCAGCATCACGATGATGGGCTTGAGGATCGGCAGCGTCACGAAGCGGAAGACGCCCCAGGCCCCGGCGCCGTCGAGGCGCGCGGCCTCCTCCAGCTCCTTGGGCACCTGGGTGAGGCCGGCGCCCAGCGTGATGACCACGAAGGGCACGGCGCCCCAGACCACGAGCAGCATGATCACGGCGAGGCCCTGGGGGCCGCTGGCGAACCAGTTGTGGCCGACCATGTCGACGCCGGGCAGCTTGGAGAGCAGGTAGTTCAGCACGCCGTAGTCGGCGTCGAAGAGCCACTTGAAGATGGCGGTCGCGACGATGATGGGCATGCCCCAGCTCGCCACGAGCACGATGTTGATGAGGACCTTGACCCAGCCGGAGACGCGCTGCAGCAGCAGCGCGATCAGCATGCCGAGGACCATGGTCAGGACCACCGCGCCGACCGCGAAGACCACGGTGCGCAGGGTGACGGTCCAGAACTCGGCGTCGCCCAGGATGTTCGAGAAGTTGTCGAAGCCGATCCACTCGGCGGGCTGGAAGCCCCAGAGCTGCGGCTGGCCGAACTTCTGGAAGGCCAGGGTGACCAGGCGGACGACGGGGTAGCCGAGGACCAGCAGCAGGATCAGCAGGCAGGGGGCGAGCAGCAGCCAGGGCACTCCCCCGCCGTCGGTCGTTCGCTTCTTGCCGGGACGGCCCTGGGAGTCCTTCCCCGTGCCCGATGGTGGCGATTGCCGCGTCGGCGGCACCTTCGCGGTCTTTGTGTCTGCGGCACTCATCCCGTGCTCCCCTGCGGTCCCTCTCCTGCTTACGGGCGGCAGGGCCCCGTCGACTCGGCGACGGGGCCCTGCCCATAGGTCACTTGGTGTTGATGACCTTGTCGATGGCGGCGTCCGCTTCCTTCGCGGCGGCCTCCACCGTCTTCTTGCCGGTGCCGATCTGGATGAGCATCGTCTTCAGGGTCTGGGCCTTCTCGACCTGGCCCCAGCCGGGGGCGGTCGGGACGAACCAGGAGGACTCGGCCGCGGTGGCCGGGACCTGGGTCTTCGGGTCGGACTTCAGCGGGGCGAGGTCCGCCTTGTTGTTGGGCAGGTTGCCCTTGGCGACGAGGCCCTTCTGGCCGTCCTTGCCCGTGAAGGCGGCGATCCACTCGGCCGCGACGCCCTGCGCCTTGGACTTGACCGGGATGGCCAGGTCCGAGCCACCGAGGAAGACCGGGAGGTTCTTGCCGGACGGGCCGGGCATCACGAAGTTCTCGAGCTTGTCGCCGAGCTTGCCGACCTTGTCGTTCTTCGGGTCGGCGGAGGTGGCGCCCTCCCAGGCGGCGGCGAACATGGTGGCCGCGTTGCCCTGGCCGAAGACGACCGGACGGTCGGACTCGTCCTTGGTCTTGTCACCGTGCATGTACTTGTCGATGACCGACTTGTACTCGTTGAGGCCCTTGAGGGACTCGGGGGAGGAGAGGTTGGCCTTCCACTGGTCGCCGTCCTGCTTGGCGATCGAGCCGCCCTCGCCGTAGACGAACGACATCGCGGCGTACCAGTCCGGCGAGGGCTGGTACCAGGAGCTGAACTTGGCGCCCTTCTTGGCCTGGATCTTGTCGAGCGCGGAGGTCAGCTCGGCCCAGGTCTTGGGGGCGGCGGTGACGCCGGCCTCGGCGGCGATGTCCTTGCGCCAGGTGCCCACGCGGCCACCGGCGTAGTAGGGGACGCCGTAGGTCTTGCCGTTGTAGGTGACGGAGTCCTTGAGGGCGTCCAGCCACTTGTCCGAGTTGTCGTACTTGGACGGGTCGACCTCGGCGAAGGCGCCCTTGGCCATGTAGCCGATCATCTCGGAGTTGCCCATCTCGACGACGTCGGGGGCCTTGTCCGTGGCGAGGACGGCGTCGAGCTTGGTGTTCTTGTCCGGCCAGCCGTAGTACTCGTGCTTGATCTTGATGCCGGGGTGCTTCTTGGTCACCGCGTCGTCGGCCGCCTTGACCAGGTCCGGCCAGTTGTTCTGCGCGTCGACCGTCAGCCAGACGGTGAGCTCCTTGGCGTCGCCGCCGGCGCTGTCACCACCCTTGTCCGAGCCTCCACAGGCCGCAATGCTGACCATCATGCCCGCGACGCCGATCGCCGCGATGAGCTTGCGCTTCACGCCACCCTCCTCAGGGATGCCTGCAACCCCCCGCCCACCGCCAAGACATACGCCGAGAACAGCTCGTGGTACTGCTCGTGGGGCTGGGACCTGGTCTTTAATGGTTTAGACCAGTACCCGGAGCTTGGCCTAGACCTTTAGGGGTGTCAAGGGTGTATAAGAAGGGCAGTCGTGTCCGTTATCGGACCGACACCTGAGGAGGGGCGACGACCCGTGACCGGACCGTGCCACCATGTGAGCCGCGACAGACGGAGGAGCCGGTGACGGCAGCAGCACAGGAGTCGGGAAGGCGGGTTATGGCCACGGACGGGGGCGGCACGGAGACCGAGGGCGGGGCTGCCACCCGTACCGCGCGCGTGCCCAAGTACTACCGCCTCAAGCGGCACTTGCTCGACATGACAGAGACGCTACCGCCCGGCACCCCGGTGCCCCCGGAGCGCACCCTGGCCGCCGAGTTCGACACCTCCCGCACCACGGTGCGCCAGGCCCTGCAGGAGCTGGTCGTCGAGGGCCGCCTGGAGCGCATCCAGGGCAAGGGCACCTTCGTGGCCAAGCCCAAGGTCTCCCAGGCGCTCCAACTGACCTCGTACACCGAGGACATGCGCGCCCAGGGCCTCGAACCCACCTCCCAGCTCCTGGACATCGGGTACGTCACGGCCGACGACACCCTCGCCGGACTGCTGGACATCACCCCCGGCGGGCGCGTGCTGCGCATCGAGCGGCTGCGGCTGGCCAGCGGCGAGCCGATGGCCATCGAGACCACCCACCTGTCGGCCAAGCGCTTCCCCGCGCTGCGCCGCTCGCTGGTCAAGTACACGTCCCTCTACACCGCCCTCGCCGAGGTGTACGACGTGCACCTGGCCGAGGCCGAGGAGACCATCGAGACGTCCCTGGCCACCCCGCGCGAGGCCGGCCTGCTCGGTACGGACGTGGGCCTGCCGATGCTGATGCTCTCCCGGCACTCGCTGGACGCCCAGGGCGAGCCGGTGGAGTGGGTGCGCTCGGTGTACCGCGGCGACCGCTACAAGTTCGTCGCGCGCCTGCGCCGCCCCACCGACTGATCCTTCCGGTTGCTCCCGGTTCATCACCCTGCGGAGTGCCGCGTGTCCCGTCCGTTATGCGGACGGGGGTTCCATGGAGCGGACCCGTCCCCTAGATTTCCCGCACATTACGCAGGTGATCAGCGAGGGGACGGAGTCACCGCATGCCACAGGAGAAACAACCGACCGTCACACCACTGAGGGTGGTGGTGGGGCTCTGCCTGGTCGCGCCGTTCGTCGCGATGCTCTGGGTCGGCAGTTACGCGAAGACGGACCCGGCCTTCATCGGGATCCCGTTCTTCTACTGGTACCAGATGCTCTGGGTGCTGGTCTCGACCGTGCTCACGATGGTCGCCTACCAGCTGTGGAAGCGTGACCAGCGCGCCCGTCAGGGAGGTGCGTCGCGGTGAAGGACGGCGTGAACGGCGTGGCACTCGCCGTCTTCATCTTCTTCTTCCTGGCCGTCACGGTCATGGGCTTCCTGGCCGCGCGCTGGCGCAAGGCCGAGAACGAGAGCCTCGACGAGTGGGGCCTGGGCGGCCGGTCCTTCGGCACCTGGGTCACCTGGTTCCTGCTGGGCGGCGACCTCTACACCGCGTACACCTTCGTCGCCGTCCCGGCGGCGATCTACGCGGCGGGCGCGGCGGGCTTCTTCGCCGTCCCGTACACCATCCTGGTCTACCCGCTGATCTTCACCTTCCTGCCCCGGCTCTGGTCTGTGTCGCACAAGCACGGGTACGTGACCACCTCGGACTTCGTGCGCGGGCGCTTCGGCTCCAAGGGCCTGTCCCTGGCCGTCGCGGTCACCGGCATCCTCGCCACCATGCCCTACATCGCGCTCCAGCTGGTCGGCATCCAGGCCGTCCTGGACGTGATGGGCGTCGGCGGCGGCGAGGACACCAACTGGTTCGTCAAGGACCTGCCGCTGCTCATCGCCTTCGGCGTCCTCGCGGCCTACACCTACTCCTCGGGCCTGCGCGCCCCGGCGCTGATCGCGTTCGTCAAGGACACGCTGATCTACATCGTGATCGCGGTCGCGATCATCTACATCCCGATCAAGCTCGGCGGCTTCGACGACATCTTCGCCAAGGCGGGCGAGGCGTTCGCCCAGACCAACCCGGCCACCGGCAAGCCGCGCGGCGCGCTGGCACCCGGCGAGGCGGGCCAGTGGACGTACGCCACGCTGGCGCTCGGCTCGGCGCTCGCGCTCTTCATGTACCCGCACTCGATCACCGCGACCCTGTCCTCGCGCAGCCGCGAGGTCATCCGGCGCAACACCACGATCCTGCCGCTGTACTCGCTGATGCTGGGCCTGCTGGCGCTGCTGGGGTTCATGGCGATCGCGGCCGGGATCAAGGTGCAGAACGGCCAGCTGGCGATCCCGCAGCTGTTCGAGACGATGTTCCCCGACTGGTTCGCGGGCGTGGCCTTCGCCGCCATCGGCATCGGCGCGCTGGTCCCGGCGGCCATCATGTCCATCGCCGCGGCCAACCTCTTCACCCGCAACATCTACAAGGACTTCATCAGGCCCGACGCCACCCCGGCCCAGGAGACCAAGGTCTCCAAGCTGGTCTCGCTGCTCGTGAAGGTCGGCGCCCTGGTCTTCGTCCTCACCATGGACAAGACCGTCGCCATCAACTTCCAGCTGCTCGGCGGCATCTGGATCCTGCAGACCTTCCCGGCCCTGGTCGGCGGCCTGTTCACCCGCTGGTTCCACCGCTGGGCGCTGCTCGCCGGCTGGGCCGTCGGCATGGTCTACGGCACGCTCGCCGCGTACGGCGTGGCCTCCCCCACCCAGAAGCACTTCGGCGGCTCCTCCGCCGAGATCCCCGGCATCGGCGAGATCGGCTACATCGGCCTCACCGCCTTCGTGCTCAACGTGGTGGTCACCGTCGTCCTCACCTTCGTCCTGAAGGCCGCCAAGGCCCCCGAGGGCGTCGACGAGACCTCCCCGGAGGACTACACGGCGGACGCCGGAGACCCCGGCGTGCAGACCGAACTGCCCCCGGCCACGGCGGGCTCCTCGCACTGACGAACGACGGCGGACGAACCGTTCGCGTAGTCGCGCGCTGACGGCGCGACACAACATATGGGGGGTGCCGCAGACGGCGCCCCCCACATGTATGCTCGTGCTCGCTGTCGCCGCAGGGGAATCCGGTTCGAATCCGGAACTGTCCCGCAACGGTGTGTCCCGTACCCATTTGTACGACGACGAGTCCGAGGACCTGCCGGCAGCGCACCCGGTCCGACCGGCCCGGGTGCCGACGACGTCCGGGCCTCGCGGAGTGGGCCGGTGGACGCGGCGCACGGCCCTGCCCTCGCACGCGTACGCCACCCCCCGCGCCGGCCCCGAGCCGAGCGAGGGAGAGCCCCCACGTGACCATCGCGCCCGCCGATCCGGCTTCAGAGATCGCCGCCGCCGACGCCGACGCCCCCGGCACGGCGCTGCTGCGCACCCTGACCGAACTCACCGCGGACCTCCCCGACGCCGACCCCGGCCGCGTCGCCGCCGCCGCGCTGCGCGGCCGCAGCGCCCGCGCCGACGAGGCGGAGCTGCGCGAGCTCGCGACCGAGGCCGCCGCGGGCCTGATCTCCGAGGACCCGGCCTACTCCAGGCTCGCCGCCCGGCTGCTCACCCGCACCATCGCCGAGGAGGCCGCGACCCAGGGCTCGACCGGCTTCACCGCCTCCGTCGAGGTCGGCCACCGCGAGGGCCTGATCGCGGACCGCACCGCCGACTTCGTCCGGCTGCACTCGGCCCGGCTGGACGCGCTGGTCGACCGCGCCGCCGACGACCGCTTCGGCTACTTCGGCCTGCGCACCCTGTACTCGCGCTACCTGCTGCGCCACCCGATCACCCGCAAGGTCATCGAGACCCCGCAGCACTTCATGCTCCGGGTGGCCTGCGGCCTGGCCGAGAACGAGACCACCCGCGCCGTGGACGAGGTCTCCGCGCTCTACGGCCTGATGAGCCGCCTGGACTACCTGCCGTCCTCCCCCACGCTCTTCAACTCCGGCACCCGCCACCCGCAGATGTCGTCCTGCTACCTGCTCGACTCGCCGCTGGACGAGCTGGACTCCATCTACGACCGCTACCACCAGGTGGCGCGCCTGTCGAAGCACGCCGGCGGCATCGGCCTCTCCTACTCCCGCATCCGTGCCCGCGGCTCGCTCATCCGCGGCACCAACGGCCACTCCAACGGCATCGTGCCGTTCCTGAAGACGCTGGACGCCTCGGTCGCCGCGGTGAACCAGGGCGGCCGCCGCAAGGGCGCCGCCGCCGTCTACCTGGAGACCTGGCACGCGGACATCGAGGAGTTCCTGGAGCTCCGCGACAACACGGGCGAGGACCAGCGCCGCACGCACAACCTCAACCTGGCGCACTGGGTGCCGGACGAGTTCATGCGCCGCGTCAACGCGGACGCCGACTGGTCGCTGTTCTCCCCCGCCGACGTGCCCGAGCTGGTGGACCTGTGGGGCGACGACTTCGACGCCGCCTACCGCGCCGCCGAGGCCAGGGGCCTGGCCCGCAAGACGATGCCCGCCCGTGAGCTGTACGGCCGCATGATGCGCACCCTGGCGCAGACCGGCCAGGGCTGGATGACCTTCAAGGACGCCTCCAACCGCACCGCCAACCAGACGGCGGAGCCGGGCACGGTCGTCCACTCCTCCAACCTGTGCACCGAGATCATCGAGGTCACCAACGACGACGAGACCGCCGTCTGCAACCTCGGCTCGGTCAACCTGGGCGCCTTCGTCAGCGGTGGCGACATCGACTGGGAGCGCCTGGACGAGACGGTCCGCACCGCCGTCACCTTCCTCGACCGGGTCGTCGACATCAACTTCTACCCGACCGAGCAGGCCGGCAACTCCAACGCCCGCTGGCGCCCGGTGGGCCTGGGCGCGATGGGCCTGCAGGACGTCTTCTTCCAGCTGAAGCTGCCGTTCGACTCCCCCGAGGCGCGCGCGCTCTCCACCCGCATCGCCGAGCGGATCATGCTGGCCGCCTACGAGGCCTCCGCCGACCTGGCCGAGCGCAACGGCCCGGTGCCGGCCTGGGAGAAGACCCGCGCCGCCCGCGGCGTGCTGCACCCCGACCACTACGACGTCGAGCTGAGCTGGCCCGAGCGCTGGGACGCCCTGCGCGCCCGGGTCGCGAAGACCGGCATGCGCAACTCGCTGCTGCTCGCCATCGCCCCGACCGCGACGATCGCCTCGATCGCGGGCGTGTACGAGTGCATCGAGCCGCAGGTCTCCAACCTGTTCAAGCGCGAGACGCTGTCCGGCGAGTTCCTCCAGGTCAACTCGTACCTGGTGCGCGAGCTCAAGGAGCTGGGCGTGTGGGACGCGCAGACGCGTGAGGCGCTGCGCGAGGCCAACGGCTCGGTGCAGGGCTTCAGCTGGGTCCCCGAGGACGTGCGCGCGCTCTACCGCACCGCGTGGGAGATCCCGCAGCGCGGTCTGATCGACATGGCGGCGGCCCGCACCCCGTTCCTCGACCAGTCGCAGTCGCTCAACCTGTTCCTGGAGACGCCCACCATCGGCAAGCTGTCGTCGATGTACGCGTACGCCTGGAAGCAGGGCCTGAAGACCACGTACTACCTGCGGTCGCGCCCGGCCACCAAGATCGCCCGGGCCGCCCGCGCCGCCGCTACCATCCCGGTCCAGCAGGCCACCCCCGACGCGGACGCGATCGCCTGCTCCCTGGAGAACCCCGAGTCCTGCGAGGCATGCCAGTAATGAGTTCCACCCGCAACACCAACCTGCTCGACCCGGGCTTCGAGCTGACCCTGCGTCCGATGCGCTACCCGGACTTCTACGAGCGCTACCGCGACGCGATCAAGAACACCTGGACCGTGGAGGAGGTCGACCTCCACTCCGACGTCGCCGACCTCGCCAAGCTCACCCCGGGCGAGCAGCACATGATCGGCCGTCTGGTCGCGTTCTTCGCGACCGGCGACTCGATCGTGGCGAACAACCTGGTGCTGACGCTGTACAAGCACATCAACTCCCCGGAGGCCCGGCTCTACCTGAGCCGCCAGCTCTTCGAGGAGGCCGTGCACGTCCAGTTCTACCTGACGCTGCTCGACACCTACCTGCCCGACCCGGAGGACCGCACCGCGGCCTTCGCGGCGGTGGAGAACATCCCCTCCATCCGCGAGAAGGCGCAGTTCTGCTTCAAGTGGATGGACTCGGTCGAGAAGATCGACCAGCTGGAGACGGCCGCCGACCGCCGCCGCTTCCTGCTGAACCTGATCTGCTTCGCGGCGTGCATCGAGGGGCTGTTCTTCTACGGCGCCTTCGCGTACGTGTACTGGTTCCGCAGCCGCGGCCTGCTGCACGGCCTGGCGACCGGCACCAACTGGGTGTTCCGCGACGAGACGATGCACATGAACTTCGCCTTCGAGGTCGTGGACACCGTCCGCAAGGAGGAGCCCGAGCTCTTCGACGACCAGCTGGAGCAGCAGGTCACGGACATGCTCAGGGAGGCCGTGGAGGCCGAGCTGCAGTTCGGCCGCGACCTGTGCGGCGACGGCCTGCCGGGCATGAACACCGAGTCGATGCGCGAGTACCTCCAGTGCGTCGCCGACCAGCGCCTGGTGCGCCTGGGCTTCGCCCCGGTGTACGGCTCGGAGAACCCGTTCTCGTTCATGGAGCTCCAGGGCGTCCAGGAACTGACCAACTTCTTCGAGCGCCGCCCGTCGGCCTACCAGGTGGCGGTCGAGGGCACGGTCGACCTGGACGAGGACTTCTAGCCGGTACGAGGAAGGGGCCCCGCTCTCCCGAGCGGGGCCCCTTCTCGTGCGCGAGGTCAGTCGTTCGGGACGACCGGGTACCTGGGCGTACCCTCCTCCATCTGCCGCAGCGCGTCCTTGCGCTCCCGCTTCGACAGCCGGTCGATGTACAGGCGCCCGTAGAGGTGGTCCGTCTCGTGCTGGAGGCAGCGGGCGAAGTACCCGGTGCCCCGCACCTTGATCGGGTTGCCCTTCTCGTCCTGCCCCGCCACCTCGGCGTAGTCCGGGCGGGCCAGCTCCGCGTAGGCGGTCGGCACCGACAGGCAGCCCTCGTTGGACTCGTCGAGCAGGCGGCGGTCGGCCGGCAGCTCCTGGAGCACCGGGTTGCAGACCACGCCCACGTGGCGCACGCCCTCGTCGTCCTGGCAGTCGTAGACGAAGACCTTCAGGTCCACGCCGATCTGGTTGGCCGCGAGCCCCACGCCCTGCGCGGTGCGCTGGCTGGCGAACATGTCGTCGACCAGGGCGGCCAGCTCGTCGCCGAACTCGGTGACGTCCTTGCACTCCCGGTGCAGCACGGGGTTGCCGACGACGGTGATCGGACGGGAGGTGCCGCGCTCGCGGAACGCGGTCTCGCGCTCCTCGGCGTCCCCGCTGTCGATGACGAAGCCCTCGTCGTCCACGGGGAGCACGCCGCCCCGCTCCTGCTCGGTGTCCTGCTGCGCCATGTCCGCCGTACGCCTTCCTGAATGCCGTGTCGTGTTCGCGTACAGACTACGGCCCCCGCTCAGCAGACCTCTTCGAGATCCCGCCACTCACGGCTGTCCGGGCTGTCCGCGACCCATCCGTCGAGCAGCCCGCGCACCAGGCCGGCCGGGGCGGCGATCCCGCACTCGCGCTCGGGCACCCACAGCTCGCCCGGCGAGCGGTGCCCCAGCGGCCCGGGGTGCCCCGGCTCGCTGTGGTCGTGCGGGTCCAGGTGCTCGCCCTCGCCCTCGGCGCTGGGCATCCGCGACTCCGAGCAGGCCCGGCACAGCAGCCGCACCGACGAGGACCAGTCCTCGGCGGCGAACCCGGCGTCCGAGGCCAGCTGCTCCAGGGCGTCCCGGTCGGCCTCGGTGGCGGCCTCCAGGAGGACCACCCAGGTGGGTACGGGAGAGGGCGCCCAGAGCTCGATCTCGTCGAACACGGGGTACGAGGGACCCGCGGAGGTGACCCGCTCCCCGTTGGGCACGCCGTCGTGCAGCACGACCTCGCCCCAGCGCCGCCCGGAGGAGGGCAGCGGGATGGAAAGGACCTCGATGCGGGCCGGGTCGAGCCTGCGGCCCCACACCACCTCGGCCTCGCCCTCGGGGGAGAGCCGCACGGCCGCGCTGCCCAGCTCCATCCCGGCGGGCTCGCCGGTCCCGGAGGAGGCGCCGGGCACCCGCAGGCCGTACGCCTGCCAGGCCCGCCGCGCCAGCGGCCAGTCCTGCAGCGCGGTGGCCGCGATGCCCACGTTCCACCAGTCGGGGGCCCCGGTGTCCTTGTCGAGCAGCGCGACGGCCCGCAGGCCCGCGGCCCGCGCCTGCTCCCAGTCGTGCCGGAACTTGTGCAGCAGGGCCAGGTTGAACCAGGACTCGGAAAGCCAGGGCTCCAGGTCCGCCGCGCGCGTCAGCAGCGCCCCCGCGTCCTCGTACCGGCCGTCGCCGATCAGCGTGAACGCGCGGTCGGTGGCCTGCCGCCACGAGGCGGAGGGCCGATGCCGTACCTTCCCGAAGATCCTCACGATTCCCGCCTGCCGGTCGCTCGGGTCCTTGCCCCCGACACCCTCTTGATGGCTCTCACTGCATCCAACCATGCCGGGTCGGAGGCTCGCTCATTACCCATGGGTTACCCAGGCGGGACGGGACTCAGACCGCCCCGCACCAGCACCCTCGCCAGCGCTTCCACGACCTCGGGGTGATGCTCGTGCGCGGTGGCCAGCCGCAGCCGCTCCAGGGCCGCCAGGGCCCCCGCGGCACTGTCCCCCGCCAGGTCGTCGTACGCGTTGACGGTGCGCACGATCCGGGCCTGCGGCGGCTGCTCCCGGTAGGGGTCGGCCTGCCGCTCCACCACCACCGCCACGGCCGCGGGTACCCCGGTCCTGCGCACCACGGCGCCCCCGAGCAGGGCGATCCTGCGCTGCTCCTCGGCCGGGAGCCGCGTGGTGGCCCCCTCGGGGACCGGGTCGACCAGCGAGAGCTGCCCGATGTCGTGCATCAGGGCCGCGTACTCCAGGACGGTGAGCTCGGCCCCGGAGAGCCCCAGCTCCCGCCCGACGGCCCGGCTGAGGTCGGCGACCCGGCGGGCGTGCCCCGGCGGGGTGTAGCCGGCGATCTCGGTGGCCCGGGCCAGCGAGGCGATGGTCTGCCGGTAGGTGGCGCGCACCCCCGCGTAGCGCCGCACCGACAGCTGGGTGAGGAGCAGCGGTACGCAGAAGACGGGCAGCGCCCACGGTCCGGCGACCTCCACCGCGAGCGCCAGGACGGCCGCGGTGGCGCAGACGGCGGAGCCCGTGCCGGACAGCGAGCGCAGCTGGTCCCTCAGCAGGGGGCCGTACGGGTATCCGGTGCGGGCCTTCGCCCGGTGTGCCCCGAGCACCGCGTCGCACAGCCCGGTGAGCGCGAGCACGAGGACCAGGAAGACCACGTACCCGGCCCCGGTCCCGGCCCACCGCTCGACCTGGCCGGCCCGGTCCAGCGACTGGAAGCAGAGCGCGGCGAAGGAGACGGTGAGCACGCGCCGGGCGAGGTGGTCCAGGACCCTCCCCCGGCCGCGCGCGATGTGCGGCACGGCCCCGACGAGCCCGGCGGCGACCACGACGGCGACGGCCTGCGGGGCACCGGTACCGCCGACGAGCGCGTACGCGAGCCCGACGGCACCCCCGAGCGGCGCGGGCTCCACCCCCCGCCCGAACCGGAGGAACTCACCGAAGAGGATGAACACCCCGAAGAGGAGGGCGAGTTGGGGTTGGAAGATTCCAGCTCGCACGGTGTGGACGACGGCCCATACGGCGAGGAGCAACCCCACGCCGCTGTGGGCGACTGTTCCGCCGGGGCGGAACGGGTGGGCACGGCCACCGGTGCCGCGAGCCGTGAACCGGCCCTCGCTCACGGCGCCCTCGCCCGGACCCGCTCCCGCACCGGCTCCGCCGAAACGTTCCACCGCGCCGGCGGCCCGTACCGCTCGAGCGCCCGCACCAACCCCCGTACCATCCGCGGATCGAACTGCGCCCCCGCACACCTCTCCAGCTCCTCCAACGCCTCCCCCGCCGGCCGCCCCGCCCGGTAGGACCGCGTGGTCGTCATCGCGTCGAACGCGTCCGCCACCGCCACCACCCGCGCGAACTCCGGGATCTGACTGCCCTTCAGCCCGTACGGGTACCCGCTCCCGTCCATCCGCTCGTGGTGGTGCAGGATCGCCCCCCGCGCCTCCCCCAGGAACCCGATGCCGCGCACGATCTCGTGCCCGTACTCCGGGTGCAGTTCGATGACCGCCCGCTCCTGCGGGGTCAGCGGCCCGTCCTTGCGCAACACCCGGGTGGGCACGCCGAGTTTGCCGATGTCGTGCAGGATCCCGGCGAACCGCAGCGCCTCCACCTTCTCCTCCGGCATGCCCAGTTCACGGGCGATGAGGACGGAGGCGTGGCCGACGCGCTCGCTGTGGCCGCGGGTGTACTCGTCCTTGAGCTCGACGGCCTGGACGAGGGCGCGGATGGTGGCCTGGTGGGCGGCGCGCTCGCGGTGGTACCGGCCGAAGGCCCAGCAGGAGACGTACACGGGCAGCAGGACGAGCAGCGCGGCGGCCGGTCCGTACGGGCTGCGCCAGAGCACGGCCATCATCAGCCCGGCCAGCGCGTGCACCGCGTGCGGGGCGAGGGTGTGGCCGAGCAGCCCGCGCCAGGCGGTGCGCGGCGGGACCCGTTCGGCGGTGGCGAGGACGCCCCCGTCGAGCGCGGCGAGGGCGAGGGTGAGGGCGAGTCCGGCGCCGAGGGCGGGCAGCAGGGCGTACGGGAGGTCGGGCGCGGCCACGGCGCCGGGGCCGCCGAGGGCCCGGGCGGCGGTGGCGGCGGCCCAGGTGGCGAGGGCGAGCCGGGCGGTGCGCCAGGTCCGACGCAGCGCCACGGGCCGCTCGTCCACCCGCGCGACCAGCGCCCCGGGCACCGCGACCAGGGCGGCGAGGGCGGGCGGCAGCAGCAGGGCGGCGGTGAGCAGTACGGGGAAGAAGGACCCGGCGCCGACGGGACCCGCGCCGTCCGGGTCCCGGCCGGGGAAGCGTCCGCGGGCCGGCACCTCGCAGGCCGCGTACACGGCGGCGAGCAGCGCGGCGGTCGCCCAGGGGGCGCCGGAGCGGGGCGCGGGCAGGGCGCACAGGGCGGCGCCGAGCACGGCGCCGCCGATGTAGACGCGTGCCGCCGCCGGAGTCGCCGTCATCGAGACCTCACCGAGCCTCCCCGCTCCCGTTCCCGTACCACCGCCGTGTCGCCAAATCGACGGACACGCTAGCGAGTCGGGTGGGATTCGGTGGCGTGAAGTCGCCGATTAGCACCTTTGAGTGACGAGGGGCGCAGGGGCCTGATAAAGGGGCGTGCACAGGGAGTGCGAGCGCCTGCGGGACGGCCTCCGGGGACGGCGAAGGGGCGCGCCACGGTGGTCCGTGGCGCGCCCCTTCGCGGGCGTCCCGCGTACGGCTACTCGGTGACGGCCCGGCTGACGTCGTCGTCCGGCACGACCTGTCCGGCCCGGATCAGGTCGATCCGGCCCATGACCTTGGCGCGCAGGTCGCTGGGCACGTCGTCCTGGCCGCAGCAGCGCTTGACCAGCTTCTTCACGGCCTGTTCGAGCCCGTACTTCTCCAGGCACGGGGAGCACTCCTCGAAGTGCACCTCGAACTTCGTGCAGTCACTGTCGGGCATCTCGTGGTCGAGGAACTCGTAGAGATGATCCAGGACCTCAGAGCAGTCCGTCTCGTGCGGCTCTCCGCAGCTCATGAGCCCGAGCCTTTCCGATCGTTCGTCGACTCGCCGGCGCCCGCCGGGACCAGCCCGCGCTCACGGGCGTAGTCCTCCAGCATGCCGCGCAACTGGCGGCGGCCCCGGTGCAGTCGGGACATCACCGTACCGATGGGGGTTCCCATGATGTCCGCGATCTCCTTGTACGCAAAGCCCTCTACGTCGGCGAGATACACGGCGATGCGGAACTCCTCCGGGATGGCCTGGAGCGCGGACTTCACGTCGGAGTCCGGCAGGTGGTCGAGCGCCTGCGACTCGGCCGAGCGCAGACCGGTGGACATGTGCGACTCGGCGCGCGCGAGCTGCCAGTCCTCGATCTCCTCGGCGGCGCTGCGCTGCGGCTCGCGCTGCTTCTTGCGGTACGAGTTGATGAACGTGTTGGTGAGGATCCGGTACAGCCAGGCCTTCAGATTCGTACCCTCGCGGAACTGGTGGAAGGAGCCGTACGCCTTGGCGTAGGTCTCCTGCACCAGATCCTCCGCGTCGGCCGGGTTGCGCGTCATGCGCAGCGCCGCCGAGTACATCTGGTCGAGGTAGCCCAGGGCGTCCCGCTCGAAGCGCGCGTTGCGCTCGGCAGTCGTCTCCTCGGGGCCGTCTTCGGTCCCAGTGTCGGTCCCAGTGACCGGACCCACCTCCTCGAACGCAGTTGCGAGCCCGAGTGCGGACCCGCTCGTTTCGGAGGATAGACGACGATCCGCTTCGCCCGCCGCCCGAATGGGCGCGGTCCTGGGCGCCGAGAGCACGGACCACTCCAGGTCAGCGGCGCGCGACCGGCTCGGGCAGATGGTCGAACCCATGCGACGGACTCCCTCTCCTGACACGTGCTTCAGATACGCCCGTGACAACGGTGGCCGTCCGGTCGACTATTCCCCGGGAGCGGGGAGGAGCCCGGAGATCCAGCCGCCGACGCCCTCGGTGAGCACGTCGAGCGCCTCCTCCTGGGAGAGCTCCGCCCGCTTCGGCACGGCGAAGCCGTGGTCGCCGTACGGAACCTCCACCAGCCGGTACGCCCCTTCGGGGAACTCGGCGGGCTTGCCGAACGGGTCGTTGCCGCCCTGCACGACCAGCGTGGGCAGCCCCGCGCCGAGCAGTTCGTCCGCGCGGGACTTCTCCGGCTTGCCGGGCGGGTGCAGCGGGAAGCTCAGCGCGAGCACGCCCACGGCGCCGAGCGCGGCCCCGGTGCGGCAGGCGACCCTGGCCCCGGCGCTGCGCCCGCCGGCCACCACCGGGAGCCCGGGGGCGAGCAGCGCGGGCCACAGCGCCCGCCAGGCGGCGTCCAGGGTCTTCGGCGGGGAGGCCACCTTCTTCCCGGCCACCCGCCAGGGCTGCTCGACCAGGGCGACGCTCACCCCGAGCGGCGGCAGCGCCCGGGCCAGGGCCTGGAGGTCGCGCGCCTCGATGCCGCCGCCCGCGCCGTGCGAGGCGGCGAGCAGCAGTCGGGGCTCGGACGCGGGGAAGAAGGTGATACGGGCGTCCCCGTGCGGGGTGTCGACGATCTCGCTCACGCGGGCCATTGTGACGCCCGGCACCCCCACGGCCCGCACGACGCCCCTAGAAGAGCGTCGCCTCCTCCGGCCCCTCCAGCTCGGTGAGCAGCTCGGGGCCGTTGTTGCGCACGTTGCTCACCGCGGTCCCCACCGGGTACGCCCGCATCAGCCCCTCCGGCGGCGCGTGCAGCAGGGACCGGGCCTCCTCCGGGTCGGTGAGCGCCGGGTCGAGCCAGGACGCCCAGCGGTCCGGAGTGAGCATCAGCGGCATCCGCGGGTGGATCTCGGCCAGCGACGAGGGCCCCTCGGCGGGGGCCACCCCCAGCGGCCCGGTCTCCGCCTCCAGGGTCACCACGGAGCAGGTGGCCCACCAGGCCGAGGGGTGGTCGTCGGGGAGCGTGCGGTCGCGCCAGAACTCGTACAGGCCCGCCATGGCGAACACCGACCCGTCCGCGGGCGTGACGAAGTACGGCTGCTTGCGCGGCCGCTTCTTCTTGCCCTCCACCTCCAGGTCCCGCTCCCCGGCCCCGGTGACCCACTCGTAGTAGCCGTCGGCGGGCAGGATGCAGCGCCGGGTGGCGAAGGCCCGCTTGAAGGACGGCTTCTCGTGCAGGGTCTCGGAGCGGGCGTTGATCATCCGGGCCGCGCCGTCCGGCGACTTGGCCCAGGACGGCACCAGTCCCCACTTCAATCTGCGCAGCTGGCGAACCGGACGGGGAGATTCCGCGTCTTTCAGAGGACGCTCCAGGACCGCGTAGACCTCCTTCGTGGGGGCCACGTTCCAGTCGGGCGCCAGGGTCTCCTCCGGCTCCCACTTCTCGATCTCGAAGACTCCCACGAGGTCCTCGGGCCTACGACTCGCCGCAAAACGTCCGCACATGAGTGCCACACTGCCACGACCCGCCCACGCCACGAGGAGCCGCCCGAGAAATGGCCAGCTTCGCCGACCTGACCTCCGTCCAGCCCGCGCCGCAGGACTGGCTCGTCTGGGCCACGGCCGCCGCCGCGCTGGCCGTCGTCGTCCCGCGCGGGCTCTGGCGGCTGTCCCGCAACGCCGTCACCATCGCCCACGAGGGCGGCCACGGACTGGTCGCCCTGCTCACCGGCCGCCGGCTCGACGGCATCCGGCTGCACTCCGACACCAGCGGCCTCACGGTCAGCCGGGGCAGGCCCACCGGCCCCGGCATGATCCTCACCGCCGCCGCCGGCTACACCGCGCCCCCGCTGCTCGGCCTGGGCGGCGCCTGGCTGCTCTCCGCGCACCGCGTGACGCTCTTCCTGTGGGTGGCCACCGCGCTGCTGCTGGCCATGCTGGTGATGATCCGCAACGCGTACGGGGTGCTCACCGTGGTCCTCACGGGCGCCGCGTTCCTGCTGGTGTCCTGGCTCACCGGTCCCGAGGTGCAGTCGGCGTTCGCGTACACCGCCGTCTGGTTCCTCCTGCTCGGCGGGGTGCGGCCGGCCTTCGAGCTCCAGGCCAAGCGGCGCCACGGCGGGGCCCCCGACTCGGACGCCGACCAGCTCGCCCGCCTCACCCACGTGCCCCCGGCGCTCTGGCTCTTCCTCTTCCACGCCGTCTCGCTGTGCGCCCTGATCGGGGGCGGCCGCTGGCTGCTCGGACTGTAGGACCTGTCCGGTCGATCGTGCCGGCATCGGTGCCGGGTGGCTTCTGGTCCGGGTGAGCGGTGGCTGGTGCGTGCGATCGCAAGGCGGAGGAGGGAGCGCAACGCGGAGCGTTGTCGACCGACGAGAACGCCGCGAGCGTGCGTGCCAGGCGCCGCGGCCCAGGCGTGAGCGACCGGACAGGTCCTAGGCGGGCTCCGCCCACGGCCCGCACTAAAGTGATGGCCATGACCGAAAGCACCGTGCACCCCGCCCTCTGGCCCGCCCCCCACGCGAGCGGAGCCGTCGACGCGACGGTCACCGTGCCCGGATCCAAGTCGGTCACCAACCGCGCCCTGGTGCTGGCCGCGCTGGCCGCCGAGCCGGGCTGGCTGCGCCGGCCGCTGCGCTCGCGCGACACCCTGCTGATGGCCGAGGCCCTGCGCACCCTGGGCGTCGGCATCGAGGAGGGCGTGGGCCCCGACGGCACCGGCGAGGCCTGGCGGGTCATCCCGGCCGCGCTGCGCGGCCCGGCCGCGGTGGACGTCGGCAACGCCGGTACGGTCATGCGCTTCCTGCCGCCGGTGGCCGCGCTGGCGGACGGCCCGGTGCGCTTCGACGGCGACCCGCGTTCGTACGAGCGCCCGCTGGGCGGCGTGATCGGCGCGCTGCGCGTGCTCGGCGCCCGGATCGACGACGACGGCCGCGGCGCGCTGCCGATGACCGTGCACGGCGGCGGCGCCCTGGACGGCGGCACGGTGGAGATCGACGCCTCCTCGTCCTCGCAGTTCGTCTCCGCGCTGCTGCTGTCCGCGCCCCGCTTCAACCAGGGCGTGGAGGTGCGGCACGTGGGCGGCAAGCTGCCGTCGATGCCGCACATCCGGATGACCGTGGACATGCTCCGGGTGGTCGGCGCCCAGGTCGACACCCCCGAGTCCGGGGGCGAGGCGGACGTCTGGCGGGTCTCCCCCTCCGCGCTGCTCGGCCGCGACCTGACCGTGGAGCCCGACCTGTCCAACGCCCAGCCCTTCCTGGCCGCGGCCCTGGTCACCGGCGGCCGCGTGACCGTCCCGGACTGGCCCGCCCGCACCACCCAGCCCGGTGACGCGCTGCGCGAGATCTTCACGGCGATGGGCGGCTCCTGCGAGCTGACCGAGCACGGCCTGACCTTCCGCGGCACCGGCCGGATCCACGGCGTCGACGTGGACCTGGGCGAGGTCGGCGAGCTGACCCCCGGCATCGCCGCCGTCGCCGCGCTGGCCGACTCCCCCTCGACCCTGCGCGGGGTGGCCCACCTGCGGCTGCACGAGACCGACCGGCTGGCCGCGCTCACCAAGGAGATCAACGGCCTGGGCGGCGACGTCACGGAGACCGCCGACGGCCTGCACATCCGCCCGCGCCCGCTGCACGGCGGCGTCTTCCACACGTACGACGACCACCGCATGGCGACCGCGGGCTCGATCATCGGCCTGGCCGTGCCGGGCGTGGAGATCGAGAACGTGGCGACGACCGCCAAGACCTTGCCCGACTTCCCGAGGATGTGGACCGAAATGCTCGGGGCCTGACGACATGCGGCGCTACGGCAAGCACACCGACGAGGACGACATCCGCTCCCGTCCCAACCGCAAGGGCAACCGGCCGCGGACCACCATCCGCCCCAAGCACGAGGACGCGGCCAGGGGCATGGTCCTCACCGTCGACCGCGGCCGGCTGACCTGCCTGGTCGACGACCGGGTGGTGATGGCGATGAAGGCGCGCGAGCTGGGCCGCAAGGCCGCGGTGGTGGGCGACCGGGTCGCCCTCGTCGGCGACCTGTCGGGCGACAAGGACACCCTCGCGCGGATCGTGCGCATCGAGGGGCGCAGCTCGGTGCTGCGCCGCACCGCGGACGACGACGACCCGTTCGAGCGGGTGGTCGTCGCCAACGCCGACCAGCTGGCCATCGTCACGGCGCTGGCCGACCCCGAGCCGCGCCCCCGGCTGATCGACCGCTGCCTGGTCGCCGCGTACGACGGCGGTCTGGAGCCGTTCCTGGTGCTCACCAAGTCGGACCTGGCCCCTCCGAAGGAACTGCTCGACCTGTACGGGGCGCTGGACATCCCGCACGTCGTGGTCAACCGCGAGGACCTGTACAACGGGGACGCCGCCGACCGGGTCCGCGAGCAGCTGCACGGCCGGGTCACCGCCTTCGTCGGCCACTCCGGAGTCGGCAAGACGACCCTGGTGAACGCGCTGGTGCCGGAGGACCGTCGGCGCTCCACCGGTCACGTCAACGCCGTCACCGGGCGCGGCCGGCACACCACGACGTCCGCGCTCGCGCTGCCGCTGCCGGACGACGCGGGCTGGGTGATCGACACCCCGGGCGTTCGCTCGTTCGGCCTGCACCACGTGGACCCCTCCCGGGTGATCCACGCGTTCCCCGATCTGGAGCCGGGGACCGAGAACTGCCCGCGGGCCTGCTCCCACGACGAGGCCGAGTGCGCCCTGGACGCCTGGGTGGCGGAGGGCCACGCGGATCCGCAGCGGCTCTACTCGCTGCGGCGGCTGCTCGCCACCCGGGAGCGGCGCGAGGGCGACTGACCCGCGCACGTTTGCGATCCCCGTGATCTGGTAAGTGCATAATCGCACCAAGCGAGACGAAGCAGTCACCGACGCGGGAGGCACAGACGATGGCGTGGCTGCTGGTGGTGGTCGCGGGGATCCTGGAGACCGGGTTCGCGGTGTGCCTCAAGCTCTCGCACGGCTTCACCCGCCTCTGGCCCACCATCGCCTTCGCCTGCTTCGCCCTCGGCAGCTTCGGCCTGCTGACCCTGGCCCTGAAGAAGCTCGACGTCGGCCCGGCGTACGCGGTGTGGACCGGCATCGGCGCCGCGGGGACCGCGATCTACGGCATGATCTTCCTCGACGACCTGGTCTCGGTCCTGAAGATCGTCTCGATCTCGCTGGTCATCATCGGCGTCATCGGCCTCCAGCTGTCGGGCTCGGCGCACTGACGGCCGAGCGCACCAGCGCCGCCACGCCGTCGCCCGCCGGGGCCACCACCCAGGACAGCGCGAGCCGTACGGCCAGTTCGCAGCGCTGGGCGAGCTCCTGGCTCTCCTCCCTCGTCCGCGCCCCCGTCCTGGCCTGCTCCAGGGCCGCCAGCGAGCGGTCGCGCACCGCCGCCAGCAGGTCCGCGGGGCCCGGCGGACCGGCGTCGGCACGGCGCTGGGCGGGCACCGCGGCGGCGCCGGCGCGGTGCGCCGGGCGCGGGGCCGGGAGGCGGTCGCCCCAGCAGCCGGTGAGCAGGGCCCGCAGCAGCGGTCTCGTACGGGCCTCGCCGACGGTCCACTCGGCGACGGACACCAGGCGGTCGGCGGGGTCCGCGCGGTGCGCAAGGACCCGTTCCACCCCGTGCAGATAGGCGTCGGCCTCGCGCCGCACGAGCGCGCGGGCGAGGCCGTCCTTACTGCCGAACTCGTTGTAGAGCGTCTGCCGGGACACCCCGGCCGCCGAGGCGACGTCGACCATCCGCACCCCGGACCAGGGCAGTCCGGAGAGCGCGGCGAGGGCGGCGCTCAGCAAGGCTTCTCGCGCTGTAGGCATCATCGCCTCCCGGGCCGGGCACTCCCGCGCGCCCGGCGGATCGCGTGGCTCCGCGAGCGGAGCCCTGCGCTCAGAGTTGACGGGTCGCCACGGTGTGTCAATAGTCCCTTCGAGTCGGCACGGGGGTGCGGGATAGGGTGCCGGTCATGGTCGACTACCACGATGATCTGCGTCTGGCCCACGTCCTCGCGGACGCCGCGGACGCCACGACGATGGAGCGCTTCAAGGCCCTGGACCTGAAGGTCGAGACGAAGCCGGACATGACCCCGGTGAGCGAGGCCGACAAGGCGGCGGAGGAGCTGATCCGCAGCCAGCTGAAGCGGGCCAGGCCGCGCGACGCGGTGCTCGGCGAGGAGTACGGCCTGGAGGGCTCGGGCCCGCGCCGCTGGGTGGTCGACCCGATCGACGGCACCAAGAACTACGTGCGGGGCGTGCCGGTCTGGGCGACGCTCATCTCCCTGATGGAGGCGGGCGAGCACGGCTACCAGCCGGTGGTGGGCGTGGTGTCGGCGCCCGCGCTGGGGCGGCGCTGGTGGGCGGCGAAGGGCCTGGGCGCCTACACCGGCCGCAATCTGCTGAACGCCTCCCGGATCCACGTCTCGCAGGTGTCGGACCTGGCCGACGCCTCGTTCGCGTACTCCTCGCTGAGCGGCTGGGAGGAGCGCGGGCAGCTGGAGGGCTTCCTGGACCTCACGCGCGCGTGCTGGCGCACTCGCGCGTACGGCGACTTCTGGCCGTACATGCTGGTCGCGGAGGGCGCGGTGGACTTCTGCGCCGAGCCGGAGCTGTCGCTGTGGGACATGGCGGCGAACGTGATCGTGGTGCAGGAGGCGGGCGGCGTCTTCACCGGCCTGGACGGGCGGCACGGTCCGCACAGCGGCAACGGCGCGGCCTCGAACGGGCTGCTCCACGAGGAGCTGCTGGGGTACCTGGGGCAGCCGCGCGAGTAGTGCGGCGCCGGGCTCCGGTGGTTCCGGGCGCCCCTCGGCTCACGTCGCGCGCCCCCTTGTTGGGAATCCCTTTACCTGCCACTCTGAGGGTTCCCCCACTTGTGAACTTGTGAATCGCTTCTCGTTGAGCGGTTCGCCAAGGAGGTGGCCCCATCCATGCTCGTCCGTGACGCCATGAGCACGGTGGTCCTCACCATCGGTCCCGCCCACACCCTGCGCCAGGCCGCGCGGCTGATGTCCGCCCGGCGCGTCGGCGCCGCCATCGTGCTCGACCCCGACACCAGCGGCCTCGGCATCCTGACCGAGCGCGACGTCCTCAACTCCGTCGGCGCGGGCCAGGATCCCGACCGCGAGACGGCCGGCATCCACACCACCAACGACGTGGTCTTCGCCGCCCCGGCGTGGACCCTGGAGGAGGCGGCGGGGGCGATGGCCCACGGCGGCTTCCGGCACCTGATCGTGCTCGACGGCGACGGCCCCGTCGGCATCGTCTCCGTGCGCGACATCATCCGCTGCTGGGCACCCGCGCGCAGGCACGCGGCCTCGGCCGCCCTCTGACCCACCGGGCACGACGGAAGGGGGGCCGGACCCCCTGACGGGAATCCGGCCCCCCTCCTCGCTCCGGCGAGCGTCCGTCAGCCGCGCAGGGCCTGGACCGCGGCGTCCAGCCGCTTGCCGAAGTCCTCGTCCGCCTTGCGGAAGTTCCCGATGGCGCGCTCGGCGATGTCGTCGCGCGACACCTTGGCGATGAAGCCCGACAGGTTCTCCACCAGGCGCTCCTTCTCGGCCTCGGACATCAGCCGGTAGAGGTTCCCGGCCTGCACGAAGTCGTCGTCCTCGGCGTGCGCCGGGGCCGCGTGGTCGCCGGTGGGGCCGGTGACGGCGGTCGGCTGCCACAGCGGCCGGTCCGTCTGCGCCGGGCCGCCGAAGCTGTTCGGCTCGTAGTTCTTCGCGCCCTTGTGGCGGCCGTCGTAGAGGAAGCCGTCGCGGGAGTGCGTGCGCGCCTCGGTGGCGTGCGGGCGGTTCACCGGCAGGTGGTCGGCGTTGATGCCGACGCGGTAGCGGTGCGCGTCGCCGTACGCGAAGAGCCGGCCCTGGAGCATCTTGTCCGGGGACGGGCCGATGCCGGGCACGAAGTGCGCCGGGCTGAAGATCGACTGCTCGACCTCGGCGAAGACGTTCTCCGGGTTGCGGTTGAGCTCCAGCTTGCCGATCTCGATCGGCGGGTAGTCCGCGTGCGGCCACACCTTGGTGAGGTCGAACGGGTTGAAGCGGTAGGCCGCCGCCTCGGCCGCGGGCATGATCTGCACCTGCACGGTCCAGCTCGGGAACTCGCCGCGCTCGATCGACTCGCGCAGGTCGCGCTGGTGGCTGTCGGGGTCCTCACCGGCCAGCGTGTTGGCCTCGGCCTGGGTGAGGGTCCTGATCCCCTGGTCGGTCTTGAAGTGGTACTTGACCCAGAAGACCTCGCCCGCCTCGTTGTTCCACTGGTACGTGTGCGAGCCGAAGCCGTCCATGTGCCGGTACGAGGCCGGGATGCCGCGGTCGCCGAAGAGCCAGGTGACCTGGTGGGTGCTCTCCGGGCTCAGCCCCCAGAAGTCCCAGACGTTGTCCGCCTCCTGCGAGCCGGTGTACGGGTCGCGCTTCTGGGTGTGGATGAAGTCCGGGAACTTGATGGCGTCCTTGATGAAGAACACCGGGGTGTTGTTGCCGACGAGGTCGTAGTTGCCGTCCTCGGTGTAGAACTTCAGCGCGAAGCCGCGCGGGTCGCGCACCGCGTCGGCCGCCCCGAGGTTGCCCGCCACGGTGGAGAACCGCAGGAACGTCTCGGTCTGCTTGCCCACCTCGGAGAGGAACTTCGCGCGGGTGTACCGGGTGACGTCGGCCGTCACCGTGAAGGTGCCGTAGGCGCCCGCACCGCGCGCGTGGACCACGCGCTCCGGGATGCGCTCGCGGTTGAAGTGGGCCAGCTTCTCCATCAGCAGCTGGTCCTGGACCAGGACCGGCCCGCCGATCCCCGCGGTCTCGCTGTTCTGGTTGTCGGCGACCGGGGCTCCGGCCTCGGTCGTCAGCGGTCCCTGGGTCACGTGCGCCTCCTGCGTATCGCCTGCAAGTCCTGTCCCTTGCTTCCTACTCCACCGATCCTACAATGGACAATGTCTAAGTCAAGTAAGGTTCTAAAGTCACACCCGCTCGGGACTAAAGCCCTCTTCCTGTTAGGCTGGCCGTATGAGTGACCTGCTGGAACGACTGCGCGGACGCGGCTGGCGCATGACGGCGCAGCGGCGCGTGGTGGCCGAGGTCCTGGACGGCGACCACGTCCACCTGACCGCCGACGAGGTGCACGCGCGCGCCGTGGTGCGACTGCCCGAGATCTCGCGCGCGACCGTCTACAACACCCTGGGCGAGCTGGTGACCCTCGGTGAGATCCTCGAGGTCTCCACCGGCCGCCGCGCCAAGCGGTACGACCCGAACGCGCACCGCCCCCACCAGCACCTGGTCTGCGGCGCCTGCGGCACCATCCGCGACGTGCACCCCTCGGGCGACCCGCTGTCCGACCTGCCGGCGGCCGAGCGCTTCGGCTTCACGGTCTCCGCCGTCGAGGTCACCTACCGGGGCCTGTGCCCGGACTGCGCCTGACCCGGTTCCGTACGGACGAAAGGGCCCCGACCACCAGGGTGGTCGGGGCCCTTTCACGTGTCCGGGAGCCGTTGGGTCCCCGGACACGCCGAAGGGCCCGGATCCCAGGATCCGGGCCCTTCGGGCTTGAGTAGCGGGGACAGGATTTGAACCTGCGACCTCTGGGTTATGAGCCCAGCGAGCTACCGAGCTGCTCCACCCCGCGTCGGTGAACACAACATTACGTCAGCCTGCGGACCAGCGCAAATCCGTTCCGCGCCGGTCCGCCCCGGGGCCGGGGTCAGGCCGTCAGCTCCTGGTGCAGGGCCTCGCTCAGCCGGGCCGCGCGCTCGGCCACCTCGGTCGGCCCGAGCTCCACGGCGCGCGCGCACCAGCGGCGGCCCTCGGTCAGCTCGCCCTTGCGGGCCGCCAGCAGCCCGAGCCGCAGCGCGGCCCGGCCGTGCCCGGCGCGGGCGGCGCGGGCCCACCACAGCGCGGCCTCCCGCTCGTTGCCCTCCCGGGCCAGCAGCAGCCCCAGGTTGAAGGCGCCGTTGCGGCTGCCCGCCTCGGCGGCCTCCCGGTACCAGTGGGCGGCCTGCTCGATGTCGCCCCGGGCCGCGGCGAGCATGCCGACGCGCACCTGGGCGCGGCGGTGGCCCTGCTCGGCCGCCCGCTCGTACCACTCCTCGCACTCCGTCTTGGGCGCCTGCGGCTCGCCCAGCGCGGGCGGCCCGGGCGGCGGCTGGCGCGCGTCCAGCACGGTGGCGAGCCGGAAGGCGGCCTCCGCGCTGCCCCCGCCCGCCGCGCACCGCAGGTGCCGCTCGGCCTCCTGCTCCTCGCCGTCGCGCAGGTAGGCGATGCCGACCTGGAGGGCCGCCTCGGTGTGCCCGGCCGCGGCGGCGCGCTCGTACCAGACCAGGGCGGTCACGTCGTCGTCCCGGCCCGCGTGCAGGATGCCGAGGTTGAACGCGGCGTCCACGCTGCCCGCCTCGGCGGCCTTGGAGAACCACGGCTCGGCGCCGTTGGGGTCGTCGGCCTGGAGCAGCAGCACCGCCAGCGCGTTGGCGGCCTCACGGTGGCCCGCGTAGGCGGCGCGGCGGTACCACTGCTCCGCCTGCGCGGTGCGGTCCTGGGCGGCGCACAGCAGCCCCAGGTTGTAGGCGCCGTTGATGTCGCCCGCGTCCATCGCCGCGCGGTACCAGCGCTCGGCGCTCTGCTGCTCGCCGCGGGCCGCGTGCAGCGCGCCCAGGGCGTTGGCGGCGTTGCCGTCGCCGTCCTGGGCGGCGCGCAGCCACCACACGGCGGCGCTCTCGTCGTCCCCGGCGTCCTTGAGCAGGAAGCCCAGCGCGCAGGCGGCCCTGGCCTCGCCGTCCTTGGCGGCCGTCAGGTACCAGCGGCCGGCCTCCTTGGCCTCCCCGCGCCGCTCCAGGAGCGCGCCCAGGTGCAGCGCGGCGCGGCGGTGGCCGCGCGCGGAGGCCTGGCGGTACCACTGCTCGGCCTCGCCGAGCAGGGTGGGCGCCTCCTCGGCGCCGTCGCGCTGCTCGGGGACGGCCGGGCGGCGCGGGACCGGCGGGCGGCCGACCCCGGTCTCGTACAGCTCGCCGCGGGCGCGGATCTCCCGCGCGGCGCGCCGCTCCAGGGTGCGGGCGATCCGGTAGGCGGCCTCGCGGTGGCCCTGCTCGGCGGCGCCGCGCATCCAGCGCTCGGCGCCCACGTCGCCGCGGTGCTCCAGGAGGTCGGCCAGCGCGTAGGCGCCCAGGGCGTGGCCCTGCTCGGCGGACTGGCGCAGCCAGTACTCGGCGGCGGGCTCGTCGCCGCGCTCGCGGTAGTGACGGCCCAGCGCGTGGGCGGCGGGGGCGGACCCGGCGACGGCGGCGATGCGCCACCAGCCGGCCGCCTCGTCGGGGTAGCCGCGCTGGAGCAGCAGCACACCGAGGTTGTTGGCGGCGGCCCGGTCGCCCTCGGCGGTGGCGGCGCGCAGGTGGGGCTCCGCGCCGTCGAGGTCGCCGCGGCGCAGCAGCAGCGCGCCGAGCACGCTCATGGCGGCGGTGTCGCCCTCCTCGGCGGCGCGCCGGTTGCGGGCCTCGGCCTCCAGGCCCTCCACCGCCTCGGCGGCGTCGTCGCCCTGGGCGGCGGCTTCGGCTGTACGGTCGGCGCGGACGGCCCGGGCGGCGTCCTCGGTCTCCGAGGGTGCGCCCGTCTGCCCGACGGTGGCCGAACCGGTATGCCGTTGCACAAACCGCCCTGTCTCCAACAGAGTTGCCCTGTCCCCCATGAATCCCATCGTTGCACCACCCGCAACCCGCGTACACCTGGTATACCGCAGCCAGTGAGGTCACTTCAGCGTTTTGTCGACATGCCCACAGAGAGACAACTCAAACGCCCGTCACCCCAACCCGCCCCGTACGGAGGGCGGACGGGCCGCCGGAACCGGGTCGTGCACCACGCGACGAGGGCCCGGATCCTGATCAGGATCCGGGCCCTCGTCGTTCAGTAGCGGGGACAGGATTTGAACCTGCGACCTCTGGGTTATGAGCCCAGCGAGCTACCGAGCTGCTCCACCCCGCGTCGGTAGGACGACCGTATCACGGTTGCGGAGGGGTGCCGGACCGCCGGGTGCTCCCGGCGGTCCGTCCCCGGATCAGCCCTTCTTCTCCGGAGCGGCCTTGGGCTTGATCTTGCCCTCGGCCTCCACGGCCCGCTGGAGCGCCGCCTTCAGCGCGTCCTGCGCCTTGCCGTAGCCCGTCCAGTCGCCCTTCTGGCGCGCCGCCTCACCGTCCGCGAACGCCTTCTGCGCGTCCGCGACCGCCTGCTTCAGCTGCGCCTCGGCGTCACCGGTGGCCGGTGGCGTCGTGGTCGGCGGGGTGGTCGTCGGCGGCGGCTGGGTGCCGCCGTCCTCGCCCGCCACGCCGAAGGCCTGGTTGAGCGCGGCCCCCAGGCTGTCCGCGAAGCCGATCTTCTCGCCGTACACCACCGCGACCTTGCTCAGCAGCGGGTACTCCGAGCCACGGCCCTGGGCGTAGATGGGCTCCATGTACAGGAAGCCCTTGTCCAGTGGCACGGTCAGCAGGTTGCCGTACTTGATCGTCGAGTCGGCGCCCTTGAGCACCCGGACGAAGTCGGCCACCGGCTGGTACTGGTTGAGTCTGTTCTGCACCTGTTCGGGGCCGTCGACCTTGTCGTCCGTCACACGCATCAGGTTGATCTTGCCGTAGGTCCCGCTCGTGGCGTCCGCGTCGACCGTCATGAAGGCCCGCAGGTTGGGGCGGCCGCTCGGGGTGAACGTCGTGGTCAGCGAGAACTGCTGCTGCGACTCCCCCGGCGTCTTCAGGGACAGGTAGTACGGCGGCACCGCGTGGTCGTCCGGCTTGGTCGGGTCGTTGGGGACCTGCCAGGCGTCGGAGGCGTTGTAGAACTGCGCGGGGTCCTGCACGTGGTACAGCGAGAGCAGCTCGCGCTGGACCTTGAACATGTCCTGCGGGTAGCGCATGTGCGCCTTGAGCTCGGCCGGGATCTCGCTCTTGGCCTTCACCGTGCCCGGGAACGCCTTCTTCCAGGTCTTCAGGACCGGGTCCTTCTCGTCCCACTCGTACAGCGAGACGGTGCCGTCGTACGCGTCGACGGTGGCCTTCACCGAGTTGCGGATGTAGTTGACCTGGTTCTCCTGCGCCACCACCGCGCGCTGGCGGTCGGTCAGCGAGTCGGCCGTGGTGTCGCCGAGCGTGGTACGCGATGCGTAGGGGTACCCGTTCGTCGTCGTGTAGGCGTCCACGATCCACTGGATCCGTCCGCCGACCACCGCCGGGTAGGCGTCGCCGTCGATGGTCAGCCAGGGGGCGACCGCCTCGACGCGCTCCTTCGGCGTCCGGTTGTACAGGATCTTGGAGTCCTTGCCGATGGCGCCCGAGTACAGGATCTGCGGCTCGCTGAAGGCCACCGCGTACGCGGCGCGGTTCAGCGGGCTCTCCAGGTCGATGCCGCCCTTGCCGCGGTAGCTGTACGTCTTCTGGCCGCCGCCGTCCTGCTCGTAGTCGAGCTCCTTCTGCGGACCGCCGACGATCGAGTACTGCGTCGTCTTCTCGCCGTAGTAGATCCGCTGCTCGTACTTCTGCGCGTCGAACTGGCCCTTGGACGGCAGGCCCGACTCGGTGAACGCGGGCGCGCCCTGCGGCGACGAGCTGGTCTCCGTGCCCTTCGCCGTCACCGCGCCGTAGCCGTGGGTGTAGGTGAAGTGGTCGTTGATCCAGTTGTGCTTGTCGACGCCCTGGATGTTCAGCTCGCGCAGGCCGATGACGGTGTCCTGGCCGTTGTACCGGTCCACGTCCAGCGTCTTGGGGAACTGGTAGTACTTGCGCTCCTGCTCCAGCTGCTGGAACGTCGGCGAGACGATGTTCGGGTCGTTCAGCCGGTAGCTGGCCGCCGCGTCGGCGTCCTTGCGCTGTTTGGCCGCGTCCGTGACCTGCGCCGAGCCGGCGTAGTCGTTGGGCTTGACCCCGTCGATGCCGTACGCCTTGCGGGTGGCCTCGATGTTGCGCTCGATGTAGCGCGACTCCTTGGCCTGCTCGTTCGGCTGGACCTGGAACTTCTGCACGATCGCCGGGTAGAGGCCGCCGATCAGGATCGCCGACAGCACCATCAGGCCGAAGCCGATCACCGGCAGCTGCCAGGTGCGGCGCCACAGCGTGGCGAAGAACAGCAGCGCGCAGATCACCGCGATGCAGAACAGGATCGTCTTCGCGGGCAGGTACGCGTTCGCGTCGACGTACCGCAGGCCCGTCCAGCTGTCCGTGGCCTTGAAGTCGCTGGACTTCACCGCCAGGCCGTACCGGTCGAGCCAGTACGCCACCGCCTTCAGCGCCACGAACAGCCCCAGCAGCACCGACAGGTGCCCGGTGGCCGCGGCCGTGGCCCGCGCGCCGGGGCTGGTCACGCGCAGCCCGCCGTACAGGTAGTGCGTCAGCGCGGCGGCGATCAGCGAGAGCACCGCCGCCGCGAAGCCGAAGCCGAGCATGAAGCGGTACCAGGGCAGGTCGAACGCGTAGAACGACACGTCGAGGTCGAACTGCGGGTCCTTCTGCCCGAACGGCACTCCGTTGACCCACATGAGCCAGGTGCGCCACTGCCCGGAGGCGGACGCGCCCGCGATCAGCCCGACCAGGGCCGTGATCGCCAGGAGCACCCACTTCTTGTAGGGCGCCACGCCCATCCGGTAGCGGTCCAGGCTCTGCTGCTCCAGCGACATCGCGCTCAGCGGCGGCCGCAGCCGGTGCGCGAGCCAGATGTTCACGCCGACGGCCGCGGCCATCAGCAGGCCGAAGACGGCGAACAGGCCGATCTTGGTCCACAGGGTGGTGGTGAAGACGGACGAGAACTTGACCGACCGGTACCAGAGCCAGTCCGTCCAGAACCCCGCGAACATGACGAAGACCATGGCCAGTACGGCCAGGACCCCCAACGTCATGAGCAGGGTCCGGGCGCGCCGGGACGGCCGACCGACTCTGATCCTTGGCCCTGTCGGGCCTCCGCCGCGGTCCGGCATCTGGAAAGCCAACGTGCTCCCCTTGAGGTTGGGATGTGCTGCTTGGTGCGAGTGGTGCGGGCCCAGCGATCGTAGAGCCCACTCATGCAACTTACTGAGGCTTTACCTAGTTCCCGCCCGGCGGCCCCGTTCCCTTCCCGGGGTGCTTTCCCGGCTCCGCGTTCCCTTCCGGAGGGCGGGAGGAGGCAGGATGGCGGGCATGTCCAACGATTCCCCCTCCGGCCCCCCGATGGCCGCGAGCCCGCTCACCCGCGCGGTGCTCGAGATCGACGAGTACGCCTCCGGGCTCGGCTGGGACCGTCCGTCCGTGCTGTACGCCCTCATCGACAACGCGACCCTGCGCGCCCTGGAGCCGGGCCAGGCCGACCGCTTCGCGGGAGACGGCTTCACCGCGCTCCAGCAGAAGGAGATCCCGGCGGGCAAGCCGCTCGACGAGTACCTCGGCACCGTGGCCTGGCCGGACTCGGTCACCGGCTGCGCGCTGACCGTCGAGCGGCTCATGCTGCCGCCGTCCGCCGAGGCGTCCGTGCCGGACGGGCTCGACGAGGCCGCGCTGGCCAAGTGGGTGGCCCGCCACCCGAAGCGCCAGGAGGTGCGGATGACCGTGGCCGTGCTGCGCGACGGGGCCCGCGAGTCGGCGCTGCGGCTGCGCGAGAAGGACTCGCCGACCGAGGTGCTGACCGGCTCGGACCTGGTGCCCGGTCTCGCGGACGCGCTCGCGGCGACCTTCGAGGACTGAGACAGGCGTACGCAGCGGGGCCCGGACCCGGTCGGGTCCGGGCCCCGCCGGGTACGCGCGCGTGGCGGTCACTTGGCCGAGCAGCTCGGCAGGCCCGCCGTATCGCCCTTCCTGAGCTTCTCCAGCGACTGCCGGGCGTCGTGGATGGTGTCCACCTTGATGAGCGTGAGGCCGGACGGGATGTCCGAGGCCGCGGACGCGCAGTTGTCGGCCGGGGTGAGGAAGTAGCGCGCGCCCGCGTTGCGCGCGCCGACCAGCTTCATCTCGATGCCGCCGATCGGGCCGACCTTGCCCTTGTCGTCGATGGTGCCGGTGCCCGCGATGAACTTGCCGCCCGTCAGCTGCTCGGGCGTCAGCTTGTCGACGATGCCCAGGGAGAACATCAGGCCCGCGCTGGGCCCGCCCACGTCGGCCAGCTTGATGTCGATGTCGAACGGGAACGTGTGGTCCGTGCCGGCCTGGATGCCGACGATCGCCCGGTCGCCCTCGGGGGACTTCCTCGTGGTGATCGCGACCTCCTTGCCGCCGGCCGGCTCCTTGCGGGCCTTCTCGGCGGCGGCCGCGTCCTTGGCCGGGACGATGGTGAAGACGACCTTCTGCCCGGGCTTGTGCTTGGTCACCAGCTTGGCGACGTCGCCCGGCTCCTTGACCTCGGTGCCGTCCACGGCCCTGATCACGTCACCGGCGTGCAGGGTGCCCTCGGCGGGGCTGTCCTTCTGCACCGAGGAGACGATGACCCACGACTTCACGCCCTTGACGCCCAGCTCGTTCAGGGCGGCGACCTTGGCGCTCTCCTGCGACTGGCTGAACTCCTCGGCGTTCTCCTGGTCGGACTGCTCGGCGGTCTTGCCGTCCGGGTACAGGGTGTCGTGCGGGACGACGACGCTGTCGTGCGCCAGCCATCCGTAGACCGCTTCGACCAGGTTCATGTTGTAGTCCGCGCCGGTGACGCGGACCGTCGTCATGTTGAGGTTCCCGGTCGTGGGGTACGTCTCGTGCCCCGAGATCTGGAGCACCGGCTCGCCCTTGACCTCGCCCAGCGTGTTCACCGTGGGGCCGGGGCTCATCTCCGCGTACGGGACCTTGATGAGCACACCCGCGCACAGCAGCGCGATGAGGACCAGGGTGGCGGCGAGCATCGTCGCGGTGCGGCGTGGCATGAGAACGACAGTACGGGACGGGTCCCTCACCGCACCGCCGGGGCCGGTCCGTACGGGGTCACCCGGCGACCGCGGACCGTTCGGGGGGCCTCACGCGGACCCCGCGCCGGAGTGTGTCTTCTCCATCGCGTCGCGGAACCGCGCGTATCCGGCGAGCTCGGCGACGTCACCGGTGGTCCGGTTCCGTGAAGCCCAGCTTCCCCATATCGCGGCCCCGACGGCGGCGAAGAGCGGAATCAGCAACCAGGCGAGTGCTGCCATCGCGACCTCCCGACCCCATGAGCGAACGCAAACTGACCGATCAGCAGATTAACCATCCGCCGGTTCAACGCTCGTGGCAGGGGTGGGGTTACGCAAATCGGGGCGCATGGGGGCCGTCCGGGTTTCGAGCGGCCCCCGAGTCACCCGACGGGCCGTCAGGAAAGTCAGCAGGCGCCGACCCACTCCTCGGTCCCGTCCGAGAACGTCTGGTGCTTCCAGATGGGGACCTCGTGCTTGAGGTCGTCGATGAGCTTGCGGCACGCCTGGAAGGCCTCCGCGCGGTGCGGGCAGGAGACCGCGACGACGACCGCGATGTCCCCCACTCGGAGGTCACCCACCCGGTGGACGGCCGCCAGCGCGCGGACCGGGAAGTCGGCGACGACCTTCTCGGCGACGCGCCGCATCTCGTCCTCGGCGGAGGGGTGGCTGGAGTAGCCGAGCCCCTCGACGTCCGAGCCCCCGTCGTGGTTGCGCACCGTCCCCACGAACAGCGTCGTGCCGCCCGCCGCGTCGTCGCCGACGGCCCGGAAGACCTCGTCGAGGGAGAGCGGGGCGTCGCGGACGGCGAGCAGCCGGATCGGGTCGTGGGCGGCCTGCTCGCCGGGGTGGTCGTACGTGGGTGCCATGCCTTCCATCGTGCCGTACGGCACGGCGAACCCGGAATAGCGCTTTCGACCGGCACGCGCGCGTGCCGCCTTGGAGCCTCCTACAGGAGGGCCGCCGCGACCACCGTGATCCGGGCCAGCGGGGGCCTACAGGCCGCGGCGCCGACGGGCCCGGCGCACCAGGGCCGCGGTGCCCAGCAGGGCCACCGTGGCGCCCGCGGCACCGGCCGCCGTGGCGTCCTTGCGGCCCAGCCTGCGCCCGGCGACGGTGTGGCGTCCCGACGCCTCCTCCAGGAGCGCGGCCAGCACCTCCTCGTTCGTCCAGCCCGGCCGCCAGCCCGCGTCGTGCAGCCGTCCGACGCTGACCACCCAGGGGTGCATCGTGTAGGCGAGGTCCCCGGCCGGGGACGGCGTCAGGCCGATGCGGTGCAGCCGGGCCGCGGCGCCCAGGGCGACCGCCGAGGGCAGCTCCATCCGGCGGATGCCGCTGAGCTCCTCGACCTCCTCCTGTTCGAGCCACCCGTCGCAGCCGACCGCGAACTCTCCGTCGACCTTCTCCAGCGCCGCGTACTCCAGCGCGCTGACCAGGTCCTCGACGTGGCAGAACTGCCAGGTCGGGCGGGAGCCCGCCACCACCAGCAGGCGCGGCGACTCGAAGTAGCGGGTGAGCGCCGTGTCCGTGCCGCCGACCAGCACGGCGGGCCGCACCACGGTGACGTTCAGGCCGGGGTGCGCGCGGGGCGCCCGGCGGCCCAGGCGCTCGATCTCCAGGAGGTCGCCGACGCCGGTGGCCTCGGCGGTGGCGCGCAGCTCGGCGTCCTCCGACAGCGGTACGTCGTTGTCCGGCAGCGCTCCGTAGACCATCGCCGAGGTGCACAGGACCACCCGGTGGACGCCCGCGGCCGCGGCGGCCGTGAGGACCGTCTGCGTACCGCGCACGTTGTACGCGGTACGGGCGGCCGCGTCGGTCTCCAGGTCCAGGTCGAGCGCCAGGTGGACCACCACGTCCGCGCCGCGCAGCTTCTCGGCGATGGCCGGGTCGCGCACGTCCAGGACGTGCCACTGCGCCTCGGTCACCTCGCCCCGTCGCTCGTCGATGGCGATGACCTGCTTGACCTCCTCGGAGGCCGCCAGGCGCCGGGTGAGCAGGTCGCCGACGCCGGAGGCGGCGCCGGTGACCGCGACGACGGGGCCGCGTCCCGCGGTGCGGGTGGAAGGGTTTCGCGCTGCGCGAACCTGTGGATCTGGGGAACTCACCGGGCGTCTCCAGCGGTTGTCTTCAGTACGTGCGCGCATGACGCGTACGGACCAGGTGGCGTCCATCCTGCCGCAGGCCAAGCGTCGGCGGAGCACCGAGGCCCGATCGGGCCGCGATGTCTACGCTGGGTGGTGTTGTCGGGCAGCCGCCGCCGGCAGGAGAGCCGGCGGCCCTACGAGCCGAGGAAACCCGTGAGTGACACCCCATTCGGATTCGGCCTTCCGCCGGAGGAGCCGGAGGACGGCGACGGCAAGAAGAAGGACCCCCAGGGTGGTGGCCAGGGCGGCAACCCCCTCGGGTTCGGGCCGGGCGGGCTGCCCGGTGGCGCGGACAACCCGTTCGCCGCCATGTTCGGGTCGATGAACCCCAACGACCTGGGCGCCGCCTTCCAGCAGCTCGGCCAGATGCTGAGCTACGAGGGCGGTCCCGTGAACTGGGACATGGCCAAGCAGATCGCCCGCCAGACGGTCGCCCAGGGCACCGCGGACGGCGTCAAGGACGAGAGCGTCGGCCCCGCCGAGAAGAGCGCCGTCCAGGAGGCCGTGCGCCTGGCGGACCTGTGGCTGGACGGCGTGACCTCGCTGCCCTCCGGGGCCGCCTCCGCCGTCGCGTGGAGCCGCGCCGAGTGGGTCGAGGCGACCCTCCCGGCCTGGCAGCAGCTGGTCGACCCGGTGGCCGAGCGCGTGGGCAACGCCATGGGCGACGTGTTGCCGGAGGAGATGCAGGCCATGGCGGGCCCGCTGATCGGCATGATGCGCTCGATGGGCGGCGCCATGTTCGGCCAGCAGATCGGGCAGGCCGTGGGCGTGCTGGCGGGCGAGGTCGTCGGGTCCACCGACATCGGCCTGCCGCTGGGCCCGGCCGGCAAGGCCGCGCTGCTCCCGCTGAACATCGAGACGTTCGGCAAGGACCTGGGCGTGCCCAAGGACGAGGTGCGGCTGTACCTGGCGCTGCGCGAGGCGGCGCACCAGCGCCTGTTCGCGCACGTGCCGTGGCTGCGCCAGCACCTGTTCGGCGCGGTCGAGGGGTACGCGCGCGGGATCAAGGTCGACACCTCCAAGCTGGAGGACGCGGTCGGCAACCTGGACCCGTCCAACCCCGAGCAGCTGCAGGAGGCCCTCCAGCAGGGCATGTTCCAGCCGGAGGACACCCCGGAGCAGAAGGCCGCGCTGGCCCGTCTGGAGACGGCCCTGGCGCTGGTGGAGGGCTGGGTCGACGCGGTGGTCCACGAGGCCGCCAAGTCCCGGCTGACCTCGGCGGACGCGCTGCGCGAGACGCTGCGCCGGCGCCGGGCGACCGGGGGTCCCGCCGAGCAGACCTTCGCCACGCTGATCGGGCTGCAGCTGCGCCCGCGCCGGCTGCGCGACGCCTCGCGGCTGTGGGCCTCACTCACGGACGCGCGCGGGGTGGACGGCCGCGACGGCCTGTGGGAGCACCCGGACATGCTGCCGACGGCGACCGACCTGGACGACCCGGACGGGTTCGTGCACCGGGAGCAGCTGGACTTCTCGGAGATCGACAAGATGCTCGGCGAGGCGGCCCCCAAGGACCGCACGGACGACGGCAAGGACGACGGCGACAAGTGAGCCTGCACGACGACGCGACCCTGGTCCTGAAGGAGTACGGGGACCAGGAGGAGCTGCGCACGGCGTACCTGGACCACCTGGCGGCGCACGAGGACGCGATGTGGAAGGCCTGCGGGGCCGGGCACCTCACGGCCAGCGCGCTGGTGGTCGACCCCTCGCGGGGGCGGGTGCTGCTGACGCTGCACAAGAAGCTGGGCATGTGGCTGCAGATGGGCGGCCACTGCGAGCCCGGTGACGCCACGGTGGCCGGCGCCGCGCTGCGCGAGGCGACGGAGGAGTCCGGCATCGAGGGCCTGGTGCTGCTGGACGGCGGCCCGGTGCGGCTCGACCGGCACCCCATCCCGGCGCCCTGCAACTGGCACCTGGACGTGCAGTACGCGGCGCTGGCCCCGGAGGGCTCCGTGGAGGCGATCAGCGACGAGTCGCTGGACCTGCGCTGGTTCGCGTACGACGAGGTGCCCGCCGTGGCCGACGCCTCGGTGGCGCGGCTGGTGGAGCGCACCCTGGAGCGGCTGGGGTAGACGGCAGCGGTAAGGGGCGGGCACCGGGTGTCCGCCCCTTACCCGTGTCCGGGGGCGTCAGTTCCAGGCGTTGTTCTGGTTCTGCCCGTGGGCGCCCTGCTGGCCCATGCCGAACTGGGCGCGGGCGCCCTGTCCGATCACGGCGTTCTGCGGCGGCAGCACCTCGCTGGGCTGGACGAGCGCGAAGCCCTGGCCCAGGAAGCTGAGCTCCCAGCCCTCTCCGGTGTTGCCCCGGCGCCGCCACACGCCCGTGGAGTGCGTCTGCGCCTGCATCTGCACGCGCAGCCCGGAGGACCAGGCGACGATCGCGTCGGCGTCCACGTTGACGTACTTGTCCGGCGTGATCCGCATCATCAGCGGCTGGCCGGAGGTCATCAGCGCGACCTTGCCCCGCCCCGAGATGTTGAGCTGGTACTTGCCGGAGCCGGAGATGCCGTACTGGCTGTCCACCGCGATGACCTCGGTGTGCAGCGTGGAGTCCAGCGCCAGCACGTACGCGCTGTCGACCGTCATGCCCTCCTGGTCGACATCGACGACGTGGATGTACTGGGCGAGGTTGGCGAGGTAGACGGTGCCCTGCCCGGAGCAGCGCATCAGGTCCAGGCCCTCGCCGGTGCGTGCGCGTGCGTTGCGCTGGGAGTGGGACTGGTACTCGCCGTCGAAGTCGATCAGGCCCTGGTAGGCGACCATCGCGCCCTTGCGCGCGAGGACGTCGTCGTGCCCGGTCAGGGCCACCCGCAGCAGCTGCGGGTTCTGCACGGCGTACCGCTCCTGGGACTGCTGTTCGGTGAGACTGAAAAGCGGGCTCTGCATGGTGTGTTCTCGCTCCCCCTCAGTTCCGGATCCGCAGGCGGTCGGTACTGTCCTCGCTCGGCTGTACGACGACGATGCCCTGGCCGGAGAAGGCCATCTGGTACGCCTCTCCGCTGCCCCGCCCGATCAGCGACGAGGCCTTGAAGCTGCGCTTGCCCTTGACCTTGAGGTTGGGCGACCAGGCGACGAGCGCGTCCGGGTCGACGTACGTCTCGTCCTCGCCGCGGCCGCAGTCGACCACGATGGGCGTGCCGCGCGAGGTCAGGGCGACCCAGCCGGTGCCGCGGACCTCGACGTTCCACAGGCCCTGGCCGGCGAACTTGGCCAGGCCCTTGACCCGCTCGACGCCCCACTGCAGGTGCGCGTCGAAGGCGAGCAGGTTGGTGCCGTTGACGGAGATCGAGTCGTTGTTGAGGTTGATCACCACGACGTCCGCGCCGTAGTCGGCCAGGTAGAGCAGGCCGTCGCCGGAGCACTTCATGATCGGCGCGCCCTCTCCGGTCACCCAGGACGAGGCGATCTGGCGGACGGCCGGCGGGTTGGGCTCGTACTGCACGAAGCCCTCGTAGGCGACCATCGAGCCGGTGCGCGCGTACAGGTCCTGGCCGGTGGCCATGGCGACCTTGAGCATCGTGCGCCCGTGGTTCTCCATGCGGGCCGTGACGGGGGTCGGGGCGTAGCCCGCGAGCTGCTGGTCCATGTCTTCGGGCTCCCTCAGACCTCGTACGGCTGGACGACGATGAAGTTGCCGGGGGCGCCCCGGAACTGGAGGTTCACGGTCTCTCCGCTGTGGCCGGGATAGGCGTTGCGGCGCAGCCTGACCTGGCTGGAGAGGATCACCTGCGAGGCGGCCGACCAGGCGACGACCGCGTTGCAGTCGGCGAACGTGGTCGGCGTGACCGGCAGGACCACGGGGATGCCGTGCGTCTTGACGACGACCGTGCCGCTGCCCTGGAACTGCATGGTGAACAGCGCCCCGCCGGGGATGCCGTGGCCCTCGATGCGGCGCACCTCGTACTGGAGCGTCTCGTCGAAGGCGAGGACGTTCTCCGCGGAGACGCAGATCCCGTCGCCCTGCAGCTCGATCGGGTGCAGGTGGGCGCCCTCCTCGGCGAGGAAGACCTGGCCGCGGCCGGTGCAGCGCATCAGCTGCATCTCCTGGCCGGTGGCGTTGCCGACGATGCGCCCGGCGAACCCGGCGCCCTTGTAGCCGAACTCGACCTTGCCCTGGTACATCACCATGCTGCCCTGACGGGCCAGGACGGGGGTGCCGCCCATGGACAGGTCGACCCGCATCAGCTGCTGGTTCTGCGGCGTCCAGCGGGCTCCGGTGGCCGTCTCGCGGTACGGCTGGAGGGCCGCCTGCAGTCCGGCGCCCGCCTGCGGGGCACCCTGCGGGACGCCGGGCTGCTGCCCGTACGGCGGCGGGGTCTGCCCGAAGGGGGCCTGCGGCTGCTGTCCGTACGGGGCGCCCTGCGGCTGTCCGTACGGCTGCGGCTGCCCGGGTACCTGTCCGAACTGCGGCTGCTGGGGCTGTTGCGGCGGCTGTCCGTACGGCGCGGGGGCGGCCGGCGGCGGCACCGTACCGCCCGGCGGGGTCATCGGCGCCACGATCGTCGGCGCGGAGTGCACCTGCGGGACGGGCGCCGGCGGGGGCGCGTGCGGGGCGGGCGCGCCGAAGGACGGCGCGGGCTGCGGCGGCTGCGGCGCCGCGGGCACGACCGGGGCGCCGAACGACGGGGCGGGGGCCTGGGCGGGCGGCGCGAAGGAGGGGGCGCCGGCCTGCGGCTGCGGCGCCGCGGGCTCCTCCTCCAGGACCTCTCCGCCGAAGTTCTTGAGCAGCGCGGCGAGTCCGCCGTCGAAGCCCTGGCCCACGGCGGCGAAGCGCCACACGTCCTTGAGGTAGAAGTCGCCGAGCATCACCGCGCGCTCGGTGCTGAACTCCGCGCCGGTGAACGAGTAGCGGGCGACCTCCTCGCCACCCGCGACGATGCGCAGGTAGCCGGGCCCGACGTGGGACATCTGGCCGTCGCCGTCGATGGTCGCGGTGAAGGCGAGCTTGTGGATCTGCGGCGGGACCCGGTCCAGGGTGACCCGGAAGGACTCGGTGTCACCGGCCTGCGCGCCGAGCAGCTGGACGGACTCCTCGGGCGACTTGGGCTGGTTGAAGAAGACGAAGTACCGGTCGTCCGAGAGCCGCTCGTCGGCGTCGAGGCCGAAGCAGCTGATGTCGAAGGTCAGCCCCGGGGCGGCGATCTGCACGCCCACGTACAGGTCGGTCCCCGCTGTCAGATCGCTGATCTTGGCCTTGTGGCCTCGTTGGAATTCCCTGGCCATGCGTAACGACCGTCCCCCATCCCGACGATGTGCTTGCGTCGCGCCAGGCTAACGGCTCCCCGCGCGATTGAGCCAAGTCGGTACGCGTTCGGTACGAGACCGTCGCGGTCACTCTCCGCGAGCGGGCGGCAGGTGCGGCAGCCGCTCCGCCGCGACCACGCCCTCCAGGTAGCCGCGGGCGCGCTCGGTGCGCGGATAGGCGTCGAGCAGCCGCCAGAAGTTCGGCCCGTGGCCCGGCACCAGCAGGTGCGCCAGCTCGTGGACCAGCACGTAGTCGATGACGTACTCGGGCATGCCCTGGAGGCGGTGGGAGAGGCGGATGCTGCCCTCGGCCGGGGTGCAGGAGCCCCAGCGGGTGTTCTGGTTGGTGACCCAGCGCACCGAGGTGGGCCGTGCCCGGCCCCCGAAGTACTGCTCCGACAGGCGCTCGGCCCGCTCGGCCAGGTCCGTGTCGCCCAGCGCCCGCTTGTTCTCCTGGGCGGCGAGCTTGTCCAGCATCACGGTGACCCAGCGCTTCTCCTCGGCCTGGGACATCCGGGCCGGGATCAGCACGATGGTGCGGTCGCCCTCGCGGTAGGCGGAGACGGTCCTGATCCGCCGCGAACTCCTGCGGACCTCGACCGCGCTCGTCGCGGGACCCCTGGGCGGGTCGCTGTTCACGCTGCGCTGCGGGTCGGCGGTGCGCTGTGGGTCGACGGGCACGCCCCGACGTTACCCGCTGTCAGCACGGGAAGTCCCGCCCCCGGGACGGTTCGGCTGTGATCGGCCCCTCTCCCGGGCCAGGCCGCGGCGATCCGTATGACTTATCCCCTTGCCTGTGGACAACTTTGTGCGGCTTCGGCCGGGATTCCGCATTCTTGCGTCACGGGCTTCCGGCCGGAGCGGGATTCCGGTCGGGGCCGGGTCCGGGCGGCCTGATCGGGCCGGGCTGGGCTGGGCTGGGCTCCGATGGGTCCGGTCCGGGCCGGGCTCGGACAGGGCTCGGGGCTCGGGATCGGGTCCGAAGGGGACGCGAGAAGTCCGCAGGGGACGGAAGAAGGGGGACGGTACGTGCATCCGATGGTGAAGCCCGCGCTGACGAGGGCCTGGCGGGACCTCCAGCACGTCCAGTTCGGGGTGGCCCCGGCCCACGCGGTGGTGCTGGGCCCGGTCGACACGACGACGGGCAGCTTGATCGACCTGTTCGACGGGACCCGCGGGATGCCGCTGCTGCGGGCGGAGGCCAGGGCGCTCGGGGTGCCCGAGGAGACGGTGGACGCGCTGGTGGGGCGGCTGGCCCGGGCCGGACTGCTGGACGACCCGGCGTGCGGCGGGCCCGAGGTGGAGGCGCTGCGGGCCCGGGAGGGGGTGCTGGACCGGCTCCGCGCGGACCTGGCGTCGCTGGCCGTGGTCCATCCGGAGCCGGGGGCCGGGCTGCGGCGGCTGGGGGCACGGGGCGCGCTGCGGGTGCAGGTGCGGGGCGCCGGGCGGGTGGGCGCGGCGATCGCGGCGCTGCTGTCCGGCTCCGGGGTCGGCGAGGTGGAGGTGCTGGACGGGGGCACGGCGGAGCCCTGGGACGTGGCGCCGGGCGGGCTGCCGGGCGAGGCGGTGGGCGAGCGGCGCTCGGTGGCGGCCCGGCGGGTGGTGGCGCGGGCGGCTCCCGGGCGGCGGCCGCGGAGCAGGGCCGGGGAGCGCGGGGAGCCGGAGCGGCCGCTGGACCTGGTGGTGTTCGCGCCGCGGGACGGTCTGGACGCCTATGCGCCCGACCCGGGGCAGGCCGAGCCCTGGATCGCGTCGGGGACGCCCCATCTGTACGCGGGGGTGGTGGAGGCCACGGGGGTGGTGGGTCCGCTGGTGCTGCCGGGCGGGACGGGGTGCGCGGAGTGCGTGGAGCGGGCGCGGGCCGAGCGGGAGCCGGTGTGGCCGGTGCTGCGGGCCCAGTGGCGCTCGGGGCGGCGGCGGTCGGTGCCCGCGTGCGACCTGGCGCTGGCGAGCACGGTGGCGGGGACGGCCGCGGCGCACGCCCTGGCCTTCCTGGACGGGGACCTGCCGGACACCGTGGGGGCCCGCTGGGAGGCCGCGCTGCCGCTGCTCGACTGGCGGAGGGAAGCCGTTGCACCGCACCGCGACTGCGCCTGTGGTGCCGCCGGGCAGACTGGGAGGGAGGGCACGTCGAGGGCCGGGGCGCCGCACGACACAATGGCCGGGTAGCGGCGACGGAGGGTGCCACGAGCGCGAGCGCGCGGCGGTCTGGGATTTGGAGGGGCGTATGTCTGATCTTCCCCGGAAGGCGGTCACCCGTACCGCCAAGCTGGCCGCGCTGCCCCTGGGGTTCGCCGGCCGGGCCACCTGGGGCCTGGGCAAGCGGATCGGCGGCAAGTCCGCGGAGATCGTGGCCCGCGAGCTGCAGCAGCGCACGGCGGAGCAGCTGTTCAAGGTCCTCGGGGAGCTGAAGGGCGGTGCGATGAAGTTCGGGCAGGCCCTGTCGGTCTTCGAGTCGGCGCTGCCCGAGGAGGTCGCCGGGCCCTACCGGGCGGCGCTCACCAAGCTCCAGGAAGCGGCGCCGCCGATGCCGACGCGCACGGTGCACTCGGTGCTGGCGGAGCGGCTGGGCGAGGACTGGCGGGAGCTGTTCGCCGAGTTCGAGGACAAGCCGTCCGCGGCGGCGTCCATCGGCCAGGTGCACCGGGCGGTGTGGCACGACGGGCGCGAGGTCGCGGTGAAGGTGCAGTACCCGGGGGCGGGCGAGGCGCTGCTGTCGGACCTGACCCAGCTGAGCCGGTTCGCCCGGCTGCTGGGGCCGCTGATCCCGGGCATGGACGTCAAGCCGCTGATCACGGAGTTGCGCGACCGGGTCTCCGAGGAGCTGGACTACGGGCTGGAGGCGCAGGCGCAGGGCGAGCACGAGCGGGTCTTCCGGGACGACCCGGACGTGGTGGTCCCGGCCGTGGTGCACCAGTCCGACCAGGTGCTGGTCACGGAGTGGATCGACGGGGTGCCGCTGGCGGAGGTGATCGCGGACGGTACGCCGGAGCAGCGGGACCGGGCGGGGCAGCTGCTGGCCAGGTTCCTCTTCTCCGGGCCGGCGCGCACCGGGCTGCTGCACGCGGACCCGCACCCGGGCAACTTCCGGCTGCTGCCCGGGGAGGACGCGGAGGACGTGTCGGCCTGGCGGCTGGGCGTGCTCGACTTCGGCACGGTGGACCGGCTGCCCGGGGGCCTGCCCGACACCATCGGTCCCGCGCTGCGGATGACCCTGGACGGGGAGGCCGAGGAGGTCTACGCGCTGCTGTGCTCCGAGGGGTTCGTGAAGGAGTCCATCGCACTGGACCCCGACGCGGTCCTGGAGTACCTGCTGCCGATCATCGAGCCGGCGAAGGCGGAGGAGTTCACCTTCAGCCGCGGCTGGATCCGCACCCAGGCGGCCCGGATCGCGGACCCCCGCTCGCCCGCGCACCAGTTGGGCAAGCAGCTCAACCTGCCGCCGTCGTACCTGCTGATCCACCGGGTGACGCTGAGCACCATCGGGGTGCTGTGCCAGCTGAACGCGACGGTGCGGCTGCGTGACGAACTGCGGGAGTGGCTGCCGGGGTTCGTGGCCGAGGAGGAGCGGGACCAGGAGCGGGAGGACGCGGCGGGGGCCTGAGCCGGGCGGGCCTGAGCCGGGCGGTCGTCCGCCCGCACCGTCCACCCCGGTGCCGGGCCCGCCGGACCGCCCGCCTCACCACCAGGCGGAGTCCAACCTGCCCTCGATCGCGCGGAGATGGGTGCGCGCGCAGGTGTCGCAGAAGTAGTGGCGCTCGCCGTTCTCCACGGAGCAGGTCCAGGTCAACGGCATGCCGTCCGAGATCGTGCCGCAGCGGGAACAGACCGTGTCCCGGTCGTCCGGCCGCGCGGTGGCAGGGGTCCGCTCGTCCATCCCAGAGACGATAGACCCGTGCCGTCCCGTCAGGACCGCAACGCACCGCAGGGGCCGGTCCTGACGGACCGGCCCCTGCGGGGGATTTCACGCCGGGCGGCGCGGGCAGTGCACGTGGATCAGTGCATGACGGCCATGGCCAGCGCACGGCGGGCGCGCAGCGACACGCGCTCGGCCCTGCGCTGCATGCGTCGCGCGGCGACCAGGCGCACGGCCTGGCGTTCCGCGTCGACTTCCCGCATGCGCTCGTTCATATGCGCGCGTGCCAGGGCTTCTTGGAGCAGTTGCATCTCGCGGGTCCTGTTCTGACGCGAGGCGTTCGCGTCGGCAGTGGTGCTGAAGACTGGGTTGGCGGAGCCGAAGGGCTCGCCTGCGGAAGAGGTCATCGGGGCCTGCTTCTGGGGATCGTGCGTATGGGGTCGGTCGATGGTTCCGGTGACGTTCATGCCGCGACCGGGTTCTTGCGCGGGCGGCCACGCGGCCGCTTGCGGGCGACGACCACGCCCTGGACGAACAGTTCGCCACCCCAGACGCCCCAGGGCTCGCGCCGCTCCTTGGCGCCGGCGAGGCAGGCCTCCATCAGCGGGCAGGTGCGGCAGAGCGACTTGGCGTACTCGACGTCGGCCGGGGACTCGGCGAAGAAGACCTCCGGGTCGTACGAACGGCAGGGGACGGGTACGCCGAGGTTCTCGATGGCGTCGTCGAGCGCGGTGAGCGCGGTGAGCGGAGCGAGCGGGGTCAAGGTGGAGTCCTCCGTGAGACCGGGCGGGGGGAGCGTTTCGGAAGGCGGTACGGACGGGGCGTGCGCTTCGAGTTGCACGGGTGTCTTTCCTCGTCTGGTCGTTCCGGCCTGGGTCGGCCGGTGGTCGGCTGGTACCGGGTTCTGCTGTCCCGAGGCCCCTTCGGCCTGTTTCGCCGTTGGGCAAAACAGAAGGGCCGCGGATCCCGGGTGGGGTTCCGCGGCCCTGAAGGCGCCGGCCTGATCGTCGATCAGGCTGGATCACTCCAGGGTTCGAGCCCACGGAAGGCCCACATCGTGTGGTGCTGCGTGTCGTGCTGCTTCGTTTCGGCACTGGTCGCCGCAAAGGCATAGGCCTGGGCCTGCGCCGCTGCTACTCCTGCTTCCAGTGCCTTGGTCGGTCGCTCATTGCGCTCCAGGACGGGGAGAGCCGTCAGGGAGGCGGTCCGGCCGGCGGTGAAGCCGAGCAGACCGGTACCGGGCAGACCGGAGCCGGCGAAACCGGAGCCGGACAGAGCGGTGCCAATGAGAGCCGAACCGGAGAAGCCGAGCGAGCAGGCGGAGACGACCGAGCGATCGGTCATTTTCACGGTGCTGATGAAGCTGGTGTTGTTGCTGATCACTGGAATCGCCTCCTCTCGGCGTCTCGGGGGGCACCGGCCAGGCCGGTACCGCGCGTATTCGGATAAGTAGAGCACGGGGACGGGGCTTCGGAGAAGCCGCCGTTTCCGTGGTTAAGAACCTATGGGGATTCGTGGGGCGGGCGCAAACTATTTTTTCGATGAGTTTGCATCAGTCCTCACCGGAAGCGCTTGCACGCTCCTGACCTGCACAGATGGCCAGCACATCGGCGCCGAACCGATCGAGCTTGCGGGCGCCGACGCCGGGGATGGTCGCCAGCTCCCCGTCCGTGGCCGGCGAGGCCTCGGCGATCGCCATCAGCGTCTTGTCCGTGAACACACAGAACGCGGGCTGCCCCAGGAGCCCCGCCTGCTCGGCGCGCCAGTCCCGCAGCCGCTCGTACAGCCCCTCGTCCATGTCGGAGGGGCAGTCCTCGCAGCGCATCAGCTTGACCTCGCCCGCCTCGGTGAGCGAGGTGCCGCAGACCCGGCAGCGCACCGGACCGCGCCGCTTGCGCGGACGGGCCTCCGCTCCACCGCCCGGTCCCGCGCCGCGCTCCACTCCCCCGGAGCCCGCGGCGGACCGGCCGCCGAGCGCCCCGCTGCCCGGCCGCAGGCCCTGCAGGAAGCGGCTGGGCCTGCGGGAGGCCCGGCCGCCCGGGGAGCGCGAGAGCGACCAGGAGAGCGTCAGGTGGACCCGGGCCCGGGTGACGCCCACGTACAGCAGGCGGCGCTCCTCCTCGACCTGCTCGTCCGTCTTGGCGTACGTGATCGGCAGCATGCCCTCGGTCAGGCCGACCAGGAACACCGCGTCCCACTCCAGGCCCTTGGCCGCGTGCAGCGAGGCGAGCGTGACGCCCTGGACGGTCGGGGCGTGCTGGGCGGCGGCCCGCTCGTCCAGCTCGGCCACCAGGTCGGCCAGCGTCGCCCCCGGGCGGGCCGCCGCGAAGTCCTCGGCGAGGCGCACCAGCGCCGCCAGCGACTCCCAGCGGTCGCGCACCGCGCCGGAGCCCGCGGGCGGCTGCGGGGTCCAGTTCTTCGTCGAGAGCACCGCCCTGACCTGGGAGGGCAGGTCGACCACGTCGTCGAGCAGGGAGTCGTTCCCGCCGAAGCGGGCCGCGCTGCGCAGGGCCGCGCCGGCCTCCTTGACCTCCTGGCGCTCGAAGAACCGCTCGGCGCCGCGCAGCTGGTAGGGCACGCCGACGTCGGCCAGGGCCTGCTCGTACACCTCGGACTGGGCGTTGATCCGGTAGAGCACGGCGATCTCGCCGGCCGGGACGCCGGAGGCGATCAGGTCGCGCACCCGGCGGGCGGTGCCCTCGGCCTCCGACGGCTCGTCCGGGTACTCCCGGTAGAGCGGCTCGGGGCCCGCCTCGCGCTGGGAGACCAGCTCCAGGCGGTGCTCGGCGGCCCGGCCGCGGGCCTGGCCCAGCAGCCCGTTGGCCAGGTGGACGACCTGGGGCGTGGAGCGGTAGTCGCGGATCAGCTTGACCACCGTGGCGCCGGGGTGGCGGGTGCGGAAGTTCAGCAGGTGGTCGGGGGTGGCACCGGTGAAGGAGTAGATCGTCTGGCTGGCGTCGCCGACCACGCACAGGGTGTCCCGCTCGCCCAGCCACAGGTCGAGCAGCCGCTGCTGGAGCGGGGAGACGTCCTGGTACTCGTCGACCACGAAGTGCTGGTACTGGCGGCGGATCTGGTCCGCGATGTCGTGCCGGTCCTGGAGGATGCCGACGGTGAGCAGCAGCACGTCCTCGAAGTCGATCGAGCCGCGGTCGCGCTTGAGCTGTTCGTACGCCCCGTAGATCTGGGCGATCTCGGCGGGGTCGCGGGGGGCGTCGCGCAGCGCCTTGGCCGCGGCGGCCGGGTAGTCGGCGGGGACGGTCTGGGTGACCTTGGCCCACTCGATCTCGCCGGTGACGTCCCGCAGCTCGTTGCGGTCCAGCCGGACCCGGCAGCGGGCGCCCGCCTCGGCGACCAGCTGCACCTTGCGCTCCAGCAGGCGCGGCATCTCGCCGCCGACCGCCTTGGGCCAGAAGTACTGCAGCTGGCGCAGGGCGGCGGAGTGGAAGGTGCGCGCCTGGACGCCGCCCGCGCCCAGCTGGCGCAGCCGGCCGCGCATCTCCCCGGCGGCCCGGTTGGTGAACGTGACGGCCAGCACGCTGGCGGGCTGGAGGATGCCCGCCCGCACTCCGTACGCGATGCGGTGGGTGATCGCGCGCGTCTTGCCCGTACCGGCTCCGGCCAGCACGCACACCGGGCCGTGCAGGGCGGTGGCGACCTCGCGCTGCTCGGGGTCGAGCCCGTCCAGCACGGCGTCCGCCGAGTCCGGCACCTGCGGGAAGAGAGTGGAGTGCGTTGCTGATGTCACCCCGCCATGCTGCCAGGTCGCCCGGGGCGGATGCGGCCGTTGTCCACAGGGACGGGGTCGTGGTCGTACTAATGCCGCAGGTGGTGGCGGGCGCGCTCGCCACCACCTGCGGACCCGGTGCCGGGAATGGTCGCGCGGGCCCGTACGTTCTTGCGGGTGCGGGCACGCACCGAGCCAATCCGGGCGCGACGCGCACCGAGCGAACCAGAGGAGTGCGAGAGACCATGCCGGGCACTGTGACGATGTACAGCACCACGTGGTGCGGCTACTGCCGTCGGCTGAAGAGCCAGATGGACCGCGAGGGCATCGCCTACGACGAGATCAACATCGAGCAGGACACGGACTCGGCCGCGTTCGTCGAGAAGGCCAACGGCGGCAACCAGACGGTGCCGACGGTCCTGGTGCGCTCCGAGGCGGGCACCGAGTCGGTCATGACCAACCCGAGCCTGGCCCAGGTGAAGCAGGCGCTCGGCGCCTGACGCCGTACGCGCGAGGGCCCCCGCCGGTCGGACTGGCGGGGGCCCTCGCGCGTACCCGTACTGCTACGCCAGCGGCTTCGGCAGGGGCTTGCCGTACCAGAGCTCCACCAGGCGGGCCGCGATCGAGATGCCGGAGGGCGGCAGCACCTCGCCCGACTCGATCGCCGCGCGCAGGTCCTCCCGGGAGAACCAGCGCGCCTCGTGGATCTCCTCGCCGTCCACGTTGATCTCCGAGGACGTGGCGCGGGCCATGAAGCCCAGCATCAGGCTGGACGGGAAGGGCCAGGGCTGGCTGGCGACGTACTCCACCTCGCCGACCGTGACGCCCGCCTCCTCCCAGACCTCGCGGCGCACCGACTGCTCGATGGACTCGCCCGGCTCCACGAACCCGGCGAGCGTCGAGAAGCGACCCTCGGGCCAGTGCACCTGGCGGCCCAGCAGCGCGCGGTCCTCGTCGTCGGCGACCAGCATGATCACCGCCGGGTCGGTGCGCGGGTAGTGCTCGGCGCCGCAGGCCGGGCAGCGCCGGATGTGGCCCGCCGCCGCGATGACCGTGCGCTCGCCGCAGCGCGAGCAGAAGCGGTGCAGCCGCTGCCAGTTCTCCAGGGCCACCGCGTGCACCAGCAGGCCCGCGTCGCGCGGGGACAGCAGCAGGCCCGCCTCGCGCAGGCCCGCCGGGCGCGCCGACTGGTCCATGCGGCCGGGCAGCGCGTCCTTCTGGAGCGCGAAGTAGCTCACGCCGTCGTCGTCGGTGCCCAGGAAGTAGCGGTGGGTCTCGGTGACCGGGGCCTCGAAGGCCGGGGTCATCACCAGTTCCGTACGCCCGTCGGGGGTGTCGTCGACCAGGGCCTGGCCGCCGGAGACCACGAAGACGCGGGTGGTGGGGTGGCTCCAGGCGGCGGCGAGCCAGGCCTCGTCGAGGCGGTGGTGCGCGGCGCGGTCGATCCCGCTCGGCGCGGTGAGCCCGATCGGCTGGTCGGACTCGTTGCTCATGGTGCTCAAGGTGCTTACAACTCCCCCAGATCGGTTGGATGTTCAGCGCGGGGCGACGGCCGTGGACAGGGAGCCGGCCAGCTCGCCCCAGAGGTGGGCGCTCGCCTCGACGCCCTTGAGGAGCAGGTCCACCTCGACCTTCTCGTTGGGCGCGTGCCAGCCGTCGGACGGCACGGAGACGCCCAGGAACAGCACCGGCACGTCCAGCACGTCCCTCAGGTCGGCGGCGGGCCCGGAGCCGCCCTCGCGGGTGTACCTGACCTTCTGCCCGTCGAAGGCGAGGCTCATCGCGCGCGCCACGGAACGCAGCGCCGGGTGGTCCAGCGGGGTCAGGCAGGGGCGGGTGGGGGCGCCGAAGACGATCTCGTGGCGGATGCCGTCGGGCACGCGCTCGGCGACCCAGGCGCGCACGGCCTCCTCGATCCGGTCCGGGTCCTGGCCGCCGACCAGCCGGAAGGAGAGCTTCAGCATCGCGGAGGCCGGGATGATCGTCTTGCCGCCGGGGCCCTGGTAGCCGCCGCCGATGCCGTTGAGCTCGGCCGTCGGGCGGGCCCAGACGCGCTCAAGGGTGGAGTAGCCGGCCTCCCCGAGGGTGCCGTGCGACGTGGCGGTGCGCAGCCAGGCGGCCTCGTCGAAGGGCAGCTCGGCGACGAGCGCGCGCTCCTCGTCGGTGAGCTCGGCGATGTCGTCGTAGAAGCCCGGGATCGTGACGTGCTCGTCCTCGTCGTGCAGCGCGGCGACCAGCCGGGCGGCGACGGTGGCCGGGTTGGGCACCGCGCCGCCGAACGAACCGGAGTGGATGTCCTGGTCGGGGCCGTGCAGCTCGATCTCGCAGTCGGCGACGCCGCGCATGCCGGTGCAGACCGTGGGCACGTCCTCGGACCACATGCCGGTGTCGGAGACGATCACCGCGTCGGCCGCCAGCCGGTCCGCGTGCGCCTCGACCAGCTCCCGGAAGTGCTCCGAGCCGGACTCCTCCTCGCCCTCGATCAGGAGCTTGAGGTGGACGGCCGGGGTGGTGCGGCCGGTGGCGGCCAGGTGCGCGCGCACGCCGAGGGTGTGGAAGAACACCTGCCCCTTGTCGTCGGCGGCACCGCGCGCGTAGATGCGCCCGTCGGCCAGGTGCGGCTCGAACGGCTCGGTGTGCCAGCCGTCCTCGCGGGCGGCGGGCTGCACGTCGTGGTGGCCGTAGACCAGCACGGTGGGCGCGTCCGCGTCGGCCGAGCGCCACTCGCCGAACACCGCGGGACCGCCGTCCGTCTCCCAGACCTCGGCCGTGGTGAAGCCGGTGTCCTTCAGCTTCGCGGCCAGCCAGTCGGCACTGCGCCGCACGTCCGGCGCGTGGTCGGGCTGCGCCGACACCGAGGGGATGCGCAGCCACTCGACCAGGTCGTCGAGGAAGGCGGCGCGGTGCTGCTCGATGTACGTACGCACGGTCTGGACGGCGCTGTCCGGGGTGTCGCTCATGCTCCCGAGCCTATCCGGCGCCGGAGGGTGGGGCGGGGCGCGGGCGGCCCGCACGGGGCGCGGCCGGTCCCCCGGGCGCCGGGCCGGGTGCTCCGTCGCGCAGCAGCCGCTCCAGGGCGGGGCGGTCCGGCAGCCGCGGCGGGCGCACGACCTCGCCGGTGCGCACGTAGACGAACGCGGCGGCGACCTCGTCGAGCGGGACGCGGTGCCGCTCGGCCCAGGCGAGGCGGTAGACGGCCAGCTGCAGCGGGTCGGCGGTGCGGCGGTGGCTGGTCTTCCAGTCGACGATCTCGTACGCCCCGGTGGCCTCGTCCCGGTAGACCGCGTCGATGCGGCCACGGACCACCCGTCCGGCCAGGGTGAGCTGGACCAGCACCTCCACCCCGACGGGGGTGCGGCGGGCGTACGGGGTGCGCTCGAAGGCCTCCTTCAGGACGGCCAGGTCGCGCTCGTCGGCGATCTCCGGCTCGTCGGCGAAGTCCTCGCCGCCGGGCAGCTCGTCGGGGCCGAGCAGCGGCAGGGGCAGCTCCTCGAAGCGGGACTCCACCCACGCGTGGAAGCGGGTGCCCCGGCGGGCGGCGGGCTGCGGCGGGCGCGGCATGGGGCGGGCCAGCTCCTCGGCGAAGCCGTCCGGGTCGGCGGCCATCCGGATCAGCTGGGAGGTGGTGAGGGCGCCGGGCAGCGGGACGTCGCGGGTGGTGGCGCGGGTGCGCCGGAGCTCGCCGGTGAGCGCCTCCAGGTCGCGGTCCCAGGACGCGACGGTGCGGGCGTCCTCGGGGACGAGCCGCACGCGCGCGGGGGCGGGCGGGCGCGGGGCGTCGGCCCCGGGGGCGGGGTGCGGACGGGCGCGCGGGGGCCCGGCGTCCACGCCGTCCCGGGGGACGGGGGCGTGCGGAGCGTCCTCGCGCGCGGGGGCGTCCGGGGTGTCCCGGAGCACGGTGTCCCGGAGCACGGGCCCCTCCGGGGCGTCGGCGAGCGGCCCGTCCGGCGCCTGCGGGTGCTCCATGGGGCCCTCGTGCGGCCCCTCGTACGGTCCGCCCTCCGGCCCTTCGTACGGTCCGCCCTCTGGTTCCTCGCCCGCTTCCCCTGCCGGTCCTTCGTCCGGCCAGGGGGCGTCCTCGTCGTCCGGCCACGGGGCGTCGTCCGCGTCCTCCGGCGGGGCCTCCTCGTCCCAGGCGTAGGGGTCCTCCACGCGCGCGTGGACGTCCGGCGCGTCCGGCGCCTGCGGCCGGTCCTCCAGCTCCCTCAGGTGGCGCAGGACCGTGTCCGCGGCGCGGCGGCGGCGGGCCAGGGAGAGCTCGTCCAGCGGAAGCGGCCAGGCCTGGTCCCCGGCGGCCTCCCGCAGGCACGGGTTCTCCGCGTCCGGGGGCGGCTCCTCCTCCCAGGCCTCGATCTCGCCGTGCCCGCGCGCGCAGTGGTCGTACAGCGCGGTCATGAAGTCCGAGGGGCCGCGACGGCGCTTCTGCGAGGGCCCCCACCAGTGCGCGGAGGCGAGCAGCAGGCTGCGGGGGCGGGTGAACGTCACGTACCCCAGGCGCAGTTCCTCGGTGTGCTGGTGCTCCTTCATGTCGGCCTTGAAGGCCTTCATCGCGGGGGCCGTCCAGTCCTCGATCCCCGGCAGGGTCTCCGCGTCGCCGCGCAGCGGGTGCGGCAGGACCTGGGGCTGGGCGGTCCAGGACTCGCGGGCGCGGGTGCTGGGGAACTGTCCGGTCACAAGCCCGGGGACCGCGACCACGTCCCACTCCAGGCCCTTGGACTTGTGCGCGGTGAGCACCTTCACCGTGTTCTCGCCGCCCGGCAGCGCGTTGTCCAGGCCCTTCTCGTACTGCGCGGCCGTGCGCAGGAAGCCCAGGAAGGCGAGCAGCGTCGCCTCGCCGTCCAGGGAGGCGAACCCCGCCGCGACGTCCAGGAAGTTCGACAGGGTCTCGCGGCGGCGGGCGGCCAGCGCGTGCGGGGACGCGGAGAGCTCGACCTCCAGGCCGGTGGTGGCCAGGACCCGGTGCAGGACGTCCATCAGCGGATCGGCCAGCGAGCGGCGCAGGTCGCGCAGTTCGGCCGCCAGGTGCGCGAAGCGGACCCGGGCGTCGCCGGAGAACGGCAGCCCGTCGTCGTCCCCGCCGGTCTCCAGGAAGGTGTCCAGCGCGTCGGCCAGCGAGATCACCTCGGCCGGGTCGACGCCCTCGACGGCGGCGGCCAGGCGCCGGTCCGGGTCGGCGTCGTCGCCGGCCCGCTCGCGGTGCACCAGCAGCCGGGCGCGGCGGCCCAGCAGGGCCAGGTCGCGCGGGCCGATGCGCCAGCGGGGGCCGGTGAGCAGGCGGACCAGCGGGGCGTTGGCCCCCGGGTCCTGGAGGACCTCGCAGACGGCCACCAGGTCGGCGACCTCGGGCAGGTGCAGCAGGCCGGACAGGCCGACCACCTCGACCGGGACGTCGCGCGCGACCAGGGCGCCCTGGATCTCCGGGAAGTCCGTGGCCGTACGGCACAGGACGGCGATCTCGCCCGGCTCCTTGCCGGTGCGCACCAGGTGGGCGATGGAGTCCGCGAGCCAGTCGACCTCCTCGCGGTGGGTGGGCAGCAGGGCGATCCGGACGGTGCCGTCGCGCTCGGCGCCGGGCGCGGGGCGCAGCGCCTCCACGCCCGCGTGCCGGGCCCGCAGCGGCGCGGCCAGCCCGTTGGCGAGGTCGAGCAGCCGGCCGCCGCTGCGCCGGTTCTCGCTGAGCGAGAAGCGGGTGGCGGGGCTGCCGTCGGCGTGCGCGAAGTGGCGGGGGAAGTCGTCGAGGTTGGCCACGGACGCGCCGCGCCAGCCGTAGATGGCCTGGCAGGGGTCGCCGACCGCGGTCACCGCGTGCCCGGTGCCCTGTCCGAACAGGCCGGAGAGCAGCAGCCGCTGGGCCACCGAGGTGTCCTGGTACTCGTCGAGCAGGACGACCCGGAACTCCTCGCGCAGGATCGCGCCGACCTCGGGGCGGGTGGTGGCCAGCTCGGCGGAGAGCGCGATCTGGTCGCCGAAGTCCAGCAGGTCGCGGGCGCCCTTGGCCTGCCGGTAGCGCACGACCAGGTCGAGCAGTTCACGGCGCGCGGTGGCGGCCTCGGGGACCTTGCGCAGGTCCGGGTTGGAGAGCTTGGCGGACTCCAGGGCGCGCAGCAGGGCGGTGTCGTGGGCGAGCAGGTCGGCGGGGCGCGTCAGGTGCTCGGAGAGCTCCCCGTCGAGGGCGAGCAGGTCGCCGACGAGGACCGGGAAGGAGCGGGTGAGCGCCGGGTACGGGCCGGGGGCCTCGCGCAGCACGCGCGCGGCGAGCTGGTAGCGGGTGGCGTCGGCGAGCAGCCGGGCGGTGGGTTCGAGCCCTATGCGCAGGCCGTGGTCGGTGAGCAGCTGCCCGGCGAAGGCGTGGTAAGTGGAGATGCGCGGCTCGCCCGGCGGGTCGTCCGGGTCGATGGCGTCGGGGTCGGTCACGCCGGCGCGCACCAGCGCCGTGCGCACGCGCTCGGCCAGTTCGCCGGCCGCCTTGTTGGTGAAGGTGAGGCCGAGCACCTGCTCGGGCGCCACCTGGCCGGTGCCGACCAGCCACACCACGCGCGCGGCCATCACCGTCGTCTTGCCCGAACCGGCTCCGGCCACGATGACCTGCGGGGCGGGCGGCGCGGTGATGCAGGCCGTCTGCTCCGGGGTGAACGGGATGCCGAGGAGCTCCTTGAGCTGCTCGGGGTCGGTGAGGCGCGGGGTCACCTCAAAGAGGCTAACGGGCCCCACTGACAGCCAGGACCCGTCCGGCCGCGTCCCCGGCCCCCGGCGCCCCGCGCGGTGCCGCGGATCACTCCACCACCTGGCGTCCCTCCGGCTGGGCGCTGCACGCGGCGCGGAAGGAGCAGTGGGCGCAGTGCTGGCCGGTGCTCGGGGTGAAGCGCTCGTCGAGGACCCGACCGGCCGCCGTGGCCAGCAGCTCGCCGACCCACTCGCCCGCCAGCGGCTCCTGCGCCTGGACCTTGGGCAGCGCGTCGCCGCCCTCCTTCTGGGCGGCGGCCTGGCGCAGCTGGACCAGCTCGGCGCCGCCGGGCTCGGGGCGCAGCCCGTCGAAGACCTCGTCGACGGCGCCCTCGCGCACGGCGAGCTGGTAGACGGCGAGCTGCGGGTGGTGGGCGACCTCGTCCCGGGTGGGCGCGGACTTGCCCGTCTTGAAGTCGACGACGTACGCGCGACCGTGCTCGTCGCGCTCCACGCGGTCCATCGAGCCGCGTACCCGTACCTCGTACTCCCCGGCCCCCAGCGTCACGTCGAAGTCGTGCTCGGTGGCGGCGGGGGTGCGGCCGCCGCGGTCCATGACGTGCCAGCTCAGGAAGCGTTCGAGCGCCACGCGCGCGTTGTCCTTCTCCTGGCGCGACTTCCAGGGCGCGTCGAAGGCCAGCGACTCCCACACCGTGTCCAGCCGCTCCATGAGGACGGCCAGGTCGGCGGGGGTGCGCCCGGAGGCGACCTCGTCGGCCAGCACGTGGACCACGTTGCCGAAGCCCTGTGCCGCGGTGGCGGGGGCGTCGGCCTTGACCTCGCGGCCCAGGAACCACTGGAGGGCGCAGGTGTTGGCGAGCTGGTCCAGGGCGCTGCCGGAGAGCGCGACGGGCCGGTCGGGGTCGCGCAGCGGGACTTTGCTCTCGGTCGGGTCGTACAGCCCCCACCAGCGGTACGGGTGGGCGGCCGGGACGAGCGGCTGGCCCTCGTCGTCGGTCAGCGCGGCCAGCCGGGCGAGCCGCTGGGCGGCGGCGTCGCGCAGCTCCGGGGAGGCGTCCGGGTCGACGGTGGTGGCGCGCAGCTCGGCGACCAGGGCGGCCACGGCGAGCGGGCGGCGCGGGCGGCCCGTTATGTCGCGGGGCTCGACGCCGAGCTCGGCCAGGAAGCGGGAGGGCTGGTCGCCGTCGTCGGCCGGGGCCTTCACCGCGGTGACGACCAGGCGGTCGCGGGCGCGGGTCGCCGCGACGTAGAAGAGCCTGCGCTCCTCGGCGAGCAGGGCGCCCGGCGCCAGCGGCTCGGCGAGCCCGTCGCGGCCGATCCGGTCGGCCTCCAGGAGCGAGCCGCGGCGGCGCAGGTCGGGCCAGAGGCCCTCCTGGACGCCCGCGACGACGACCAGGCTCCACTCCAGGCCCTTGGCTCGGTGGGCGGTCATCAGGCGTACGGCGTCGGGGCGGACGGCACGCCGGGAGAGGGTGTCGGCGGCGATGTCCTGGGCGTCGACCTCCTCCAGGAAGTTCAGCGCGCCGCGCCCGCCGCCGCGCTCCTCCGCGCGCGCGGCCGTGTCGAACAGCGCGCACACCGCGTCCAGGTCCCGGTCGGCGTTGCGCCCGGCGGGGCCGCCGCGCAGGGCGGCGCGCTGGAGCCGCCCGGGCCAGGGCGTGCCGTCCCACAGCAGCCACAGGGCCTCCTCGGCGGTGCCGCCCTCCTCCAGGAGCACGCGCGCGTCCCTGAGCAGCCCGCCGAGCCGCTGGGCACCGCGCGCGTGGGCGGGGTCCTGCGCGGCGAGGCGCTCGGGTTCGGCGAGGGCCCGGGCGAGCAGCACGTCGGAGGGCGCAGGCAGCGGGTTGCCGCCGGCCCGCTCCTCGTCGCGCAGGGCGCGTCCCAGGCGGCGCAGGTCGGCGGCGTCCATGCCGCCGAGGGGGGAGGCGAGGAGGGTGAGGGCGGTCTCGACGTCGATCCAGGAGAGGGAGACGGGGGCGCTGTCCGTTTCGGAGCCCTCCGTTTCGCGGCCCTCTGTTTCGTAAGCCTCGTCCTCCTCGGGGCCCTCGGCCTCAAGGCTCTCGGAGCCTCCCGGCTCGTCCCCCGTACCCCCCAGCGCCCCCTCCGCCACCGCCCGCAGCGCCGTGAGCAGCGGTGTCACCGCGGGCTCGTGGCGCAGGGCGACGTCCGCGCCGTCCGTCTCCAGCGGCACCCCGGCCGAGGTCAGGGCGCGGCGCAGGGTGGGGATGGTGCGGCCGCCCGCGCGGACCAGGACGGCCATCTCGCTCCACGGCACGCCCTCCTCCAGGTGGGCGCGGCGCAGGACGTCGGCGATGTTGTCGGTCTCGGTGGAGGCGGTGGGGAAGGTGTATGCCTCGACGCGGCCCCCCGCGCGCGTGGGCGACAGCTCCCGGTGGGCGCGGGCCTGGCGGGCGGGCAGCCGGGGCAGCGGCATCCGCTGGGTGAGCAGCCGGGTGGCGTCGAGCAGGGCGCTGCCGGAGCGGCGCGAGGTGGTCAGCACGGCGACCGGGGCGGGGCTGCCGTCGGTGCGCGGGAAGGCGCGCGGGAAGTCGAGGATGCCGTTCACGTCGGCGCCCCGGAAGGCGTAGATCGACTGGTCCGGGTCGCCGAGGGCGACCAGGGTCCGGCCGCCGCCCGCGAGCGCCCGCAGCAGCCGCACCTGGGCGGGGTCGGTGTCCTGGTACTCGTCGACGAAGACGGCGTCGTACGAGGCGAGGTCCACCTGCTCCGCCAGCAGTACCGCCCTGTGCACCAGTTCGGCGTAGTCGAGCACGCCCTGCATGTCGAGGACGTCCAGGTACTCGGCGAGGAAGGCGGCGGCGGCCCCCCAGTCGGGCCGTCCGGCGCCCCGCGCGAACCGGGCCAGGGAGTCGGGCCCGAGGCCGAGCTCGCGGCTGCGGGCGAGCACCGCGCGGACCTCGTCGGCGAAGCCGCGGGTGGTCAGGCAGGCGCGCAGCTCGTCGGGCCAGTGGATCTTGGCGAGTCCGTGCCGCTCCAGGTCGAGCTGGCCGGCGAGCAGGTCGCGTACGGCCACGTCCTGCTCGGGTCCGGACAGCAGGCGCAGCGGCTCGGCGAACAGGTCGGCGTCCTGGTGGGCGCGGACCAGGGCGTAGCAGAGCGAGTGGAAGGTGGTGGCCTGGGGGGCGCGCAGGCCCCGCAGGCGGGCCGCGAGCCGGTCGCGCACCTCCACGGCGGCCTTGCGGCTGAAGGTGAGCACCAGCAGCCGCTCGGGGTCGGCGCCCCGCTCCACGCGGCTCGCGACCGCCTCGACCAGGGTGGTCGTCTTGCCGGTACCGGGTCCGGCGAGGACCAGGAGCGGTCCCTCGCCGTGGTCAACCACCGCGCGCTGCGCGGCGTCCAGGAGAGGGGGGTTCACCGGGCCCGGACGGCTGCGCACCAGCCGGTACGCGCGCGGCGAGCTCCCCCGGCGCCCTTGCGGGTACGGGGGACCCCCGTGCCGTACCTGTTCCTGGTACGGCGTGCGCCGGGTGGTGGAGGAGGAGCTCACGTGGATCGCCGGTCCTGGTGGGTGTGCTGGTGACGGGGGTGCGGCGCGTGCCGCGCGCTGTCGACGCTACGCCAGTGGGCGCCCGGGACGCAGGGAGTCGGCCGGGCGGCAGGGGCGGCGCGCCCGGAGCCCCCGGAAGCGGTTGTTCCGGTACTCCGTACGGTCCTCGCGGCGCCCGCGCCGGTGCGCGATGGCCGAAGCTGTCACCTGTGACCCCGCGCACTCTCCCCGCCGTCGCCGCCGTCCCAGCGGGCCCGTCGCACGTCCAGGCGGGGCAGGTGGCCCTCGGCCGTGCTCCCCGCCTCGCGCAGCGGCGTGCCCTCCTCGCGGTAGTGGCCGAGGGCGCGCAGCTCGTGCCCGGGCAGCAGCTGCCCGTCCGCGCGCACCACGCGCCACCAGGGCACCGCGGAGCCGTACAGGGACATCACCCGGCCGACCTGGCGCGGGCCGCCCTCCTCCAGCCACTCCGCCACGTCGCCGTACGTCATGACGCGGCCCGGCGGGATCAGCTCGGCGACCTCAAGGACCCGCTCGGCGTACTCCGGAAGCTCCTCAGCGCTCATCCGGTCCATCCTGCACCACGGGACCGACAACGCGGGCAGGCTGACACCGACCCCCTGATGCCCCCGTGGGCGGCCTGGTCATGCCACCATCATCCGGGCGGTGACTGGTGATACGAGATCAAGAAGAGACGGAAACGGCGAAGGAGCAGGTAGTGCAGCCTCCCGAGGCAGCGGGCACACCTGACGCCGAGCCACGCCCGGACAGCGCCGCGCAGCGGCCGGGGGGCGTGCTCCGCGAGGACACGGCGACCGGCCCGGCGAAGGACCGGACAGCAGACCGGACGGCGGGCCTGACAGCGGACGGCGCGCGCGCCGTCGAGGCTGAGGACGTCGAGGCGGAGGACGGCGAGGACCCGTGCGCCGGTTCCGCCGGGCACGTGGACCGGGTCTCCGGCGACGAGCCGCTGCTCGCCGCGCGCGTGCACCGGCCGTCGGACCTGATGCGCCTGCTGATCGGCGTGCTCGCGATCGCGCTGGTGATCGCCATCGCGGCGTTCGCCCAGGGCACCACCACGGGCCTGGAGCACGACATCCGCGAGGGGACGAACCAGACCCCCGACTTCTTCGTGAAGATCGCCGGCCTGATCTCCAGCATCGCGGTCCTGCTCGTGCCGGTCGCCTTCGCGATCGAGCGGCTGATCAAGCGCGACGGCCTGCGGATCGCCGACGGCGTGCTCGCGGCCGTCCTCGCGCACGGCGTCACCCTCGCCACCGACCTGTGGGTCTCCCGCTCGGCGCCGGACTCGGTGCAGGAGGCGCTGACCCAGCTGCAGACCAATGGCGGCCTCACCGACCCGGTGCACGGCTACCTGGCACCCGTCATCGCGTACATGACGGCCGTCGGCATGGCGCGCAGGCCGCGCTGGCGCGTGGTGCTGTGGGTGGTGCTGCTGCTCGACGCCTTCGCGATGCTGGTCGCCGGGTACACCACGCCGCTCTCCATCGTGCTGACCGTGCTGATCGGCTGGACCGTCGCGTACGGAACGCTGTACGCGGTCGGCTCGCCCAACGTCCGGCCGACCGGCCAGACCCTGCTGGCGGGCCTGCGCCACGTCGGCTTCCGGCCGGTCACCGCAATGCGCGCCGAGGACGCGGCCGACTCCTCCGAGCAGGGCGACCGCGGCCGGCGCTACCTGGTCACCCTGGAGGACGGGCCGCCGCTGGACGTCACGGTCGTCGACCGCGAACAGCAGGCCCAGGGCTTCTTCTACCGGGTCTGGCGCCGCCTCACGCTGCGCGGCATCACCACCCGGCGCTCCATCCAGTCGCTGCGCCAGGCGCTGGAGCAGGAGGCGCTGCTTGCGTACGCGGCGATCGCGGCCGGGGCCAACGCCCCCAAGCTGATCGCCACCTCCGAACTGGGCCCGGACGCGGTCATGCTGGTGTACGAGCACCTGGGCGGGCGCTCGCTGGACTCGCTGGCGGACGAGGAGATCACCGACCAGGTGGTCCGGGACGCCTGGCACCAGGTGAAGTCCCTGCAGTCCCGCCGGATCGCCCACCGCAGGCTCACCGGTGACGCGATTCTGGTGGATCGTTCCGGCAAGGTGATCCTCACCGACCTGCGCGGCGGCGAGATCGCCGCGGGCGACCTGGTGCTGCGCATGGACGTGGCCCAGCTGCTGACCACCCTGGGCCTGCGGATCGGCGCCGAGCGCTCGGTGGCCGGGGCCGTGGAGGTGCTCGGTCCCGACACGGTCGCCGACTGCCTGCCGCTGCTCCAGCCGATCGCGCTCAGCCGCTCCACCCGGGCGACGCTGCGCCGGCTGGCCCGCGAGCGCTCGCAGCGCGAGCGCGAGGCGGTCCTTGAGGCCTCCGAGGCGTCCAAGCAGGCGCGGGTCGCGGAGGCCATCGACAAGAAGGCGGCGCGCAAGTCGCTGCGGCTGGAGAAGCAGGCCGAGAAGCGGGCCATAGACGAGGCGCTGGACGAGGCCCGCGAGGAGGACCTGCTCTCGCAGATCCGCCGCCAGGTGCTGCTGATCCGGCCGCAGGCGCCGGTCGAGCCGGTCCGCCTGGAGCGGATCAAGCCGCGGACCCTGGTCAGCCTGATCGCCGGGGCCATCGGCGCGTACTTCCTGCTCTCGCAGATCGCCAAGACGCCGCTGTCCACGGTGGCGCAGGCCGACTGGTACTGGGTGGCGGCCGCGGTCGTCTTCTCCGGGCTGAGCTACGTGGCCGCCGCGATGCAGCTGCTCGGGTTCGTGCCGGAGCGGGTGCCGTTCAAGCGGGCCGTGTTCGCGCAGGTCGCCGGGTCCTTCGTGAAGATCGTCGCCCCGGCGGCGGTCGGCGGCGTGGCCCTGAACACGCGCTTCCTGCAGCGCTCGGGCGTGCGCCCGGGCCTGGCGGTGGCCAGCGTCGGCGCCTCGCAGCTGTTCGGCCTGGGCGCGCACATCGTGCTGCTGCTCTCCTTCGGCTACCTGACCGGTACGGAGAAGACGTCCTCGCTGACCCCGTCCCGCACCGTCATCGCGGGGCTGCTCACGGTCGCGGTGCTTGTCCTGGTGGTCACGGCCATCCCGTTCCTGCGCAAGTTCGTCTCGACCCGGCTGCGGTCGCTGTTCGCGGGCGTGGTGCCGCGCATGCTGGACGTGCTCCAGCGGCCGATGAAGCTGGTCACCGGGACCGTCGGCATACTGATGCTGACCGTGCTGTTCGTACTGTGCCTCGACGCGTCGATCCGGGCCTTCGACCACGGCAACCAGCAGCTGAGCTACGCGTCCATCGCGGTGGTGTTCCTCGCGGGCAACGCGCTGGGCTCGGCGGCGCCGACGCCCGGCGGCGTGGGCGCGGTGGAGGGTGCGCTGACGGTGGGGCTCGTGGCGGTGGGGCTGCCGTTCGAGGTGGCGACGCCGGCGGTGCTGCTGTACCGGCTGATGACGTTGTGGTTGCCGGTGTTGCCGGGGTGGATCTGCTTCAACCATTTGACGCGGAGGGGGGCGCTGTAGGGGGGGTGACCTGGGTGCCGGGACCCTTGCGGCTCCGCCGAGCCCACCGATCCCGACGCGGCCGACCCCCGCGTCACCCGTCTCCCCCGGTGCCGCCTGACGAAATCCAGCCCCTCCGGCGTTTGAGGAGCGGGGGTCTGGGGGCTGGCCCCCAGGACCCGGGCCCGTTGGCCCTGGCCGACCGGTTTCGCCGTACCCGCCGGAGGCTTTCGGGAAGGGGTGGGGTGGGGTACGTGTCTTGGGCCCGGCCCACGAGGACCTGAGGGCACCCGGGGTGCGGGCCTTGGAGTCCCCTACCCGCCCCTTCCCGAAAGCCTCCGGCGGCCAGAGGGGGCGGGGAGTTGACCTCGGCAGGTCGTGCCCCGGGGCCGTCCTCAAGCGCCGGACGGGCTGGGTTTCACCGGGGTGGACCCGAGCGCCGGAAGCCTCGGGTGGGCCCGGTGCAAGTCCGCCCTCAAGCGCCGGACGGGCTGGGTTTCCCGGGGACGCGCTAGGTGCCGGGAGTGCGGCCCGCCTCAGAAAGTCCCCAGGAGTGTGGCCAGCAGGAGCGCCGAGCAGACCAGCTCCACCGCCCCCACCACCCCCACCTTCAGCCCCCTCCCCGGCAGCACCGTCGCGCGGGTCAGGTACAGGGCGAAGGGGAGCGCGAGCCACGGGCTCAGCAGGGTGGCCAGGACCAGGGCCGCCGCGTGGAAGGCGACCGAAGCCCGGTAGTACGTACGGGAGTTCCGCTCGCGGATCATGGTCTTGACGTACGGGACCGTCCCGCCGAAGTACAGCAGGCAGGCCAGCGCCGGACGCCACCCCTCCGCCACCGAACCGCCCCCCAGCCGCAGCGCCACCAGCAGCATCCCGCAGGCGGGCACCACCGCGGCCAGGCCGTTGAGCAGGTCGCGCTCGCGGTTGCGGCGGGCGAAGTAGGTGTTGACCGCCACGAAGGGCACCGCCGCCGCGGCGGCGAGGAGCAGCCACGGCTCGTACACGGCGAGCGGGAGTCCGGTGGCGGCCAGGGCCGCCGTGAAGGCCAGGGCCGGGCGGGCGTGCCGGGCCGCGGCCCGCGGGTTGCGCGAGAGGCGCCGCAGCCGGAGCCACTGCTGGGCGTGGTAGGCCGCCAGGTAGCCCAGCAACCAGGCCGCCAGCAGGGCGAGATGGGACCAGCGGGGCCCGCCCAGGAAGGTCCCCGCCGCGAACGGGACCGCCAGCATCGCCCACGCCCCGTGCTGGTTCGGCAGCCAGCGGCTCCGTCTCCGTCCGCTCATGTCGATGCGCCCCGGTGTCGGACGGGGCCTCTTGCGCGCGTCATCCGTCCAGGCTCGCACCCCCCTCCCGGGAAAAGTCCGGGATTTGGTCACGGCCTGACGGGACCAAAGCCCCCGGGGTGCGGGCGAATTCCGGGAATAGGCTCGTTTCGCGGGTTCAGTGCGGCCCGCATTCCCTCCTCTTTCGCAAGGAGTGCGCGTTGCAGCAGAATCCGGGCGCCGCGGAGACGCTCGTCAAAGCGGGAAAGTTCTTCACCCGGTCCGAGGTGTCCGAGGATCTGCGCACGGTGCACCGCACCGGCGGCCGTGAGGGCGAGGCCTTCTACCGGGACCGCTGGAGCCACGACAAGGTCGTGTACTCCACCCACGGCGTGAACTGCACCGGTTCGTGCCGCTGGAAGGTGTACGTCAAGGACGGCATCATCACCTGGGAGACCCAGTCCACGGACTACCCCAGCGTGGGCCCGGACCGGCCCGAGTACGAGCCGCGCGGCTGCCCCCGGGGCGCGTCCTTCTCCTGGTACAGCTACTCGCCGACCCGGGTGCGCTACCCGTACGTGCGCGGCGCGCTGCTGAAGATGTACCGCGAGGCCAAGGCGCGCCTGGGCGACCCGGTGCTGGCCTGGGCCGACATCCAGGACGACCCCGAGCGGCGCCGCGCCTACCAGCGGGCCCGCGGCAAGGGCGGCCTGGTGCGGGCGAGTTGGGACGAGGCTGTGGAGATAGCCGCCGCCGCGCACGTGCACACCATCAAGCGGCACGGCCCGGACCGGGTGGCGGGCTTCTCGCCGATCCCGGCGATGTCGATGGCCTCGCACGCCGCCGGCGCCCGGTTCCACTCGCTCATCGGCGCGCCCATGCTGTCGTTCTACGACTGGTACGCGGACCTCCCGGTGGCCTCCCCGCAGGTCTTCGGCGACCAGACCGACGTGCCGGAGTCCGGCGACTGGTGGGACGCGGCGTACCTGATGATGTGGGGCTCCAACGTCCCCGTCACCCGCACCCCGGACGCCCACTGGATGACCGAGGCCCGCTACCGGGGCCAGAAGGTCGTCACCGTCTCCCCCGACTTCGCGGACAACACCAAGTTCGCCGACGAGTGGATGCACCCGCACCCCGGTACGGACGGCGCGCTGGCGCTCGCGATGGGTCATGTGATCCTGAAGGAGTTCTTCGTCGAGAAGCAGACTCCTTTCTTCCTCGATTACGTGCGCACGTACACGGACCTGCCTTTCCTGGTTTCCCTGAAGGAGACGGAGAAGGGGCTCGTCCCGGGGAAGTTCATCACCGCCAAGGACCTCGGAGAGGACACCGAGAACGCCGAGTGGAAGACCGTCCTGGTCGATGACGCGACCGGTGAGTGCGTCGTTCCCAACGGCACCCTCGGCCACCGCTGGGGCACCGGCGAGAAGCCCGAGTGGAACCTGGACCTCGGCGACACCGTGCCGCGCCTCAGCCTGCTCGGCGAGGACGGCGGGGACGCGGCGGAAGTCACGCTGCCGCGCTTCGACGAGGAGGGCGAGGTCGTGCGGCGCGGCGTGCCCGTGCGCCGGCTCGGCGGGACGCTGGTGACCACCGTCTACGACCTGATGCTCGCCCAGTACGGCGTGGGCCGCGACGGGCTCCCGGGCGCCTGGCCCGAGTCGTACGAGGACGCGTCCGCGCCCGGCACCCCGGGCTGGCAGGAGACCCTCACCTCGGTCCCGGCGGCCCAGGCGGCCCGCGTGGCGCGGGAGTTCGCCGAGACGGCGGAGAAGTCCCGGGGCCGCTGCATGATCCTGATGGGCGCCGGCACCAACCACTGGTTCCACTCCGAGACCATCTACCGCGCGTTCCTCGCGCTGCTCACCCTGACCGGCTGCCAGGGCCGCAACGGCGGCGGCTGGGGCCACTACGTGGGCCAGGAGAAGTGCCGCCCGGTCACCGGCTGGGCGACCCTGGCCAGCGCCTCCGACTGGGGCCGCCCGCCGCGCCACATGATCGGCGCGGGCTGGTTCTACCTGCACACCGACCAGTGGCGCTACGACACGCTGCCCGCCGGGGCGCTGGCCTCGCCGCTGGCCGACGGCCGGTTCGAGGGGATGACCGGCGCCGACTGCCTGGCCGCGTCGGCCCGGATGGGCTGGATGCCGTCGTACCCGACCTTCGACCGCAACCCGCTGGAGCTCGGCGAGGCCGGGGACCCGGTCGCGTACACCGTGGACGAACTGAAGGCCGGGCGGCTGGGGTTCGCGGGCGAGGACCCGGACGCGCCGGGGAACTGGCCGCGGGTGCTCAACGTGTGGCGGGCGAACCTGCTGGGCTCCTCGTCCAAGGGCAACGAGTACTTCCTCAAGCACCTGCTCGGCACCCACTCCAACCTGCCCGAGGACGGGCCGCGTTGCGAGCCGCGCGACGTGACGTGGCGCGAGGAGGACGTGGAGGGCAAGCTCGACCTGCTGCTCTCGATGGACTTCCGGATGACGTCGACGACGCTGCTGTCCGACGTGGTGCTGCCGGCCGCGACCTGGTACGAGAAGCACGACCTGTCCTCCACGGACATGCATCCGTTCCTGCACGCGTTCACCCCGGCGGTGGACCCGCCGTGGCAGGCCCGCTCCGACTACGACGCGTTCCTGGCGCTGGCCGAACGCTTCGGCGAGCTGGCGGAGGAGCACCTGGGCACCCGCCGCGACGTGGTCGCCACCGCGCTGCAGCACGACACCCCGGGCGGCGAGATGGCCCAGCCCGGCGGCGTGGCGCTGGACTGGTCGAAGGGCGAGTGCGAGCCGGTGCCCGGCCGCACCATGTACAACCTGGCGGTCGTGGAGCGCGACTACGGCGCGGTGGGCGAGAAGTTCGCCGCGCTGGGGCCGCTGGTGGACAAGCTGGGCGTGACCACGAAGGCGATCACCTTCGACGTGGCCGAGGAGGTCGCGTACCTCGGCGAGAAGAACGGCCGGGTGCGCGGCGGGGTCGCCGACGGCCGCCCGCGCCTGGGGACCGCCCAGCACGCCTGCGAGGCGATCCTGTCGCTGTCCGGCACCTCCAACGGCCGGCTGGCCACCCAGGGCTTCGAGAAGCTGGAGGCCCGCACGGGACAGGAGATGGCGCACCTGGCGGCGGAGGCCGAGGGCAAGCGGATCACGTTCGCGGACACCCAGGCCAGGCCCGTACCGGTGATCACCTCGCCGGAGTGGTCGGGCAGCGAGTCCGGCGGGCGCCGCTACACGGCGTTCACCGTGAACACCGAGCACCTCAAGCCCTGGCACACCCTCACCGGCCGCCAGCACTTCTTCCTGGACCACGACTGGATCCACGAGGTGGGCGAGTCGCTGCCGGTGTACAAGCCGCCGCTGGACATGCACCGGCTGTACGGGGAGCCGGAACTCGGCTCCACCGACGGCAAGCAGGTCGCGGTCCGCTACCTCACCCCGCACAACAAGTGGGCGATCCACTCGCAGTACCAGGACAACCTGTACATGATGACGCTCGGCCGCGGCGGCCAGACGATCTGGATGTCGCCGCAGGACGCCGACGCGATCGGCGTCGCCGACAACGACTGGGTCGAGGCGGTCAACCGCAACGGCGTGGTGACCGCGCGCGCCATCGTCTCGCACAAGATGCCCGCCGGCACGGTCTACATGAACCACGCGCAGGAGCGCACGGTCGGCGTGCCCAGGACGGAGAAGACCGGGCGGCGCGGCGGCATCCACAACTCGCTGACCCGGGTGATGCTCAAGCCGACCCATCTGGTGGGCGGGTACGCCCAGTTGACCTGGGCCTTCAACTACCTCGGCCCGACCGGCAACCAGCGCGACGAGGTGACGGTCGTCCGCCGCCGCTCGCAGAAGGTGGAGTTCTGAGATGCGCGTGATGGCGCAGGTCGCCATGGTGATGAACCTCGACAAGTGCATCGGCTGCCACACCTGTTCGGTCACCTGCAAGCAGGCGTGGACCAACCGGCAGGGCACCGAGTACGTCTGGTTCAACAACGTCGAGACCCTGCCCGGCCAGGGCTACCCGCGCCGCTGGGAGGACCAGGAGCGCTGGAAGGGCGGCTGGGTGCGGACCCGCTCGGGCCGGCTGCGGCTGCGCGCGGGCGGGCGCGCCAAGCGCCTGGGGCAGATCTTCGCCAATCCGCAGATGCCGGAGATCGAGGACTACTACCAGCCCTGGACGTACGAGTACAAGAACCTCACCCAGGCCCCGGCGGGCGACGACCTGCCGGTGGCCCGGCCGGTCTCGGCGCTCACCGGCGAACCGCTCGACACCATCGAGTGGGGCCCCAACTGGGACGACAACCTGGGCGGCGCGCCCGAGCACGCGGTCAAGGACCCGATCGTGGAGAAGATCCGCGACGAGGTCGGCGAGAAGATCCGCATGGAGTTCGAGCAGAGCTTCATGTTCTACCTGCCGCGCGTGTGCGAGCACTGCCTCAACCCGGCCTGCGTGTCGGCCTGTCCGTCCGGCGCGATGTACAAGCGCGACGAGGACGGGATCGTGCTGGTCGACCAGGACCAGTGCCGGGGCTGGCGGATGTGCGTGAGCAGCTGCCCGTACAAGAAGGTCTACTTCAACCACTCGACCGGCAAGGCCGAGAAGTGCACCTTCTGCTTCCCGCGCGTGGAGGTCGGCATGCCGACCGTCTGCTCGGAGACCTGCGTGGGCCGCATGCGCTACCTGGGCGTGATGCTGTACGACGCCGACAAGGTCGCCGAGGCCGCCGCGGTGGAGGACGAGCACGACCTGTACCCGGCCCAGCTGGAGGCGTTCCTCGACCCGCACGACCCGGCGGTCGCCGCCGCGGCGCGGGCCGCGGGGATCACCGGGGAGTGGCTGGACGCGGCGCGCCGCTCGCCGGTGTACGACCTGATCGCGACCTACCAGGTGGCGCTGCCGCTGCACCCGGAGTACCGCACGATGCCGATGGTCTGGTACGTGCCGCCGCTCTCCCCGGTCGTCGAGGCGGTCGCCGCGAGCGGCCGGGACGGCGAGGACGCGGGCAACCTGTTCGGCGCCATCGACGCGATGCGCATCCCGGTGGAGTACCTGGCCGAGCTGCTGACCGCCGGGGACGCCTACCCCGTCGAGGCGGTGCTGCGGCGGATGGCCGCCATGCGCGCGTACATGCGCCGCGTCAACCTGGGCGAGGAGGAGGACGAGTCGATCGCCACGGCGGTCGGGCTGACCGGCGAGGAGCTGCGGGACATGTTCCGGCTGCTCGCCATCGCCAAGTACGAGGACCGGTACGTGATCCCGACGGCCGCGCGCGCCGACGCCGACGCGCTCGCCGACACCCATCCGCTGGACGACGGCTGCCCGGTGAGCGAGATCGCCGCCGACCGCGTGATGCTCAACCTCGGCCCGACGAGGAGGCGTTCCGCGTGAACACCGCCGTGATCCGGCTGGTCGCCGGGCGCTGCCTGGAGTACCCCGGCGAGCTGCTGTACGCCGAACTCCCGCTGCTGCGCGCCGCGCTGGACGAGTCCGGGGGCGAGGCGGCCGGCCTGCTCCACTCCTTCCTCGACCACGTGGAGGCCACCGACCCGCTCGACCTGGCCGCGCACTACACGGAGACCTTCGACACCCGCAACCGCCGCTGCCTGTACCTGACCTGGTGGGCGGACGGCGACACCCGGCGCCGGGGCCTGTCCCTGGTGCGGATCAAGCGGATCTACCGCGACCACGGCCTGGAGTACGCGGGCGAGGAGCTGCCGGACTTCCTGCCGGTGGCCCTGGAGTTCGCCGGGCAGCACGTGGAGCCCGGCACCGAGCTGCTCCAGGAGCACCGCTCGGGCCTGGAGCTGCTGCGGATCGGGGTGGCCCAGGCGGGCACGCCGTACGCCGGGGTCCTCGCCGCCGTGTGCGCCACGCTGCCGGGCGCGTCCCCGCAGACCAAGGCCGAGGCGAAGGCGCTGGCCCGGTCGGGCCCGCCGCGCGAGCTCGTCGGCCTCGAACCGTTCGGCCCCGGCGTGGAACTGCCCTGGCCCGTCGTCCCGGAAAGGACCACCGCCTGATGGACCTGCTGTTGTGGGGCGTCCTGCCCTACGTCTCGATCGCACTCCTGGTGTCGGGCACCGTCTGGCGGGCGCGCTACGACAAGTTCGGGATGACCACGCACTCCTCGCAGCTGCTCGAGTCGCGGCTGCTGCGGATCGGCTCCCCGCTCTTCCACTTCGGCATGGTCTTCGTGGTCCTGGGCCACGTGGTGGGCCTGCTGGTCCCGATGGGCTGGACGGACGCGCTGGGCGTCAGCGACCACGCGTACCACCTGATCGCCGTCTCCACCGGAGCGGTCGCGGGCGTGGCCGCCGCGGCCGGCATCGGCATCCTGGTCTACCGGCGGTTCAAGGTGCCGGGCGTGCGCAGGGCGACACTGCGCAGCGACCACCTGATGTACACGGTGCTGCTCGGCGCGATGGTGCTCGGGCTCCTCGCGACCGTCCTCAACTCCACGGGGGCGACGGACGGTTACAACTACCGCGAGGGCATCTCCGTCTGGTTCCGCTCGCTGTTCACCCTGCAGCCCGACTGGCACCTGATGGCGGGCGCGCCGCTGGCGTTCAAGCTGCACATCCTGTTCGGCTTCACGCTGTTCGCGCTGATCCCGTACTCCCGTCTGGTGCACATGTTCGCCGCCCCGGTGAAGTACCTCTTCCGGCCGTACGTCGTCTACCGCGCCCGCGACCCGAAGGACCTGGCCAACCGGGAGAACAAGCGCGGCTGGGAGCGGGTCTCGTGAGGCCCGCGCGGACAGCGGTCCGCCGGCCCCGGCACGCGGTCGACGACCGGCCGTTCATCGTCATCTGGGAGTCCACCCGCGCCTGCCCGCTGGCCTGTCTGCACTGCCGTGCCGAGGCCCAGCCCGCGCGCGACCCGCGCGAGCTGACCGGGGCCGACGCGTTCCGGCTGATGGAGCAGGTGGCCGCGTTCGGCAAGCCCGCGCCGCTGTTCGTGATCACCGGCGGCGACCCGTTCCAGCGCACCGACCTGGAAGAGCTCATCGCGTACGGCACCTCGCTCGGCCTGCGCGTCGCCGTCTCCCCCTCCGGCACCCCCACCCTGACCAGGGAGAACCTGGTGGCCGTGCGCAACGCGGGCGCCGTCGCCCTGTCGCTGTCCCTGGACGGCTCCACCGCGGAGCGCCACGACGCGTTCCGCGGGGTCGACGGGGTCTACGACTGGACCCTGGACGGCTGGCGGACCGCCCGCGAGCTGGGCCTGAAGGTGCAGATCAACACCACCGTCACCCGGCACAGCCTGCCCGACCTCGCGGACATCGCCGCGCTGGTGCGGCGCGAGGGCGCGATGCTCTGGTCCGGCTTCCTGCTGGTGCCCACCGGGCGCGGCGCGGACCTGGACGCGCTGACGCCGGAGGAGACCGAGGACGTCCTGCACTTCCTGTACGACATGGGGTCGGTCGTCGCGACCAAGACCACCGAGGGCCACCACTTCCGCCGGGTCGTGCTCCAGCGCACGATCCTGGAGCGGCACGGCGAGCGGCCCGGACTCGGCCCGCTGCACGCGCGGCTGAGCGCCCGGGCCGCCGAACTGGGCCTGTACGAGGGCGAGACGCGCTCCGCGCGGCGCCCGCCGATGGACGTGTCCTCCGGCCGCGGGTTCGTCTTCGTCTCGCACACCGGCGAGGTGCACCCCAGCGGCTTCCTCCCGGTGTCGGCGGGCAACGTCCGCCACCACCCGCTGACCGACGTCTACCGGGGCTCGGCGCTCTTCACGACGCTGCGCGAACCGGGGCTGCTGCGCGGCAAGTGCGGCCGCTGCGAGTTCCGCGCCGTCTGCGGGGGCTCCCGCTCGCGCGCCTACGGCGCCACCGGAGACTTCCTCGCCGCCGACCCGTGGTGCTCCTACGAGCCCGGCAGCTTCCCCTACCAGGACGAACTGCGCGAGGTGGCACCGTGCGCTCTGTGATCGTGATCGGCGGCGGCATCAGCGGACTGGCCGCCGCCTGGCAGCTGCGGGGGCGCGCCGACGTCACCGTCCTGGAGGCCCACACCCGGGTCGGCGGGAAGCTGCGCACCGGCACCCTGGCCGGCGTCCCCGTCGACGAGGGCGCCGAGTCGATCATGGCGATGCGGCCCGAGGCGGTCGAGCTCGCCGAGGCGGTCGGTCTGGGCCCGTCGCTGGTCGACCCGGCCGTCGCCCCGGTCACCGTGTGGACGAACGGCGCGCTGCGCCCGCTGCCGCCCGGCCACGTGATGGGCATTCCGGCCGACCCGGAGGCGCTGGCCGGCACCGGGCTGCTGACCGACGCGGGCCTGGACCGGCTGCGCCAGGAGGAGCTGCTGCCCGCGCCGCCGGTCACCGAGGACGTCACGGTCGCCTCCTACCTGGAGCAGCGCCTGGGCCGGGAGGCGGTGGACCGGCTGGTCGAGCCGATGCTCGGCGGGGTGTACGCGGGCAGCACCGACCGCCTCTCGCTGCGCTCGGCGATGCCCCCGGTGGCCGCCCTCGCGGCGCGCGGCGGCTCGCTGCTCGCCGCGCTGCGCGACCGGCCCAAGCCCGCCCCGGGCACGCCGAGGCCCGCGTTCGTGCGCGGTGTCGTCGGCGGCACCGGACGGCTGCCCGCCGCCGTCGCCGAGGCCTCCGGGGCGCGGATCCTGACCGGCACCACGGCCACCTCGCTGGAGCGGACCGCGTCGGGACGCTGGCGGGTGGAGGCCCGCACCGGCGACGGGCCGCTGCTGATCGAGGCGGACGCGGTGGTGCTCGGCCTGCCCGCGTACGCCGCCGCGCCGCTGCTGCGTCCGCACTCCACGGCCGCCGAGGTCGAACTGGCCGCGATCCAGCACGCCGGGTCGGCCGTGGTGACCATGGCCTTCGCCCGCGACCGCGCGACCCGGCTGCCGGAGGGCAACGGGTTCCTGGTGCCGCCGGTGGACGGGCACGCGGTGAAGGCCGCGACGTTCCTGTCCAACAAGTGGGCGTGGCAGGCGGACGCGGCACCCGGGGTGTTCGTGCTGCGGGCCTCCATCGGGCGCCTCGGCGAGGAGCACCGGCTTTCGCTGCCCGACCGCCACCTGGTGCGCACCGCGCTGGCCGAGCTGCACCACGCGATCGGCCCGATCGGCGACCCGGTCGCCGCACGCGTCACCCGCTGGCCGCAGGCACTGCCGCAGTACGGCGTCGGCCACGCGGCCCGGGTGGCCCGCATCCGCGAGGCGGTCGAGGCCCTCCCCGGCCTGGAGGTCTGCGGGGCGAGCTACGAGGGAGTCGGTGTGGCGGCCTGCGTCGCCACGGGCCTGTCGGCGGGCCACCGGATCGCGGAATCCCGCTAGCGGCTCCGGAGGGGTGCGGGTGACCCCCGCATGGCCCCCCGTCCCGAGCGGGGGTGGGGGGAGGCGGGGAGCATGGGGGCATGCCGATCTCTTCCCGCTCCCGGCGCGCCAGCGTCCTCGCCGCCACCGCCGTCGTCGTACTGATCGCCACCGGCTGCTCCGGCGGCGGCCGGGGCGACCAGGGCGAGGACCGGCCCGACGACCTCGCCGCGCAGAAGCCGGCCTGGGCCGACTGCCCCGCTCCGGACACCGCGGAGGGCGGCGGCGCGGCCCCCGCCCCGCTGCCCGACGGGACCGCCTGGCAGTGCGCCACGCTCAAGGCGCCGCTGGACTACGCGAAGCCGGACGGCGACACCCTGGACCTGGCGCTGATCCGGGCGAAAGCCAAGGGGTCCGGGGACCGGATCGGGTCGCTGGTCTTCAACTTCGGCGGGCCCGGCGGCTCCGGCGTCACCGGACTGCCCTCGTTCGGCAAGGACTACGAGCGGCTGCGCGCCCGCTACGACCTGGTGAGCTTCGACCCGCGCGGAGTGGGCCGCAGCGAGGGCGTGCGCTGCGAGGACGACAAGCGGCTGGACGCCTACTACGCGCAGGACGCCACCCCGGACGACGCCGCCGAGGAGAAGGCGCTCACCGACGGGCTGAAGCAGTACGCGGACGCCTGCGAGAAGAACTCCGGCAAGCAGCTCCCGCACGTTGGCACCACCAACGCCGCCCGCGACATGGACCTGATGCGCCGGGTCCTCGGCGACGACAAGCTGTACTACTTCGGCATCTCGTACGGCACCGAGCTGGGCGGCGTCTACGCGCACCTGTTCCCGAAGAACGTGGGCCGGGCGCTGTTCGACGCGGTCGTCGACCCGACGAACGACGCGGCCCAGGGCGCGCTCGGGCAGGCCAAGGGCTTCCAGCTCGCCCTGGACAACTTCGCCCAGGACTGCGTGCGGCGCGGCGACCGGTGCCGGCTGCCCGGCACCAGCACCGCCGAGATCGAGGACTTCGTCACGGGCCTGCTGGGGCGCCTGGACGCCAAGCCGGTCAAGGGCATCGGGGACCGCGAGCTGACCCAGACCCAGGCCACCAACGGCATCGCCCAGACGCTGTACTCCAAGGAGTACTGGCCGCTGCTCGAACAGGGCCTGGACGAGGCGGACGGCGGCAACGGCGCCCTGCTGCTCGCCCTGTCGGACTCGATGAACGGGCGCGGCGAGGACGGGAAGTACAGCAACATCCAGGCGGCCAACGCGGCCATCAACTGCGCGGACTCCAAGGACCGCTACACGCTGGAGCAGACCAAGGAGCGGCTCCCGGAGTTCCGCGCCGCCTCCAAGGTCTTCGGCGACTTCCTCGGCTGGGGCCTGATGGGGTGCGGCGAGTGGCCGGTGCCCGGCGCCTGGCAGCACCCCGACGTGAGCGCCCCTGGCGCCGCGCCGATCCTGGTCGTCGGCAACACGGGCGACCCGGCCACGCCGTACGAGGGCGCGAAGAAGATGGCGGACGCGCTGGGCGCGGGGGTCGGCGTGGAGCTGACGTTCAAGGGCCAGGGGCACGGCGCGTACAACAGCGGCGACCGGTGCGTGCAGGGCGCGGTGGACGCGTACCTGCTGGAGGGGAAGGTCCCCGCGGCGAACACCGTGTGCCCCTGACGGCACCCGTGACTCCCCTGCCTAGGATGGCCGTTCCATCCTCAGAGCGGGGGAACACATGTCCGTGCGCGTACGGGCCGGGGCCGCGGCCTCCGTCCTGGTCCTGGCCACCGCCCTGGCCGGGTGCGACAGCTCCCCCGGCGCGCCCGCCTCGGTGGACGACGCCAAGCGCACCGGGAGCGCCCCGCCCGCCGCGTCGTCCCGCGCGCCGTCCCCCGCGGGCGGCGGCCTGCCCGCCGCGCTGACCGGCCAGCGGCCCGACTGGCGCGCCTGCTCCGCCCCGGCGGGCGGCAGCGCCCCGGGCGGGGAGTGGCGCTGCGCCACCGTCAGGGTGCCGCTGGACTACGCGAAGCCGTCCGGTACGACGATCCCGCTCGCGCTGATCCGCAAGGAGGCCCGCGACGGGGACCGGCGGATCGGCTCGCTGCTCTTCAACTTCGGCGGGCCCGGCGGCTCCGGCGTGGACACCCTGCCGCGCGCCGCCGACGAGTACGGAAGGCTCAACGAGCGCTACGACCTGGTGAGTTTCGACCCGCGCGGGGTGTCCCGCAGCGCGGGCGTGGTCTGCCGCGACGACGCGGAGCAGGCCGCCGCCGAGTCCCGGGTCGACCTGACCCCGGACACCCCGGCCGAGGAGGCGGCGTACCTGAAGGACGGCGCGGACTTCGGCGCGGGCTGCGCGCGCCGCTCGGGCCGGCTGCTCCCCCACGTCGGCACCAGTGACGCGGCCCGCGACCTGGACCTGGTGCGCCAGGTCCTCGGGGACGCGAAGCTCAACTACTTCGGCATCTCCTACGGCACCCAACTGGGCGGCACCTACGCCCACTTGTTCCCCGCGAAGGTGGGCCGCACGGTGCTCGACGCGGTCGTCGACCCCACCGCCGACACCGTGGGTCACGCCCGCAACCAGACCACCGGCTTCCAGCGGGCGCTGGACAACTACCTGCGCAGCACCGGCGAGGACCCGGCGAAGGGCACCGCCCGGATCACCCGGCTGCTGCGGTCGATCGACGCGAAGCCGCTGCCCACCGACAGCGGGCGGAAGCTGACCGACGGCCTGGCGCTGACCGGGATCGTGCTGCCGCTGTACTCGCAGGGCAACTGGCCGCTGCTGACCAGCGCGCTCGCCCAGGCCGAGCGCGGCGTCGGCAGCGAGCTGCTGCGCCTGGCGGACGCGTACAACGACCGTGACCGCGACGGGCACTACAGCACGCAGAGCCACTCCCAGCGGGCGATCTCCTGCGCGGACTCCAAGGCCCGTCCGACGGCGGCGCAGGCGCGGGCGCTGCTGCCGGAGTTCCGCCGGATCTCCCCGGTGTTCGGCGAGTTCCTGGCCTGGGACACCGCGGGCTGGTGCGCGAACTGGCCGGTACCGGGCGAGCGCGACACCCCGGAGGCCAGCGCCCCGGGCGCGGGCCCGGTCCTGGTGGTGGGCACCACCGGCGACCCGGCCACGCCGTACGAGGGCGCGAAGAAGATGGCGGACGAACTGGGCGCGGGCGTGGGGGTGCTGCTCACCAACAAGGGCGAGGGGCACGGCGCGTACGGCACGGCGGCCTGCGTGACCCGCACGGTCGACGCGTACCTGCTGGACGGGAAGGTCCCGGCGAACGGGACGACTTGTCCGTGAGCCCGGTCCGTAGCCCGACGCCGACACGGAAGTGCCCCGGAGCCGTCGGCTCCGGGGCACCGTCACGTGCGGACCGTCAGTAGATCGGCTTCTCCGGCTCGATCTGGTTGACCCAGCCGATCACGCCGCCGCCGACGTGGACCGCGTCCGAGAAGCCCGCGGACTTCAGCACCGCGAGGACCTCCGCGGAGCGGACGCCCGTCTTGCAGTGCAGGACGATCTTCCGGTCCTGCGGCAGGGTCGCCAGGGCGGTGCCCATCAGGAACTCGTTCTTGGGGATCAGCTTGGCGCCCGGGATCGAGACGATCTCGTACTCGTTCGGCTCGCGGACGTCGATGATCTCGATGTTCTCGCCGTCGTCGATCCACTCCTTGAGCTGCTTGGGAGTGATCGTCGAACCGGCGGCCGCCTGCTGGGCCTCCTCGGACACGACGCCGCAGAAGGCCTCGTAGTCGATGAGCTCGGTGACGGTCGGGTTGCTGCCGCAGACCGCGCAGTCGGGGTCCTTGCGCACCTTGACCTGGCGGTACTGCATCTCCAGGGCGTCGTAGATCATCAGGCGGCCGACCAGCGGGTCGCCGACGCCCGCGAGGACCTTGATGGCCTCGGTGACCTGGATGGAGCCGATGGACGCGCACAGCACGCCCAGGACGCCGCCCTCGGCGCAGGAGGGCACCATGCCCGGCGGCGGGGGCTCCGGGTAGAGGCAGCGGTAGCAGGGGCCGTGCTCGGACCAGAACACCGACGCCTGGCCGTCGAAGCGGTAGATCGAGCCCCACACGTACGGCTTGTTCAGCAGCACGCAGGCGTCGTTGACCAGGTAGCGCGTGGCGAAGTTGTCCGTGCCGTCGACGATCAGGTCGTACTGGCCGAAGATCTCCATCACGTTCTCGGCCTCGAGCCGCTCTTCGTGGAGGATCACGTTCACGTACGGGTTGATGCCGAGGACCGAGTCCTTCGCGGACGCCGCCTTGGAACGGCCGATGTCCGCCTGGCTGTGGATGATCTGGCGCTGCAGGTTCGACTCGTCGACCTCGTCGAACTCCACGATGCCGAGCGTGCCCACGCCCGCGGCGGCCAGGTACATCAGGGCCGGGGACCCGAGGCCGCCGGCGCCCACGCAGAGCACCTTGGCGTTCTTGAGCCGCTTCTGCCCGTCCATCCCCACGTCGGGGATGATCAGGTGGCGGGAGTACCTGCGGACCTCGTCTACGGTGAGCTCAGCTGCTGGCTCTACCAGGGGTGGCAGCGACACGGGGACTCCGTTGGTCGGTATCTACGTACGGGTGTTCCGTCTGTAACACTGCCACGCCCCCCTTCATTCCGAGACACCCGGTCCAATGCGCGAGACGATTTCGTCCCAGTACCCGGGCAGGGCTTCGAACGGGCTGTTCTGTCCCGCTCCCCGGTCACTGCGGTCGGTGAAGAAGACCGTCCCCGCGCCCTGCCAGCGCGCGATCCGCATCGCCTCCTCCAGGTGCGTGCGCGGCACCCCGTGGACCAGGTGCACGAACCGCTCCGGCGGCAGGTCCGCCGTCCACTCCGCCACCTGTGACCAGCGGTAGTCCGTCCACGGCCCGGAGAAGGTGACCAGCTGGTCGGCCACCTCGGCGTAGCCGGGGTACGGGTGCGTGCCGTGCCCGAGCACCAGGTGGGCGCCCTCCACCACCGCCTCCAGGGTGGCGGTGGTGCGCCGCACCTGGGGCAGGTCGTCCCGGTCCGTGGGACAGCGGTCCAGCAGGAAGCCGTCCACCCGGTACCAGTCCAGGAACCGGTGGGCGTCCGCGACGACCTCGCCGAACGCCCGGGCCCCGTAGGTGAGGTCCAGGTGCCCGAGGACCCGCACGCCCGCGTTGCGCAGCCGCCCCGCGGCCTCCAGGCAGTGCGGGTCGGGCCGGGCGCCCGGGCCGTCCGCGACGTTGAGGACGGCCCAGTGCAACGGCGTGCCGGGGCGGGCCAGTTCGGCCCACTCCAGGGGTGCGAGCAGCGGATGGGCGTAGCCGGGGACACCGAAGCCGAGGCGCGCGCGGCCGGTGGCCGACTGCGCCTTGTCCGAGGTCAGATGCGGCACGCCGCCTCCATCCAGATGTCGGCCAGCGACTCCTCAAGGTTGATCCGGGGCCGCCAGCCGAGCCGGTCGCGGGCGGTGCGCACGTCCGCCTGCTGCCAGCTGCCGCACCCGTCCGGGTACGGGAACGGGGCCGCCGCCAGGTGTTCGGCCATGGTCTCGGAGCGGGGCGCCCCGATGACCGGGCGGGCGGGCGGGCCGTCCAGTTCGTGCAGGGTGCCCGCGTAGCCCGCGACCCGGGCGAGCACCGAGGCCGCGTCGCGCAGCCGCACCGCGCGCCCGGTGCCGATGTTGACCACGCCCTGGGCGGCCGAGAGGGACGCGGCGTGCACGGCCCTGGCCACGTCCCGCACGTCGACGAAGTCCCGCTGCACGCCCAGGCCGCCGAGCTTCAGCTCGCCGTCGCCGGCCTGCATGGCGCGCCGCATCGCCTCGGCGAGCCGGCCCAGCGGGGACCCGGCCGGGGTGCCGGGGCCGACCGGCGAGAAGACCCGCAGGACGACCGCGTCCAGGCCGGAGCCCAGGACCAGTTCGGTGGCGGCGAGCTTGGAGACGCCGTAGGGCCCGCCGGGGCGCGGCACGGCGTCCTCGGCGGTGGACGAGCCGGGCTGGGAGGGCCCGTACTCGGAGGCGCAGCCCAGCTGGACCAGCCGGGCGCCGCAGCCGCTGCGGCGCAGCGCCTCGCAGACGGTGGCGACGGCGACCGTGTTGTGCCGGGTGAGGTCGCGGGCGCCGCCGCGGGTGGCTCCGGCGCAGTTGACGACGACGCCGGGGTGGACGGCGTCCAGGAACCGGGTGAGGGCGCCGGGGCTGCCGCCCGCGAGGTCGAACCGCACGTCGGCGTCGTCGCCGCGGCCCAGCGCGGTCAGGTGGACCGCGGGGTCGGCGAGCAGCCGGTCGGCCACGAAGCGGCCGAGGAATCCGTTGGCTCCGAGCAGCAGCACCCTCATCGCGCACCCCCTGGGTACCGACGGGCCGGTGCTGCGGGTGGGGTGGTCATTTCTCTCGTCTCCTTGTGAGGGGTGCCGTGGCGGCGGGGTTCGGGGGCGCCCGCGGCGTCGGCTCCGCGGGTGCCCGGTGGGAAAGGCCGGGAAGGGGGCTTACGTGGCATGGGCCGAGGCCCGTGACAGCGCGGCGGTCGCGTGGACGAGCAGGCCGAGCGCCGCGCCGCCGCAGGCGAGCGCGGGGACGGCCCCGGCGCCGAGGGCCTCGACGGCGGCCCGCACCGGGGCGGCCAGGGCGTGGCAGCCGGGCAGCCGTCCGGCGAGCACCGCGGCCAGGGACAGCGCCTCGGCGGCGCAGGCGGCGGCGAGCCCGGTGGCGGCGGCCCGCGCGGAGCCGTGCACGGTCAGCAGCCGGGCGGTGAAGAGCAGGGCGCCCAGCGCTCCGGCCGGCAGCGCGGCGACCGGGCCGAGGACCAGGGCCACCAGGGCGAGCAGCCCGGCGGTGCAGCCGAGTTGGAGGGCGACGGTGGCCAGGAGCAGCGGGCGGACCCCGGAGGCGAAGTCGTCCAGGCCACGGCTGGCGAGCAGCCTGCGCCGGGCCCGGGCGGCGAACAGCCGGGCGCTCCAGGCGGCGGGGGCGACGGCGAGGGCCAGGGCGAGGACCGGTGCGGGGGTGAGCGGCCAGAGCGTGTCGGGCCCGCCGCTGAGCAGGGCGCGCAGCAGTCCGTCCCCGGCCAGCGCGTAGCCGAGCAGCCAGCCGGTCCACAGCCAGGCGGCGGGGACGGCGCGGCCGGGCGCGCGCAGCGGGCCGCGCCGGACGCTCGCGGCCAGGGCGGCGGCGAGGGCCAGGACCCCGGTGGTGGCGAGGGCGACGCGGGGGCCGCCGGTGGTGGTGCGCAGGGCCAGCACGGTGAGGGCGCAGACGGCTCCGGGCAGCAGGGTGAGCGCGGCCCAGGCGCCGGGCCGCTGCCGCCCGGGCGGGGCCGGGGTCCGGGGTGCCGGTTCGTTTCCGCGCGGCACGCGGGCGTACAGCTCCTCGGCGAGGGAGAAGACGTCGCGGTGGCGGAAGCGGGCGGCGGTGCGGTCGGTGACGCCGTGGGCCTCCAGCCCCGCGGCGATCTCCAGCGGGTCCACGGCCCGTTCGCACAGCTCGCGGTGGCGGTGCAGCAGGGCCTTGACCGGGTCGGCGGGCCCCCGCCGGGGGGTGCGGGGCGCGGCGGGCGCCTCCCGGGTGTCCTGCGCGGGCTCAGCCATCGGTCTCTCCCACTGCGGCGGCGACGGGCCGGTCGAACCGGCCGTGGGCGCGTCCCGGGGACGCCCAGCGGCCCGGGACGTGGGCCTCGGCGGGGTGGGCGAAGGGCAGCGGGGCGCCGTCGGCGTCCAGGCCCTCGGCCTCGCGGCGGACCGGGGCGCGCGAGATGACCTCCAGGTAGATGCCGCGGAACGCCGCCAGGTTCTGCTCCACCGTGAAGAGTTCCAGGGCCCGGGCGCGGGCGGCCGCGCCGAGCCGGCCGCGCCGCTCGGGGTCGCGCAGCAGGGCCAGGCAGGCGTCGGCGAGGGCGCGCGGGTTGCGCGGCGGGACGACCAGGCCGGTGCCGCCGATGACCTCGACGACCGCGCCGACGTCGGTGGAGACGGTGGCGCGCCCGCAGAACATGGCCTCGACCAGGCTGACCGGGAAGCCCTCGACGACGCTGGAGAGGACGACGACGGCCCCGGCGGCGTAGGCGTCGGCGAGTTCGGGAGCCTCGGGCCCGCCGATCTCCTCGAAGGAGACCGGGTTGTCGCCGACGGCGTGGGCGTCGGCGGCCTCGTCGGGGAAGAGCTGGGCGGCCAGGGCGCGGCAGTGGGTGAGGTACGCCTCGGACCCGGCGTCCCGCACGGGCGCGCCGATGAGCCGCAGCCGGGCGGCGGGCTCCTCCTTGCGGACCTCGGCGAAGGCGTGCAGCAGGGCGACGAGGTCCTTGGCGGGCTCGATCCGGCCGACCCAGACGAGGGTGGCGGGGTCGGCGGCGTCGGGGCCCTCGCCGACGGCGGCGAACCGGTCGGCGGCCATGCCGGGGTAGACGGTGCGCAGCTTGGCCCGGTCGGCGCCGCACCGCTCCTGCCAGCGCCGCGCGTGCACGTTGCCGGGGGTGACGGTGTCGGCGCTCGCGTAGACCTCGGCGGCGAGGGCGCCGTGGAAGGCGGCGAGCAGGGCGCGCACCCGGGGGTTCTCGCCGGAGTCCTTCAGGTAGTGGGCGCGCAGCTGGACGCCGTACTCGGTGACCAGCAGCGGGACTCCGAAGAAGCGTTTGGCCAACAGGCCGGGCAGGGCCGCCGTCCCGCCGGTCGCGGCGTGGCAGAGGTCGGCGCCGCCGAGTCCGTCCTCGTCGTACCAGTCGAGCGAGAGGGGGCGCAGGGCGCGCTCCAGGTGCTCGGTGAAGGCGAGGTAGTCGGGGACGGCAGCGCCCTGGACGCCGCGGTGCGCGCCGGGCGCGCGGCAGGCGGACTCCACGGCGCGCACGGCGTCCTCGGAGCGCAGCGCGGCGGGCAGGCCGCCGTGGTCGCGGGCGAGTTCGGCGAGGCCGTGCAGCGCGTCGGCGAAGCCGTCGGCACCGGGGCGGCAGACGGCGCCGGCCAGTGCGGCGAAGTGCCGGGCGAAGCTGCGGCGTTCGCGGCGGCCGAGGGTGCGGGTGTCGTGCCCGGGCTCCCCCGGCGGGGCGGTGCGCACTCTGCGCACGTTGGGCGGCAGCGGGACGCGGGACGCCGCCTCCTGGCGGGGGCCCCGGCCGAGCGCGTAGACGTCGAACTCGTGGCCCGAGAGCCCGCGCACCAGCCGGTCGCACCAGACTCCGGCCTCTCCCGCCGCGTACGGATATCCGCCGTCGGTGAGCAGTCCGATCCGCACGAGCACACCCCCGATCCTCCTCGTGGGCGGGGGCCGTTCGCACCGGGCCACCCGCAGCGGGAAGAACGTAAGCGGAGATGCAGGTGGCGCGATGGACGGTTGTCCGTCGCGCCACCAGAAGGGGTGAATGCACGTAACTTTCGCTCCCTGGTCGCGTTCCGTCGCGCTAGGGGGAGTTTTGATTACGCTCGGTCAGGCTGCGGCCAGTTCGTCGCGCAGGGCCCTGCGGGCGCCGCGCCGCTCGGCGGCCAGTTCCGGGTCGAGCGCGGGCACGGCGGCGAGCAGCTTGCGGGTGTACGGGTCGGACGGCGCGCCGTACACCTCCTCGACGGTGCCCTGCTCCACGATCCGGCCCCGGCGCATCACCGCGACCCGGTCGCTGACCTGGCGCACGACGGCGAGGTCGTGGGCGATGAAGACCAGCGCCAGGCCGAGTTCGCGCTGGAGCGAGGAGAGCAGCTCGATCACCTGCGCCTGGGTCGTCACGTCCAGCGCGGAGACCGGCTCGTCGCAGACGATCAGCCGCGGTTCGGCGGCGAGGGCCCGGGCGATGCCGACGCGCTGGCGCTGGCCGCCGCTGAACTCGTGCGGGTAGCGGTCGGCGCGGTCCGGGTCGAGGCCGACCCGCTCCAGGAGCGCCTGCACCCGGGCGCGGACCGCGCGGTCGTCGAGGACCCCGGCGGCCCGCAGCGGGTCGGCGACCGACTCGCCGACCGTGCGGCGCGGGTTGAGCGAGGACACCGGGTCCTGGAAGACCATCTGGAGCTCGCGGCGGCGCGCCCGCAGGGCCTTCTCCGACAGTGAGCCGATCTCCCGTCCCTCGTAACGGATCCGGCCGGAGCTCGGGTCGAGCAGCCGCACCAGCATCCGGCCCAGGGTGGTCTTGCCGCTGCCGGACTCGCCGACCACGCCGAGCGTCTCGCCGGCCCGCACGCTCAGCGAGACCCCGTCGACGGCGGCGGTACGGGCCTTGCCGCGGCCGAACTCGCGGCGCAGGTCCACCGCTTCGAGCAGCGGCTCGCCGGTGACCGGCGCGGTGGCGGCGCGCGGCGCGTCGAGCCGGGGCACGGCGGCGAGCAGCTCCTTGGTGTAGGCGTGCGTGGGCCCGGCCAGTACCCGGCCCACCGGTCCGCGCTCCACCGCCCGCCCGCCGCGCATCACCAGGACCTCGTCGGCGCTCTCGGCGGCGACGCCCACGTCGTGGGTGACCAGGAGCAGGCCCATGCCGCTCTCCTGGCGCAGCTCGTGCAACAGGTCCAGGATCTGGGCCTGGACGGTGACGTCGAGGGCGGTGGTCGGCTCGTCGGCGACCAGCAGCCTGGGCCGCAGCGAGAGCGCCATGGCGATCAGGGCGCGCTGGCGCATGCCGCCGCTGAACTCGTGCGGGCGCAGCCGGGCGCGCCGGGCCGCGTCGGGGATGCCGACCCGGTCCAGGACCTCCACGGCCCGGGCGCGGGCGGCCTTCCTGGAGGCGTCCGTGTGCACCCGGTAGACCTCGGCGATCTGGTCGCCGACGGCGTAGTAGGGGTCGAGCGAGGACAGCGGGTCCTGGAAGACCATGGCCGCGGTGGCGCCGCGCAGCCGGCGCAGCGCGGCGGGCGTGGCGGTGGCGAGGTCGGTGCCGTCGACCCGTACCGTCCCGGTGACCCGAGCGCCGGTGCCGGCGTGCAGGCCGAGCAGGGCGCCCGCGACGGTGGACTTGCCGCTGCCGGACTCGCCGACCAGGGCGAGCGCGGCGCCGGGCGCGAGGGTGAAGGACAGGTCGTCCACGGCGCGCAGCGCGCCGTCCTCGGCCGGGAACTCGATGGTGAGGCCGTCGACCTCCACCAGGGGCGTCGTCACGCCAGCACCACCCTTCGGTCGGCCACGGCGTACAGCACGTCCGCGAGCACGTTGGCGAGCACCACGGCCACGCCCAGGAGCATCACCACGCCGACCACGACGGGCAGGTCGACCTGGCGCACGCCGGTGATCAGGGCGTTGCCGAGGCCGGGGATGTTGAACAGCCGCTCGGTGAGCACCGCGCCGCCGAACATGGTGCCCAGGTCGTAGGCGCTGAGCGCGATCACCGGCGGGAAGGCCCCGCGCAGCGCGTGCCGGGCCACCACGGCCCGCTCCCCCACGCCGTAGGCGCGGAAGGTGCGGATGTGGTCCTCGGCCAGCGTCTCCAGCGTCGAACTCCGGGTCAGCCGGGCGTACTTGGCGGACTCGAAGAAGCCCAGGGTGACCCAGGGCAGCAGCATGTTCCAGGCCCACTGCTCGGGGTCCTCGGTGAGCCCGACGTAGGAGGGGAAGGGCAGCCACTCCAGGTAGGCGCAGACGGCCATCATCAGCAGCAGGCCCAGGATGAAGACCGGCATGCCGGTCGCGGCGAGCGTGACCACGGTCAGCGCGCGCTCGGTCAGGCCGCCGCGGCGGACCGCGGAGAGCAGTCCGGTGCCGACGCCGACGACCGTCCAGACGACGAGCGCGCCGAGGGCCAGCGAGGCGGTGGCGGGCAGCTTCTCCACGATCATCGCGGTGACCGGCTGGCCGTTCTTGTACGAGAGGCCCAGGCAGGGGGCGTCGCAGTGCAGCACGCCGACGCCGGCGCTGTAGTCGCGGCCGGTGAACAGGCCGCCCAGGAAGTGGGCGTACTGGGCCCACACCCCCTCGTCCAGGCCGAGCCGCTCGCGCACCTGCGCCACCTGGGCGGGGGTGCACTTCTCCCCGCAGGCGATCTGGGCGGGGTTGCCGGGCAGGACGTAGAACAGTCCGTAGACCAGGACCGAGAGCGCGAACAGCACCAGCACCGCGCCGATCAGCCGCTTCAGTACGAAGCGCGTCATGACACCTTCTTCTCCTTGCGCGTGCCGACGCGCAGCCGGCTCGCCTCGCGCGGGTCCAGCGCGGTGCGCACCGCGTCACCGAGGACGGTGAAGGCGAGCACGGTCACGAACAGGAACCCGGAGGGGAGCAGGACGTACATGGGGTCGGCGCGGAACCAGATCTGCGCCGTGGACAGCATCTGCCCCCAGGACGGCGTGGGCGGCTTCACGCCGACGCCGAGGAAGGACAGCGACGCCTCGACCACGATGTTGGTGGGTACCAGGATCGAGGCGTACGTGATGACGGGCGCGGCCAGCGACGGCAGCAGTTCGCGGCGCGCCACCCGCCAGGGCCCGCTGCCGCCGAGCCGGGCGGCGGCGACGAAGTCGAGCCGTTTGAGGCTGAGCGTCTGGGCGCGCACGATGCGCGAGGTGCCGCCCCAGCCGAGCAGGCCGATGACCAGGATGAGCAGCAGCGGCCGGGGGAAGTCGGCGGGCACCACGGCGGTCAGGGCGATGGCGACGACCAGCATGGGCAGGGCGAGCATCACGTCGGTGGCGCGTCCGAGGACGGCGTCGAGCCAGCGTCCGCCGAGCCCGCCGGCCAGCCCGATGACGATGCCGACCAGGACCTGGGCGACGGTCGCGCCGAGGGCGATGAGCAGCGAGACGCGGGCGCCGTACAGCAGCCGGACGAACAGGTCGCGGCCGGTGCCCGGTTCGACGCCGAGCCAGTGCTCGGCGCCGACCCCGCCGAAGGAGCCGAGCGGGACGCCGCCGCGCGCGGAGTCGACGAGGGCGTCGTGGTACGTGTCCGGGTCCTGGCCCTCCAGCGCCGCGAGCAGCGGCGCGGCGACGGCGAGGACGACGAGCAGCGCCAGTACGGCGGCCGCGGCGAGCGCGGCGGGCCGGGTGCGCAGCCGTCGCCAGACCTGGCGGGCGGCGCCCGCGGCGGGAACTCCCGTCGCGGGCGCCAGGGTCTCCTGCAGCGCGGTCACTTGACCGCGACCTGCGAGACGTCGAGGACACCGGTCCAGTCGCTGATGACGACGTTCTTGACCTGCTTGCCGACCAGGCGCTTGTAGACCGGGTGGAACAGCGGGACGTCGAGCGCCTGCTCGCCGATCTTCTTGTCCAGGGCGCCCCAGCGGACGGCGGCGGCCTTGAGGTCGGTGAGCTTGTTGATCTCGTCGATCTCCTTGTTGACCGCGGGGTCGTTCAGGAGCGCGTGGTTGTAGTTGGAGCCGTTGGTGACGATCTGGCGGCCGTCGAAGATCGGCGCGAGGAAGGGGCCGCCGGCCGGCCAGTCGGCGCCCCAGCGGGAGATGAAGAAGCCCGGGGAGCCCTTGCCGGCCCAGCGCTTCTCGTTGTACGCGTTGGGCTCAAGGCCCTCCAGCTTCACGGTGATCCCGGCCTGCTTGAGCGCCTCCTGCACGGCGGTGGCGGTGTCGGGGCCGGTCTCGCGGTTCTGCGCGGTGGAGTGGGTCAGCGTGATGCTCAGGCCGCTGGGGTAACCGGCCTCCTTCAGCAGGGCCTTGGCCTTGGCCGGGTCGCCGGACTTGCCCGCCGGGAAGTGGTCGTAGGGCGTGTAGCCGAACGCCTTCTGGTCGGGCAGGAAGGTGGTGGCGGGCTCGGCGAGCGCGGAGCCGCCCGCCGCGTTGACCACGCTGGTGCGGTTGATCGCGTACGAGATGGCCTGGCGGACCTTGGCGTTGTCGAAGGGCTTCACCGTCGGGTTGAACGCCAGGTAGTTGGTGTAGCCGAAGTGGCCGGTGCCGACGCGCTTCTCCAGCGACTTGTCGGAGCCGATCTGCGCCAGCTCGGCCGGGCCGAGGTTGGTGTCGGTGGTGACGGCGGCGGCGTCGGCGCCCGAGGAGGTGGTCAGCCGCTGGTTGATGACGGCGGCGTCCAGGCCGGAGGTGACCTCGACCCGGTCGGGGTAGGCCTTGCGCTCCTCGTCGGTCTTGGGGTCCCAGTTCGGGTTGCGCTCCAGGACCAGGTGCTCGCCGTCGTTCTCGTTCTTGACGACCTTGTACGGGCCCGAGGAGACCGGGTGCTCCTCGTACTTGGCGCCCTTGTCCTTGGCCTTGGGCACCGGCGCGAACTGCGTCTGGGTGGCGACGAACGGGAACTCGCCCTCGGGCTTCTTCAGCTTGAAGACGATCGTCCTGGCGTCGGGCGTGACGATGGAGGCCAGGCCCTTGGGGTCCTTGTAGGAGCCCTGGTAGGCGTCGCCGCCGACCAGCCAGTCGCGCATGTAGGGGGCGCCGCCGGAGAGTTCGGCGGCGAAGGAGCGCTCGATGCCGTACTTGACGTCGGCGGTGGTGATCGGCGTGCCGTCCTCGTACTTCAGGCCCTCCTTGAGGGTGAACGTCCACTCGGTGGCGTCCTTGTTGGGACGGCCGGTGTCGGTGGCGAGGTCGGGGACGACCTTGGTGCCCTCGGCGCCGTCCTCCCGGTTGCGGGTGGTCAGCGTGCGGAAGACCAGCGAGGGGACGTTGCCGCCGCCGGAGGTGTAGAGGCGCGCGGGGTCGAAGTCGCTCTGCGGCTCGCTGTTGAGGATGCGCAGGGTGCCGCCCTTCCGGGGCGCGCCCTCGGCGCCGGCTGCTCCCTTGGCGTCCTTGTCCTCGGGGCCGCAGGCGACGGCGCCCGAGGCCACGGCGAGGGTGACGGCGGCCGCTGCCAGGCGGCGGGTTATCGCGGACGGTTGACGCATCGGGAAAGCCTCTCGGTGTACTGCTGCGGGCGGAAGACGGGAACTCGACAGATTCGATTCCGCGCAGACGTCGACACCGGAGGATCCGGTCGTACGACAGGGAAGTCACGTGAACGCCACGAGGGGGCCGCGCCTGCGAACGGGAGGAACCGGGCGCGGGAAAAGGGGACGGCACGAAGGGCCGACGCGCGCTCGGGCGGCGTCAGCGACAGTGGATGTCGGCCACGCTGTGCGCGGTCACACCGATGAGCGCCAGCTCGATGGCGGCGCGCTCGGAGGTGGTGTGACGGGGCGACATGCCGAGAAATATGAACGAACGCCTGCGCGATGTCAACGCGCGATCACGCATTCCTGAGACACCCGTCCCACTATGTGGACGGGTGTCCCGAATGCGGCCGGGAGCGGTCTCAACCGGTGGGGTACACCCAGGGGTTGGGCTTGCACGTGATCCCGTCGATGTCCAGGGACTTGGTCTGCTGCTGCATGACCGGGGCCAGCGCGCCGGGCGTGCGGCAGTTCACGTGCCCGTGCCCGAGCCGGTGCCCGACCTCGTGGTTGATGAGCATCTGCCGGTAGGTGAACATCGCCTTCGCCCCGTACGTCGGCGAGCCCTGGGCCCAGCGGAACGCGTTGATCATCACGCGCGGGGTGGCCGCCGAGTCGCAGGAGACGTTGTCCTCGGAGGTGTCCAGGCCGGACTTGGCGCACCACACCGCGGTGGTGCCGGGACTGGCCAGCGTGATCACGAACCGGGCGTCGCCGGAGGAGACCCGCTCGAAGGTGCGCGCCCCGCCGTGCGCCCAGCTGCGCGGGTCGTTCAGGGTGCGCTGGACCGCCTTGGCGAACAGCGCGCCGTCCAGGCCGAGCCCCTTCTCCACGTCGATCCGGTAGGCGATCCGCTCGCCCTTGCCGGGCGCCTTCTCGAAGCCGGGCACGGTCTCGAACTGCCCCGACGCCTTCAGCTTCGGGTCGATCGGGAACTGCGCGGCCATCAGCTGCTCGTACGTGGCCGGAACGGCCGGCTTGCTCTCGCCCTGCGGGGTCTTGCGGTCGTCCGAGCGGGAGGCGGGCCCGGCGCCCGCGCGGTCCGGGGCGTCCCCGGCCGCCCGCGAGGCCGTCGTGGTGTCCGGGTCGTCGGCGGCGACCTGCCCGGCCACCACGACCGCGAGCACGGTGGTGACGGCGGCGGCCGCGATGCCGGTCAGGGTGCGGCCCTTGCCGCCCTTGCCCCGCTCCTTGTCCTTGGCGTCCTCGGCGTCCTTGACGTCCACGGCCTCCGGGGCCGTCTCCCCGGACCCGGCCTCGCGCCGGGGGGCGGGGACGGGCGCCGGGACCTGGTGGACGGGGCCCGCGTGCGGGGCCTGTCGCTGGCCGGGGACGCGGGGCCGCTCGCCCTGGCCGGGAGCCGGGCGGGGCGTGCCGTGCCAGTCGCCGTAGCGCTGCTGGTGCTCGCGGGGCGGTGCGCCCCAGCCGCCGCCGGGCTCGTGGTGCTCGGGGTGTCCGCCGCGCACCCGCTCGCGCGCCCCGGGGTCGTCCTGCGCGCCCGGCGCCCGGCGCCTGCGGCCCGTCCCGGGCAGCTGCGGCGCCGCGGCGGCGCCGTCGGGTATGCCGGGCACCGGTCCGGTGTCGGGACCGGATGGCGGACCCTGGGGCACGGGGCCCTTTCGGCTGTGTCGTCCCACGCCCCGGATCAGCTCCTGCCGCTGTCGTCGATCAGTTCCCGGAAGGCCTGGGCGACCGTCTCCGGGTACTCCATCATCGCCACGTGCCCGGCGTTCGGGAGCGTGAGCAGCCGGGAGTCCCGGAAGGCCGCGGCGGCCCTGCCCGCCATGCGGTACGAGACGAGCTGGTCCCGTCCCCCGTACACCAGCAGCGTGGGTGCGAGGACGCGCTGCGCCTGGCGCCACAGGCCGTGCTGCCCGCCCAGCGTGTAGGCGTCCACGATGCCGCGCGCCGAGCGTGCCATGGCGTCCCAGAAGTAGGGAAGTTCCAGGCGGCGCTCCATCTCCTCGACCGCCTCGCGCAGCCCCTCGTCGGTGACCCGCGCCGGGTCCCCGTAGCAGAGCGACATCACGCCGCGCACCCGCTGCTCCGGCGTCCAGTCCCGGCTGACGCGGGCGAACAGCCGCGCCACCCCGGGCACCGCGAGCACCGCGGTCGGCCAGGCCGAGCGCTGCGCCCGGATCTCCGGCAGCGCCGGGGAGACCAGGGTCAGGGTGCGCACCAGGTCGGGGCGGACCGCGGCGACCCGGGTGGCCACCGCGCCGCCCAGCGAGTTGCCGAGCAGGTGGACCGGGCCGCGCCCGCCGGAGTCGAGCAGCCGGATCACCGCGCGGGCGTGGCCGGTGACCGAGTAGTCGCCGTCGTCCGGCGGCGGGGAGTCCCCGAAGCCGGGCAGGTCCAGGGCCTCGCCGTCGACGGTGTCCGCGAGCAGCGGCATCAGGGCCGACCAGTTCAGCGAGGAGCCGCCGAGGCCGTGCACGTAGAGCGCGGGCGGCAGCCCGGTCGCGGCCGGGGGCCGGGAGCGCACGGAGAGCGTCAGCCCGGGCAGGGAGACGGAGCGCAGCCGCTCGCCCTTGGCGACCCGGACCGCGCGGACCCGGGGAGCCGGGTCCTGGGTGCGGGTTTCCGGCAGCTCGGTCGAAGACATGGGGGCAATGTTACGAGACGATCACGCAGCAGCTCGTGTGTTCGCCGTCACAGGATCGCGTAGCGGGGTACCCGGGTACCTCCTAGGCTCGTAAGTGCAGCCCAGAACCCCGTAGGAGGGGAGCCGGTGATGACAGTGGACCCGACGGAGCCCGAGACGTTCGGCGGACCGGAACAGCCCGTGGACGCGACCGACGTGGAAACCCCCGAGGCGGACGCCGCCGAACAGCAGGCCGACCTGGTGCCGGCCACCGACGAGCCGCTGACCGGCCTCGATCCGGCCACGGCCGACGTGGGCGACCTGACGGAACAGGCGAGGGTGGTCGCGCTCGACGAGGACGACTACCGCTGATTTGTTCGCTTTACCGTGCAATCTCCGGCTACCGCAAGCGTCCGGTCCGTGAAATTCTGCGTCCGCACCGCGCACGAGCCGGTTACCCAAAAGTACGATGGCGACCGCGGCGCACAGCGCGCACGGATCGACATTGGGAGGCGGCGTGACAGCCATCGAGCAGACAGAGGCGGCACGCCCGCGGGGCACGCGCCTGCCGCGCCGTGCCCGACGCAACCAGCTCCTCGGCGCGGCCCAGGAGGTGTTCGTCGCCCAGGGGTACCACGCGGCCGCGATGGACGACATCGCCGAGCGCGCGGGCGTCAGCAAGCCGGTGCTCTACCAGCACTTCCCCGGCAAGCTCGACCTCTACCTGGCCCTCCTCGACCAGCACTGCGAGGCGCTGCTCCAGGCGGTGCGCACCGCGCTGGCGTCCACCTCGGACAACAAGCTGCGGGTGGCGGCCACCATGGACGCCTACTTCGCGTACGTGGAGGACGAGGGCGGCGCCTTCCGGCTGGTCTTCGAGTCGGACCTGACCAACGAGCCCGCCGTGCGCGAGCGCGTGGACCGGGTCAGCCTGCAGTGCGCCGAGGCGATCTCGGACGTCATCGCCGAGGACACCGGCCTGTCCAAGGACGAGTCGATGCTGCTGGCCGTGGGCCTGGGCGGGGTCTCCCAGGTGGTGGCCCGCTACTGGCTCTCCAGCTCGTCCCCGGTGCCCCGCGACAAGGCGGTGGAGCTGCTCACCTCGCTGGCCTGGCGCGGCATCGCGGGCTTCCCGCTGCACGGCACCGACGGCCACTGACCCCGGCGTGTTCGCTCCTGGCGTTGCCGGGGCGGGCCTGGGGCGTCCCCTCTCCGGGCTAATGTGTGCAGCGTACGGCGCGGGTGGCCGCGCATCGCTGACCGTTCGGAGGGACATAGCCGTGGAGGTCAAGATCGGCGTGCAGCACGCGCCCCGGGAGATCGTTCTGGAGAGCGGGGAGTCCGCCGAGGACGTCGAGCGCGCCGTCGCCGACGCGCTGGCGGGCAAGGCCCAGCTCCTCAGCCTCACGGACGAGAAGGGTCGCAGGATCCTCGTCCCGGCCGACAAGATCGCCTACGTGGAGCTCGGCGAGACCGCCCAGCGCCGGGTGGGCTTCGGCGCCCTCTAGGGCGACCGGGACGCGTACGAGTGGGGCCCGGCCGGTGGAGACACCGGCCGGGCCCCACTCGCATGCGGACACCGTTCCCGTACAGCCGTGCGGGATGACTCGTTGGCAGTACGGGAGGGTTGCCTTCCGCGGGCTCCGGGTAGTACCGCCTACGACCGATTTGCCCGCCCCGCCGTCTGCGAGGTGACCCCCGGTGTTCCTGGAAGCCCTCGGTTCCGCCCTGCTCGGCCTGGCCCTCGGCTGGGCCGCCGCCCACCGCCTGCCGCACCGACTCCCGGCCCGGCGCACGGTCCTCGCGGCCGGCGCCGTCGGCACGCTCTTCGGGGCCTACCTGGCCCACGCGGCACTCGGCCCCGGCCACCCGCTCGCCACCCTGGTGGGCGCGGTCGCGGTCGGAGCCGTCCTGCTGTCCCTGCTGCTCCGCCCGGCGGCCCGGCTGCGCCGATCGGCGGCCCGGGCCTGACGGGCACGACCCCTAGGCCGCGAGGCCCAGGGCCGCCATCCGCTTGGTGTGCGCCTCGGTGATCCGGGAGAACATCCGCCCCACCTCGGCGAGGTCGAAGCCGTCGGCCACGCCGCCCACCAGCATCGTCGACAGGGCGTCGCGGTCCGCGACCACGCGCTGCGCCTGCGACAGCGCCTCGCCCATCAGCCGGCGCGCCCACAGCGCGAGCCGTCCGCCCACCCGCGGGTCCGCGTCGATCGCGGCGCGCACCTTCTCGACGGCGAAGTTCCCGTGGCCGGTGTCGTCGAGCACGCCGAGCACCAGGCCGCGGGTGTCCGAATCCAGCCGAGCCGCGACCTCGCGGTAGAAGTCGGAGGCGATCGAGTCGCCCACGTACGCCTTGACCAGGCCCTCCAGCCAGTCCGACGGGGCCGTCTGCTGGTGGAAGTCGTCCAGCGCCCGGGCGAACGGCTCCATCGCGGCGGTCGGCTCCTCGCCGATCGCGGCGAGACGTCCGCGCAGCCGCTCGAAGTGCTGGAACTCGGCGGAGGCCATCTTCGCCAGCTCCGCCTTGTCGCCCAGCGTGGGCGCGAGCTTCGCGTCCTCGGCGAGCCGCTCGAAGGCCGCGAGCTCGCCGTACGCGAGGGCGCCGAGCAGGTCCACGACGGCGGCGCGGTACTGCGGGTGGGCCGCGGCCGCGGACCAGTCCTGGGCGGCGATCCCGGTGTGTTCAGCAGCGTTGTCAGACGTCTCCATGGAGCGCACAATAGCCCGCTCCGCGCACGGCGTAAGGCCCTGGTCAGTCACCGTGGCCACGTCCCCCGCACCATCCCCCTCGGGAATTCGCCCGACACACCTGCGCGATTCCGGGGTACAGTGGTAATGCGCCCGCTGAGTATTCGGACACGTTCGATTCGATCGCGTCCCTCCGCTTCGCGGGCCATCCGAATGAGGATGCCCGGTCGGTGGCCCGATCGGCTCCGACCCGACAGCCCTCCGTGTGCTCCACGCGCAGGAGGGGCCCTCAGCGGCACGACGCTCGAGCGACGGCAGTGGTCCCGCGCCACCCGGTTGTGATCTTTCGATCGGCCGGAGGCTTCCGGCACGGTACGACCCCCGACGTTCGCCTCGCGCCGCGTCTCACAGAAGAGGCAGCACCCTGACTACGACTTTCCGGGATCTCGGAATCCTTCCCGAGACCGCCGAGGCGCTCGAAGCCGTCGGCATCGTTTCCCCGTTCCCCATCCAGGAGATGACCCTCCCCGTCGCGCTCTCGGGCACCGACGTCATCGGGCAGGCCAAGACCGGCACCGGCAAGACGCTCGGTTTCGGCCTCCCGCTGCTGGAGCGCGTCACCGTCCCCGCGGACGTCGAGGCCGGCCGGGCCAAGCCCGAGCAGCTGACCGACACCCCGCAGGCGCTGGTGGTCGTCCCCACCCGTGAGCTGTGCACCCAGGTCACCAACGACCTGCTGACCGCCGGCAAGGTCCGCAACGTCCGCGTGACCGCCATCTACGGCGGCCGCGCCTACGAGCCGCAGGTCGAGGCCCTCCGCAAGGGCGTCGACGTGATCGTCGGCACGCCCGGCCGGCTGCTCGACCTCGCGGGCCAGAAGAAGCTGGACCTGTCCCACGTCAAGGCCCTGGTCCTGGACGAGGCGGACGAGATGCTCGACCTGGGCTTCCTGCCCGACGTCGAGAAGATCATCCAGCTGCTCCCGGCCAAGCGCCAGACCATGCTGTTCTCGGCGACCATGCCGGGCGCCGTGATCGGCCTGGCCCGTCGCTACATGTCGCAGCCCACCCACATCCGCGCCACCGCGCCGGACGACACGGGCGCGACCGTCGCGAACATCACGCAGCGGATCTACCGCGCGCACTCCATGGACAAGCCGGAGCTGGTCTCCCGCATCCTGCAGGCCAACGGCCGCGGGCTCGCGATGATCTTCTGCCGCACCAAGCGCACGGCGGCCGACATCGCCGAGCAGCTGGAGCGGCGCGGCTTCGCCTCCGGCGCGGTCCACGGCGACCTGGGCCAGGGCGCCCGCGAGCAGGCGCTGCGCGCGTTCCGCAACGGCAAGGTGGACGTGCTGGTCTGCACCGACGTGGCCGCGCGCGGCATCGACGTCGAGGGCGTGACGCACGTCATCAACTACCAGTCCCCCGAGGACGAGAAGACCTATCTGCACCGCATCGGCCGCACCGGCCGCGCGGGCGCCAAGGGCACCGCGATCACGCTGGTCGACTGGGACGACATCCCGCGCTGGCAGCTGATCAACAAGGCGCTGGACCTGGGCTTCAACGACCCGGCCGAGACCTACTCCACCTCCCCGCACCTGTTCGAGGAGCTGGACATCCCGGCGGGCACCAAGGGCGTCCTGCCCCGGGCCGAGCGCACCCGCGCCGGTCTGGACGCGGAGGAGCTCGAGGACCTGGGCGAGCCCGGTGGGCGCCGCGCCCGCGGCGGCCGTACCCCGGTGCGTACCGAGGAGCGCCCCGAGCGCACCCGGACGCCGCGCCAGCGCCGCCGCACCCGTGGCGGGTCCTCGTCGGACGAGGTCGTGACGGACGCCCCGGCCGCCGTCGAGCAGACCCCGGCGGAGGACGGGCCGCGCACGCCGCGCCGTCGCCGCCGCACCCGCTCGGGCGCCCCGGCCGCGGTCGTCGAGGCCGCGCCGGTCACCCCGGTCGCCCCGGCCCCGGTCGTGGAGGTCCCGGTCGTCGAGGCGCCGGCCGAGGCCGCCGAGGAGCCGAAGAAGCCGCGTCGCCGCCGCCCGGCGAAGAAGGCCGCGGAGGCCGTCGAGGCCGCCGCGGTGGTCGAGGCCGCCCCGGTCGCGGTCGCCGAGCCGGCCGAGGCCGTCGAGGAGGCCAAGCCGCGCCGCCGCCGGACCGTCAAGAAGGCCGCCGAGGCGCCTGCCGCCGCCGTGGAGGCGGTGGACACGGCCGAGGCCGTCGAGGCCAAGCCCCGTCGTCGTACGGCCAAGAAGGCCGCCGCGGTCGTCGAGGCCGCCCCGGTCGCCGAGGCCGTCGAGGCCGAGGCGCCGAAGACGCGCCGTCGCACCACCAAGAAGGCCGTGGAGGCCGTGGAGGCGGTGGAGACCGCCGAGGGCGCCGAGGCGCCCAAGACGCGTCGCCGCGCCACCAAGAAGACGGCCGAGGCGGCCCCGGTCGCCGAGGCCGCCACCGACGGCGAGGCCCCCGCGCCGCGCCGCCGCCGCGCCACCAAGAAGGCGGTCGCCCCCGAGGCGTGATCCGCACCCCCGCCCGACGGGAAGGGCCCGTACCCCAGCCGGGGTACGGGCCCTTCCCGTATGCGCTCAGCGGTCCCAGAAGGCCGCCAGGGCCCGGGCGGTCTCGGCGGGGCGGTCGGTGTTGGGCGAGTGCTCGGCGCCGTCGATCACCGTGCGCTCGGCACCGAGCCGCCGCGCCATGTCGTCGAGCAGCGGTACCGGCCAGGTGTCGTCCCGCACCCCGGAGAGCACGTGCGTGGGCAGCGGCACGGCGGCCAGCGCCGCGACCCGGTCCGGCTCTGCGGTCAGCTGGGCGCCGGTGGCCAGCAGCTGGGCCGGGTCGTGGCGCAGCCAGCGGGCCCGCAGGGCCGGGCCGTCGGTGGCGGTCTCCTCCGGCGGGTCCATGGCCTGCATCGCGGCCCACACCTCGGCCATCCCCATGACCGCCAGCGCGTCGCTCAGCAGCTTGATCTTCTGGAGCTGTACGGGGGCGGGGGCGGCCGGTCCCGAGGCGATCAGGGTGAGCGAGGCGAAGGGCGAGGGGTCGGTCAGCACGGCCGCGCGGGCGATCTGGCCGCCCAGCGAGTGCCCGACCAGGTGGACCGGGGCGTCCAGGGCGCGGGCCTGGGCCAGTACGTCCAGGGCCAGCTCGCGCCGGTCGTAGCCGGTGGGGTCGGCCGGGGGCGCGGACTCGTACTGCCCGCGCCCGTCGACCGCGACCACCCGGTAGCCGGCGTCGGCGAGGGGTTCGAGCAGGGCGATGAAGTCCTCCTTGCTGCCGGTGAACCCGGGCAGCAGGAGGGCGGTGCCGCGCCGCGCGCCGCCGGGCCGGGCGTCCAGCACGGCGAAGGGGCCCCGGTCGGTGTCCAGCTGACCGGCCCGGGCGCACGGCGGAGGGGTGAAGGTGGGAGGCCTGCTCATGTGCCGAGGCTAGAACACGGCCCGGCGCCCGGGACCAGGGCCGTGTTCTAGAACTGGGCCTGGAGCTGCTGCCAGAAGCCGTCGCGCAGGACCCGGCGCAGTCCGGCGTGGCCGCGCAGCGAGCGGCCCAGCTCCTTCTCCGCCTGGTTCAGCAGGTCCTGGTCCACCGGGCCGGGCAGGTAGGGGTGGCCCGGCAGCAGCTCGGCGAGCTGGTCGCGGCCCCGCTCCCCCAGCCAGGTGGCCGCGATCCGGGCGCCGAGGAAGCGGACCTCGTCGCGCGAGGGCAGCGGCTCGCCCTCGTTCTCGTACATCGTGACCGGGCGGCGGGTGACGTACGGACGGCAGAAGTCCAGGTCGAAGGTGCGCTGGCTGTCCACCTCCCACAGCAGCGGCTCCGCCTGGTTGCGGCCCTCGGCGGCCTCGATGCCCCACAGGTGGACGCGGGCGCCGTAGCCCTGGGCGGCCTCGACGGCGGAGACCAGGTCCTCGTCGCCGCCGACCAGGGCGGCGTCGCTGATGGCGCGGTGGCGGGCGAGGGACTCCAGGTCCGTGCGGATCAGGGAGTCGACGCCCTTCTGCTGGTTGTTGGCGTTGAGGTTGCCGAGCCGGACCTTGACGTCGGGGAGCTCGGCGATGGACTGCTGTTCGGCGGTGTGGATGCGGCGCCGGGCGCCGTCGTACCAGTACACGCGGAGCAGTCTGCTGTCGGCGAAGATGGTGCGGGCCTTGTCGATGAAGGCCTCGATGAGCCCCTCGGCGTCGAGGTCGAAGTTGCGCCGGTCCTCGGTGCCCGCGACCAGCAACCCGGCCGAAGCATAGACGTAACCCGCGTCGACGAAGATGGCGTGTGTCGAGGGGGTCTTGGCCACCTCGGCGAGCATGCGCTGGAGGAGTTCGTTGGTGCGCTCCAGGCGGGCGGCGACGGTGCCGAGGCCGGGCGTGTGCCCCTGGGGGTCGTGGTCGTTGTTCATACGGCGCCCATTGTCCGACGGCGCCCGCCGGACCGCTAGCACGGCAGCGTCTTACCAGTCAGTAATTAGTCACCCGAAAATTTTCTTTAGCGTAGGGAATGTTTGCAGGGTGCATGTCGTTGTGACTGGTGTACCGCGGCACCCAGGTGCTCCGGCACGCAGCAGTTCTCAGTTCTCCACCAGGAGGATCAACTCCGGACGAAGGGAGAAGCCCATGCGCTTCGAAATCCTGCGACTCGACGACGTCGACGGCTCCGCCGTGGACAGCACCGTCGTGGACGCCGCCTCCGTCAACCGGATCGTGCAACAGGCCGCAGCGATCGGCCAGCGCATCATGATCCGGCCGGCCGACACCACGGCGTCGTAACGCCGCCGGCCCCCACACACACCGCGCCCCCGCACCGACTCCGGCTCGACCGGAATCAGTACGGGGGCGCAGTGGTGCGTACGGCGGGGAGGGCGCGGGTCAGGCGCCCTGGATCACCTGGGTGACGCCGTTGATGATCTGCTGCACGGCGATCGCGGAGAGCATCATGCCCGCGAGCCGGGTCACCAGGACGACACCGCCGTCCTTGATCAGCCGGATGATCACCAGCGAGAAGCGCATCGCCAGGAACAGCACCACGTGGATGGCGAGGATCGCCGCCCAGACCGACACCTGCTGCAGCGCGCTCGCGTGCTGCACGGCCAGGATGACCTGCACGATCGCGCCGGGTCCGGCGAGCAGCGGCATGCCGAGCGGGACGAGCGCGACGTTGACGTCCTTCTTGGACTGCTGCGGCTCGTCGTTCTTGCCGGTGAGCAGGTCCAGCGCGATCAGCAGCAGCAGCACGCCGCCCGCGATCATCAGCGCCTGGGTGGAGACGTGCAGGTAGTCCAGGATCTGCTGGCCCACGAGGCCGAAGACGGCGATCACGCCGAAGGCGACGCAGACCGCCTGGAAGGCCATCTTCTTCTGGATCTTGGCGGGGCGGCCCGCGGTCAGCGCCAGGAAGATCGGGGTGATCCCGGGCGGGTCCATGATGACGAACAGGGTGAGGAACAGGGAGCCGAAAAGGGCGAAGTCGAACACGGTGAGGCCTTGCGCGGGAGGTACGGACGTACGGGACCGGGGGCGGGCCCGCTCGGGCGCGCCGTGAGGAGGGGAGGCCCGGGAGGACCCGGGAAGCGGGGTGGGGCGGGGCTCAGGCGAGCGGTCCGCCGGCGCCGGGCACCGGGAAGGCGCCCGTGGCGCGGCGCGTGATCTCGCCGTAGATCTCCGGGTCGGTGGTGTACTCGCCGAGCCGGCAGGTCTTGCGGCTGCCGTGGTAGTCGCTGGAGCCGGTGGCGAGCAGGCCGAGGTCCCCGGCGAGCGCGCGCAGCCGGGCGCGGGTCGGCTCGTCGTGGTCCATGTGGTCCACCTCGATGCCGTCCAGGCCGGCGGCGGCGAGCCGCGCTATGACGTCCTCGGGCACGACCCGGCCGCGCTTGACGGCGAGCGGGTGCGCGAAGACGGTGACGCCGCCGGCGGCCTTGACCAGCCGGATCGCGTCGAAGGGGTCCAGCTCGTGCTTGTCCGCGTAGGCGCGGCCCCCGTCGGCCAGCCACTGGGGCGTGAAGGCGGCGGAGACGTCGGGCACGACCCCGAGCTCGACCAGCGCGGTGGCCACGTGCGGGCGGCCCACCGAGCCGTCCCCGGCGATCCGGGCGACCTGCTCCCAGGTGACCGGGACGCCCAGCTCCTGGAGCCTGGCGACCATGGCGCGGGCGCGGGGCACCCGGTCGTCGCGCACCAGCTCGCGCTCGCGCGCCAGCTCCGGCTCGTCCGGGTCGAAGAGGTAGGCGAGCATGTGCAGCCCGACGCCGTCGATCCGGCAGGACAGCTCGGCGCCGGTGACCAGGGTCAGGCCCGCGGGGAGCGCGGCGACCGCCTCGGCGTGGCCGCGGGTGGTGTCGTGGTCGGTGAGCGCCACGACGTCGAGCCCGGCCGCGGCGGCGGCGCGCACCAGCTCGGCGGGGGTGTCCGTACCGTCCGAGGCCGTGGAGTGGGTGTGCAGGTCGATGCGCACGCGGACTCCGGGGGCTCGGGGTGGACGGGGGACATTCCATCCTAACGGGCGAACCCGCCCGCTCCGGCCCGCCCACTCAGGCCTCCCCCGCTCAGGCCTCCCCTGCCCGGGCTCCCCTCAGGGCTCCCTGGTCAGCAGCCGCGGGGTGAGCGCGCCGCAGGGCAGCAGTTCCACCTCGGCGCCCGCGTCGCGCAGGTCGGTGAGGACCAGCTCGTCGTACATCAGCAGCCCGGAGCGCTCCGGCCAGACGATCGCCCACAGCCACAGGCCGCGCGCCTCGCCCGCGAAGACCGCGCGGTCGTCGGGGGTGTCGCCGACGTGCCACAGCGGGGTGGGGCGGCCGGCGGCGAGGACCTTGACGGCCGGGGCCCGGTCCATGCGCAGGGACGCTCCGGGGTCGGGTCCCGCGATGCCCGCGTAGCGCGCGCCGAGCCCCACGCCGAGCTCCTCGGCGACCAGCAGCAGCTCGCCGATGCCGCCCAGCGGCCCGGGGCCCGAGCAGGCGACGGCGGTGGCCCGGCCGCCGCTGCGGTCGTCGCCCGCGTAGGCCACGCCGGTGTACAGCCAGCCGACCGGCAGCGGCCAGGGCATCCAGACGGGCACCTCGGACCGGTGCACGACGACGCCCAGCGCCTCGACGCTGGGCGGGACGACCGGCTGGAGCGGGTGCACGGCGCCGTGCACGTCGCACTGCCAGGTGTCGGCGAAGAGTCCGGGCGCCCTGACCCGCCCTCCGCACTTCGGACAACTGGGTTCGCCCCTCATAGCGCTCAACGGTCCTCTCCGGTCGGTGCCGCGTCAAGGACGATCACCCGTCCGCCAGTGAGCATGCCCATTCACCGGGCAAAACTAGATGTAACTTGCATTCATTAGCGTCCCTAACTTATCTTGTGTATAACGCAACCATCTGGAGAGCTCGAAGAGGAGAGCGATCGACATGAGCGGAGAGGACCCCTTCGACGAAGGGGCACGCAGCATCCTGCGCCAGCCCAAGGCCGTCTGGGCCACGGCCGGCGCGTCCGTCGTGGCCTTCATGGGCATCGGCCTGGTGGACCCGATCCTGCCGTCCATCGCCAGCGGACTGCACGCCACGCCGAGCCAGGTGTCGCTGCTCTTCACCTCGTACTTCCTGATCACCGCCGTGGCCATGCTGGTCACCGGCTTCGTCTCCAGCCGCATCGGCGGCAAGAAGACCCTGCTCCTCGGCCTCGCCCTGGTCGTCGTCTTCGCCGCCCTGTCCGGGACGTCGGGCTCGGTCGGCGAACTCGTCGGCTTCCGGGCCGGCTGGGGCCTGGGCAACGCCCTGTTCGTGTCCACCTCGCTGGCCGTCATCGTCGGCGCGGCGGCCGGCGGCAGCGCCGCGGCGATCCTGCTGTACGAGTCCGCGCTCGGGCTCGGCATGGCCTGCGGGCCGCTGCTCGGCGCCCTGCTGGGCAACGCCAGCTGGCGCTACCCGTTCTTCGGCACGGCCGCGCTGATGGCCGTCGGCTTCCTGTGCATCACGGCGTTCCTCAAGGAGCAGCCGCGGCCCGCCCGCAAGACCTCGCTGCTCGACCCGGTGCGGGCGCTGGGCCACGGCGGCCTCGCCTCCGCCGCGGCGGCCGCGTTCTTCTACAACTACGCGTTCTTCACGGTGCTGGCCTTCACCCCGTTCGTGCTCGACATGACGCCGTACAAGTCCGGCGGGGTGTTCTTCGCCTGGGGCGTGCTGCTCGCCGTGTTCTCGGTGCTCGTCGCCCCGCGCCTGCAGCGGCGGTTCGGGTCGCTGAAGGTGCTCGGCGGCTCGCTGGTGCTGCTCGCCGCCGACGTGGTGGTGCTCGGGTACGGCAGCCACACGACCGCGATCGTCTGCACGGTCCTGTCCGGCGCCTTCATCGGCGTGAACAACACCGTCTTCACCGAACTGGCGCTCGGCGTCTCGGACGCGCCGCGGCCGGTGGCCAGCGCGGGCTACAACTTCGTGCGCTGGTTCGCCGCGGCGGCCGCCCCCTACTTCGCCCCGAAGATCGAGGAGTGGACCGACATCCACATGCCGTTCGTGGTGGCCGGCGCCGCCGCGCTGATCGGCGCGGGCGTCGTGTGGGCCCGGCGCGCCTCCCTCACCCACGAGGCCGAGGAGCTTGAGCCCCGGCACGCGAGCGAGGACGGCGTGGCGGTCTTCGCCAACTGACCGGCGCCGTACGTCAGTCCAGGGTCACGGACCTGCGCAGCGGATCGCGCAGGTCCGTACCGCTGCCCAGCCAGCGCTCCTGGAGGGCCTGCGCGCCGTGCACCCGCTTCCAGGCCGCCTCGTTCGGCGTCATCGGCAGCAGCGGCAGGAAGGCCACCGGGTCCATCGGCTCCGGCAGTTCCAGGTCCTCCACCAGACCGCCCGGCTCCGCCACCAGTACGGAGGAGAAGGGCGCCCCAGGCCACAGCGGCTCCCCCAGGTCCAGCGACGCCCCCGGGGCCACCACCACGCCCTCCACCTGCGGCGAGGCGGCGAGCACGGCGAGCGGGCGCAGCACCTTGTCGGTGTCGGCGAGCCCGGCCCGTACCGAGAGCACCAGTTCGGCGCGCGGCCCGCGGACCGGGTCGGCCAGCGCGGCCGTGGGGTCGGTCATCGGCTGCGCGGACATCCCGAGCGTGGCGTACCGCGCGACGTCGCCGTCCACGAACCGCAGCACCTCGACGCGGTCGGTGCCCAGGAACGTCACGGACGCGCGGGCGTCGGGTTCGCCGAGGGCGGTGCGCAACCGGGCCTCGACCAGAGCTAGAACTTCTGCCATGCCGCGAGCATAAGACGCGTATGGAACGGGCAAAGTAAGGGATTGACCCCTTGCCGGCTGATAGTCTTGGCCGCTGGTCGGGACAGCACGCCGAGCGTGGCTCTCAGTCCCGACGACACGTCGTCCCCCACGGGGGACCGGCCGGAGGAGGTGGGGCTGCGGTGGATCGAAGTCGATCGGGTAGTACCAGCCGCCCTTCCGTACGGCCGACGCCCTCACTGGGCTGAGGGTCTTCCCGCAGAGTTCCCGCCGGACACACCGGACGCCCCGCAACGGGCCCGGGGTCCTTGGGCTCAGGGCATCGCGCACGACGGAAGAGCATCCCGTTTTGCCTGTCTGTAGCGAACGCCGTCACCGCGACGATCCCGCGGTGCCGCCCGCTTTGTGGACGAAGTAGAGCGACAGCGTCCCCATTCCGGGCTGTGCCACGACCCGCCGACGGCCTCTCCGTGAAGGAGCCCTGCCATGTCGATGATCCGTGACCTGCGCGCCGTCGTACGCCCCTCGCTGCACAAGAGGAGCGCCGCCTACCCGGCCGCGGCGTACGACCCCACCCGCGACCCGTCGTTCTCCACCGCCGTGGTGGACTGCGCCGTCTACCGCGACGGCAAGCGGGTCCAGGGGCCCGAGTGCCTGAGCCCGCGCGAGGCGATGCGCCGGGTGCGCGAGGACGGCGGCTTCGCCTGGATCGGGCTGCACGAGCCGACCGAGTCCGAATTCGCCGGTATCGCCGCGGAGTTCGGGCTGCACCCGCTGGCCGTGGAGGACGCGGTGCACGCGCACCAGCGGCCCAAGCTGGAGCGCTACGACGAGACGCTGTTCACGGTCTTCAAGACCATCCACTACGTCGACCACGTCGAGCTCACCGCCACCAGCGAGGTCGTGGAGACCGGCGAGGTGATGTGCTTCACCGGCCGGGACTTCGTCATCACCGTGCGGCACGGCGGCCAGGGCTCGCTGCGCAGCCTGCGCCACCGCCTCCAGGACGAGCCGGACCTGCTGGTCAAGGGCCCCTCGGCGGTGCTGCACGCGATCGCGGACCACGTGGTGGACGGGTACCTGGCGGTCGCGGACGCGGTGCAGGACGACATCGACCAGATCGAGAGCGACGTCTTCTCGCCGCCGGCCAAGGGCTCCACCCGCGGCACCGACACCGGCCGCATCTACCAGCTCAAGCGCGAGGTACTGGAGTTCAAGCGCGCGGTCTCCCCGCTGGCCCGTCCGCTGCAGCTGCTGAGCGAGCGGCCGATGCGGCTGGTGGACCCGGACATCCAGAAGTACTTCCGGGACGTGGCCGACCACCTGGCGCGGGTCCAGGAGCAGGTCATCGGCTTCGACGAACTGCTGAACTCGATCCTCCAGGCGAACCTGGCGCAGGCGACGGTCGCGCAGAACGAGGACATGCGCAAGATCACCTCGTGGGCGGCGATCGTCGCCGTGCCGACGGCGGTGTGCGGGGTGTACGGCATGAACTTCGACCACATGCCGGAGCTGCACTGGAAGTACGGGTACCCGCTGGTGCTGACGGGGATCATCGCGATCTGCCTCTCCATCCACCGCACCTTGAAGCGCAACGGCTGGCTGTAGCCCGGGGCGGGACGCCCTTGGCTGTAGCCCGGGGCGGGACGCCTAGGACCTGTCCGGTCGATCATGCCGACACGGGGTGCCGGGTGCCCTCTGGTCCGGGTGAGCGGTGGCTGGTGCGTGCGATCGCAAGGCGGAGGAGGGAGGCAACGCGGAGCGTTGTCGACCGACGAGAACGCAGCGAGCGTGCGTGCCAGGCGCCGCGGCCCAGGCGTGAGCGACCGGACAGGTCCTAGACTGCGGGGATGGATGACGTGTTGCTCGGGGTCGCTCTCGTCGAGGAGGCCACCAAGAAGTCCGGCCTCGTCTGGGTGCGGGGCGACGGGCCCGCGCGGGCGCTCTGGCACGCGTGGCTGGACGGTGCCGCGCACGTGGTCGGTGACGGGCCCGGCGAGCAGCCGCTGCCGGGGCTGGCCGACGGGGCCGTCGCCGAGGTGACCGTGCGCAGCAAGGACAAGGGCGGGCGCCTGGTGGCCTGGACGGCCTCGGTCACCGAGCTCGCCCCCCGGTCCGAGGAGTGGCTGGCGGCCGTCGCCGAGCTCAAGGGCAAGCGGCTGAACGCGCCGGACGGCGAGGCGATGACCGACCGCTGGGCGCGCGAGTGCCGGGTCCTGCGCCTCACCCCGCGCGACACCCTCACCGACCTGCCGGACGGCTCGCTGGCGGCGCCGCCGCTGCCGTCCCCGGCCACCACCCGCCAGCCGGTCCCGGCCGCCCTGCCCAGGCTGCTGTTCAAGCGGGGGCGCAAGAAGCGCGGCTAGAGCGGGCCCGTGGTCGCTTCCGGGAAGAGGCGGACGAAGGACTCCGCCGCCTCGTTGCCCGAGCGGCCGTAGGGCGCGTCGAAGTTCCAGACCAGGAACAGCAGGAACGCGATCAGCGCGCTGAACACCCCGGCCAGCAGCAGCTCCCGCCCCGAGCGCCGGATCTGCAGCGTGAAGATCAGGCCGACGGTCACCACGGCCCCCACGATCAGCCCGAACCAGACGACGCCCGGCAGGGTGTCCTCCGCGCCCTCGGCCCGGGCGCCGCGCGCCTCGTCGAGGGCGGCGACCCGGTCCACCAGCGGCTGGTACATCTGCGCCTCGGCCTCCCCAGTCGGGGCGTGCGCCACCAGGTCGGTGCGCAGCTCGCCGAGCAGCTGGTCGCCGCGCTCGTCGACGCCGGGCCACTCCACCCGCACCACGTGCGCGGCGTACGCGTCGATCCGGGTGCGCAACTCGGCCTGGCGGGCGGGCGGGTAGACCTGGACGCGCTGCTCGATCTCGTGCAGCGCCTGGGCCTCCTGGCGCACCCCGTCCTGGGCGGCGCCGCGCGCCTCCCAGACCCCGGCGATGGCCAGGCCCAGGACGATCGCGTACACGACGCCCACCATCATCACCATGTACTCGATGACGTCGGGGGTCTCGGTGGGGTCCGCGTCCGCCCGGGCGGCGCGGCGGTGGTGGACGAGGGTGAGGGCCAGGACGACCGCGCAGGCGGCGGCCATCGCGGAGCCCAGGACGAGCCAGTCGGACACGGGGATCCTCGGACGGTCAGCGGGAGCGGGAACGGGAGCTGGAGCGCGGCCGCATCAGGGCGGCCGCGAGGACGGCGGGCGTGGTCGTGGTGAGCATCAGGGTGACCACGGAGGTGCCGGAGCGCCGGGGCGCGGGGGCGGAGCGGTGGTAGGCCCGCACCGCGTAGACGGGTGAGGGGCGGGCGGCCGGGGACGGCGGCACGGAAGGCGTGGGGGGCGCGGGTGCGGGTTCGCGCGCCGGGGGCGCGGGGAGCGGCGCGGGGGCGGGCGGCTGTTGCCGTAACGGTTCCTCGGGGCGTCCGGCCGCCGGAGCAGGAGTGGGGACGGGGGCCGGGGCCCGGGTCCGTACCCCCTCGGGCCGTACGCCCGGGGGCGCCGCGGCGGGGGCGGGGGCGGCCGGTGGCGGGCCCGGGGCGGGCCGCGCCTCCTCGGCGGGTGCCTCCGGGTGCGCGCACAGGTCCACGTCCACGGCCACGCCCACCACCCCGGCGACCGACGCCGAGACGGCCACCTGCGGGCACAGCAGTGCCACGAAACCGATGTGCTCCCAACCCGCCACGGTCAGAAGGTAAGCGCCCGGCCGGACCCCCGGGCCCCGCCTTCACCCGTTCGGCCCCGCGACCGGTGCGGTCAGTCGCTGGTACGGGGGAGCTGCTTGCCGTAGTCGACGGTGGCGTTCTTGTCCGGCGGGGTCAGCGCGAAGTCCTCGTCCCAGTCCGAGAGGACCAGCACGCCCGCGCCGCCGCCGCGCTCCATCTGCAGCGGGTAGGGGGTGCCCTCCAGGGCCACGTCGAGGGTGCCGCCGTCGCCCTCCTCCCCCGCGGTGACCTTGATGGTGCGCACGCCGCCGACCCGGTTGCGGTCGCCCTTGGCGAGGTCGCCCTGGAGCGCGAGGAGGCCGCCGAGCAGCGGGGCCATGTCGGTGAAGCCGCGCAGCTGCTTGTAGGAGGGGTCGTCCTGCGGGACGCGCACGTACTTGTCGTCGAGCTTGCCCGCGGCCTCGGTGTCGGTGCTGCTGGGCGAGGCGCCGGCCTCGCCGTGGCTCCAGAAGCCCGCGTCGGCCTTCAGGTAGAGCGCGTCGTCCACCCGCAGCAGCTCGAAGGTGCTGTTCTTCGTGGTCACCGAGCCGGTCGCGCCGGCCTGCTTGAGCCGCATGTTCAGCTTGTACGTACCGCCCTTGCTGACCAGCGTCCCGTCCAGCCGCACCGCCTTGGCGCCCTCGGCCGCCTGCTGCGCCTTCTCCTCGATGGCGGACGCGTTGAGCTTGCCGACGCCGTTGGTGCCCTCGTCCGGGTCCTCCCCGCAGGCGGCGAGTCCCGCCGTCAGTCCGGCGCACAGCGCCACACAGAGCACGGCCCTGCGGGCGCGGGGAACGACGGGGAGAGCGGTCACCTTGCGCACTGCCTCTCATCGGGGTGGGGGCGGGGGACGTGTCTGGGGGGACGCCAGACGGCACCCTACCCGGGCGTTCCGCGGCGTCCCGAGCGGACCGTACGGACGCCCCGCCAGGGCGGCCCCCAAACGGACGGGCTAGCCTGAACCACGAGATCAGCGGCACCCGACGGCACCGAGGAGGCGCACGGCATGGCGGCAGGCGCTCCCCGGATCTTCGTCTCGCACCTCGCGGACGTGCCCGTCTTCGACCCCAACGGCGACCAGGTGGGCCGCGTCCGCGACTTCGTCGCGATGCTGCGCGTGGGCCGCCGCCCTCCCCGGCTGCTCGGCCTGGTGGTGGAGGTCGTCTCGCGGCGCCGGATCTTCCTGCCCATGACCCGGGTCACCGGCATGGAGTCGGGCCAGGTGATCACCACCGGAGTCGTCAACATGCGGCGCTTCGAGCAGCGCCCGACCGAGCGGCTGGTCCTGGGCGAGCTGCTTGACCGGCGGGTGCGCCTGGTGGAGGACGGCGCCGAGGTGACCGTCCTGGACGTGGCGATCCAGCAGCTGCCGGCCCGGCGCGACTGGGAGATCGACAAGGTCTTCGTGCGCAAGGGCAAGGGCGGCGCGCTGCGCCGCAAGGGCGAGACGCTGACCGTCGAGTGGTCGGCGGTGACCGGCTTCTCGCTGGAGGAGCACGGGCAGGGCGCCGAGAACCTGGTGGCGACCTTCGAGCGGATGCGCCCGGCGGACCTGGCCAACGTGCTGCACCACCTGACCCCCAAGCGGCGCTCCGAGGTGGCCGCGGCCCTCGACGACGACCGGCTCGCGGACGTCCTGGAGGAGCTGCCGGAGGACGACCAGGTGGAGATCCTCGGCAAGCTGAAGGAGGAGCGGGCCGCCGACGTCCTGGAGGCGATGGACCCCGACGACGCGGCCGACCTGCTCAACGAGCTGCCCGACGAGGAGAAGGAGCGGCTGCTCACCCTGATGCAGCCGGACGACGCCGCCGACGTGCGCCGGCTGATGTCGTACGAGGAGCACACCGCGGGCGGTCTGATGACGACCGAGCCGATCGTGCTGCGCCCGGACGCCACGGTGGCCGACGCCCTGGCCCGGGTGCGCCAGCAGGACCTCTCCCCCGCGCTGGCCGCGCAGGTGTACGTGTGCCGGCCGCCGGACGAGACGCCGACCGGCAAGTACCTGGGCACCGTGCACTTCCAGCGGCTGCTGCGGGAGCCGCCGTTCACCCTGGTCTCCGCGGTCGTGGACAACGACCTGGAGCCGCTCTCCCCGGGCACCCCGCTGCACGCCGTCACCAGCTACTTCGCGGCCTACAACCTGGTCTCCGCGGCCGTGGTGGACGAGAGCGGCTCGCTGCTCGGCGCCGTCACGGTCGACGACGTCCTGGACCACCTGCTGCCGGAGGACTGGCGCGAGACCGAGTTCCACGCGGACGAGGAGGCGCCGGTCCATGGCCACTGAACGCGACCGCGAGCGGCCGCAGGAGCGGACCGCCCCGCGCATCCGACTCGACCTGCCGCGCGACCGTCGCCGCAGGCTGATCCCGGAGTACGACCCCGAGGCGTTCGGGCGGCTCTCGGAGCGCATCGCGCGCTTCCTGGGCACCGGGCGGTTCATCGTCTGGATGACGGTGATCATCATCGCCTGGGTGGTGTGGAACATCGTGGCGCCGAAGAGCCTGCGCTTCGACGAGTACCCCTTCATCTTCCTGACGCTGATGCTCTCGCTGCAGGCCTCGTACGCCGCCCCGCTGATCCTGCTCGCGCAGAACCGGCAGGACGACCGCGACCGGGTCACCCACGAGCAGGACCGCAAGCAGAACGAGCGGTCCATGGCGGACACCGAGTACCTCACCCGGGAGATCGCCGCGCTGCGGATGGGCCTGGGCGAGGTGGCCACCCGCGACTGGATCCGCTCCGAACTCCAGGACCTGGTCAAGGAGATGGAGGAGCGGCGGGATCTATTCCCGTACGAGCCGTCGTACCGGAGTGACGAACCCGACCGCTGACGGGGCTTTCCGGTGGCCGTGGTGGGCGCCGTACCATCGACCCATGGCTACGGAAGACGCGGTGCGCGAAGCACTGGCGACGGTGAACGACCCCGAGATCCACCGACCGATCACTGAGCTCGGCATGGTCAAATCGGTCGAGATCGGGGCGGACGGGGCGGTCGCCGTCACCGTCTACCTCACGGTCTCCGGCTGCCCGATGCGCGAGACGATCACCACCAACGTGCGCGAGGCGGTCTCCCGCGTCGAGGGCGTGACGTCCGTCTCCGTCGACCTGGACGTGATGAGCGACGAGCAGCGCAAGGAACTGGCCGCGGCGCTGCGCGGCACCACCGCCGAGCGCGAGGTGCCCTTCGCCAAGCCCGGCTCGCTGACCCGGGTGTACGCGGTCGCCTCCGGCAAGGGCGGCGTCGGCAAGTCCTCGGTCACCGTGAACCTGGCCGCCGCGATGGCGGCCGACGGCCTGAAGGTCGGCGTGGTCGACGCCGACATCTACGGCCACTCGGTGCCCCGCATGCTGGGCGCGGACGGCCGTCCCACCCAGGTCGAGAACATGATCATGCCGCCGTCGTCGCACGGCGTGAAGGTGATCTCCATCGGCATGTTCACCCCGGGCAACGCCCCGGTGGTGTGGCGCGGCCCGATGCTGCACCGCGCGCTCCAGCAGTTCCTCGCGGACGTCTACTGGGGCGACCTGGACGTGCTGCTGCTCGACCTGCCGCCGGGCACCGGCGACATCGCGATCTCGGTCGCCCAGCTCGTCCCGAACGCCGAGATCCTGGTGGTGACCACGCCGCAGCAGGCCGCCGCCGAGGTCGCCGAGCGGGCCGGCTCCATCGCCGTGCAGACCCACCAGAAGATCGTCGGCGTGGTCGAGAACATGTCGGGCCTGCCCTGTCCGCACTGCGACGAGATGGTCGACGTGTTCGGCACCGGCGGCGGGCAGATGGTCGCCGAGGGGCTCACCAGGACGACCGGTGCGAACGTGCCGGTGCTGGGCCAGATCCCGATCGACGTACGGCTGCGCGAGGGCGGCGACGACGGCCGCCCGGTCGTGCTGTCCCACCCGGACTCCCCGGCGGGCGCCGCGCTGCGCGCCATCGCGGGCAAGCTCGGCGGCCGCCAGCGCGGCCTGTCGGGCATGAGCCTGGGAATCACCCCGCGCAACAAGTTCTGACGCGCCACGCACGACGGGAGGGGCGCCACCGGGTCATCCGGTGGCGCCCCTCCCGTCGTCGTGCGCGTGCGCGCGTCCGTCCCCGGGTCCCCAGGGGCTCAGGACGCGTACGAGGTGATGTCCCGCACCACCGAGAAGCCCAGCCCGTACGCGCTCATCCCGCGGCCGTACGCGCCCAGGTGCACCCCGCCGCGGGTGGACCCGGCGAGCACCCAGCCGAACTCGGACTCGCGGTAGTGGAAGGGCATCGGCTCGCCGTCCACCGGCAGCGACAGCGTGGACCAGTCGGGCCCCTCCAGGTCGTCCGCCAGCTCGAAGGCCGCCTCGGTCTGCTGGTCCAGCCAGTCGTCGCGCAGCGCGTGGTCCAGCTGGGCGGGCCAGGTGCAGGCCAGCAGGCCCGAACCGGCGAGCCAGGCGGCCGAGGAGACGGTGGTCGCGTCCAGCACGCCCGTACCGTCGCCGGAGCGGCGCACCGGGCTCGCCGCCACCGTCACCACCACCGCGAAGCGCTCCCGCTCCGGCTGGGAGGCGTCGGACTTTATCGACGGCTCGTCACCGTGCCCGGTCGACCCGTGCTGCACGCTGCCGTCCGCCGCCGTGCCCACCTGCATCAGCCAGCGCGGGCCCGTGAAGGCCTCGTCCAGGCCGTACCAGGGGAAGGGCGCGCGCAGATAGCCGTCGACGATCGTGCGCCGGGCCGTCTGCACCCCCTCGGCGGTGGGTGCCCCGGGGGCGGTGTCCGCCCCCGCCCGACTCGTCGTCTCCATCTACCGGCCGCCTCCTCGATCCACGGGGTCCGGAGCGGCCCGCCCCCCTCGGGCGTCCTAGGTCCGGACAGATGGAGGATAGCCACCTCGCGCCGCCGCGTCGGGAAAGACGGTGCGCGGGTGGCCCGGGTGGCTGCTTCTCGCCGGTGGGGAGGGGCTGTTAGGACAGGCCGTGGGCGTCGGTCAGGTGGCGTCGGCGTCGAACGGGGGACGCTCGCCCGGGTCGGGCTTGTCGTTCTTCTTCAGCAGGTCGGGGCCCGAGGACGGGGCCGCGCCCGCCGAGCCGTTGACCGCGGCGGGCACGGAGGAGTCGCCGGCGCGGCCGTGCACCGCGTCCGCGACGTCGTTCATCTCCTTGCGCAGGTCGAGGCTGCTGCGGATGTCGCTGAGGTCCTCGTTCTCGGCCAGCTGCTTGCGCAGGAAGGTCTTGGGGTTGAGGTCCTCGAACTCGAAGTCCTTGAACTCCGGCCCCAGCTCGCTGCGGATGTCCTGCTTGGCGTTGTCCGAGAAGTCCTTGACCTTGCGGATGAACCGGGAGACGTCCTGGATGACCTTCGGCAGCTTGTCCGGCCCGAAGATGAGCACGGCGAGAACCACGAGCGTCACCAGCTCCAGTGCGCCTATGTCGCTGAACACCTTGTTGCTCCTTCACGGGTCCGGGCCCGCCCCACGGTACCTGCCCGAACTGTCGCGGCGGTACCTTCCGGTGACCGTTCCGCGCCGCCCAGGCGGCGTTCAGGCGAAGCTCAGGCTCCGGTCGAGGATCCCAGGGTCAGAGTCTTGGCCAGCTCTTTGCCCGCGCGCCGCACGGTCAGCTCCAGGCGGTCGCCCGGGCGGTGCGAGCGGATCTTCACGATCAGCTCCTCGCCGCTGTGCACCCGCTGGCCGTCCACCTTGGTGATGACGTCGCCGGGCTGGACGCCCGCCTTGGCCGCCGGGCCGCCGGGCGTCACGGCCGCGGAGCCGTCGGAGCCCTTCTGGCCCACCCGGGCGCCGTCGCCGGTGTACTTCATGTCGAGGCTGACGCCGATCACCGGGTGGGTGGCCCTGCCCGTGTTGATGAGCTCCTCGGCCACCCGCTTGCCCTGGTTGATCGGGATGGCGAAGCCCAGGCCGATCGAGCCCGCCTGGCCGCCCTCGGTGGCGCTGCCGCTGTCGGCGGCGCGGATGGCGCTGTTGATGCCGATCACCCGGGCCTTGGAGTCGACGAGCGGGCCGCCGGAGTTGCCGGGGTTTATCGGGGCGTCGGTCTGGAGCGCGTCGACGTAGCTGATGTCGCTGCCGTCGCCCTTCTCGCCGCCCGCCGTGATCGGCCGCTCCTTGGCGCTGATGATGCCGGAGGTCACGGTGTTCTGGAGGTCGAAGGGGGCGCCGATGGCGACCACCGGGTCGCCGACCCGGACGCTGTCGGAGTTGCCCAGCGGCAGCGGCGTGAGCCGGGAGACGCCGGTGACCTGGACCACGGCCAGGTCGTAGCCGCTGTCCTTGCCGATCAGCTTGGCGCGGGCGGTCTCGCCGCCGCTGAAGGTGACCGAGATGTCGCCGGAGCCGCCGGCCGGGGCGACCACGTGGTTGTTGGTCAGGATGTGGCCCTGCCGGTCGAGCACGAAGCCGGTGCCGGTGCCCTGCTCGCCGCCGCCGCTCACGTGGAGGGTGACCACGCTGGGCAGGGCGCTGGCGGCGATGCCCGCGACGCTGTCGGGGGCGCGGCCGGTGTCCTGCCCGGAGGACTGCGGCAGTTCGACGGTGGTCAGCCCGCCGTTGCGCTCGACGTACGCGCCGACGCCGCCGCCGATGACCCCGGTGAGCAGCGCGAAGCACAGCGCGCCGGTGAGGTAGAGGCCCTTGCGGGACCTGCGGGGGGCGGGCTCGCCGACCTGGGTGAAGGGGTGCGAGAGCCCGGTGCCGACACCGGGCGCGCTCCACGGGTCGTAGCTCTGCCACTGGCCCGTCTGCTGGGGCTGGGGCTGGGGTGGCGGCGGGAGGAGGTGCGGCTCGGGCCCGGCGTGCGGGTGCGGCGGTACGGGGGCGGGGTGCGGCGGCAGCGCGGTGCCCTGGGCCGGGGTGGCGGCGGGGTGCTGCACGGGCGGCGCCGGCGCCCAGGGCCCGGGGCCGCCGTAGGGCGGGGTGCCGTACGGATCGGGGTCGTGCAGCGGCTGCGCGCGCACGGGCTCGGGCGCGGGGCCCTGCGCGACGGGCGCGGGGGCGGCTTCGGGCGCGGGGGCCTGTGCGGGGACCTCCGGGGCGGCGGGCTGTGCGGGGGCGGCGGTCTCCGGCGCGGGGGCCGCTTCCGGGGCGGCGGCGGGCCGCTGGACGGCCGTGGGCGCGTCGGACGGGACCTGCGGGACCTGCGGGACCACCGGGGGCTCCGCGGGCGGGTCGGCGGGGGCGGGCGGGGCGTCCTGGGGAGGCTCGGGCGGGGTGGCGGCCCGGGACGGGCGGCTCCACCACTTCGGCTTCGTCTCCGTGCGCTTGCCCTCGTCCATGCTCTCCCCGCCACTGGCCGTGCGTGCCCCCGCGGGGGCACCCCTTCCCTGGATTCAACCAGGTTCGGCGATGCCCGCGCAGGGGGGCGGTCAGCGGCGGGACGCCAGCGGCAGGACCGGCTCGGCAGGACCGTCGAGCCGGGTGGGCGCCGGAGTGGCGCTCGGGGTGGCACCGGGGACCAGGGCCAGTCGCAGCGCCTGGCCCGGCCGTATCAGCGGGGGCAGGGACGATCCGCCGCCCAGGGACGAGCCGCCCGCGAGCGGCGAGCCCGGCGTGCTGAACGGCTGGGTGGGCACTCCGGAGAGCGGCAGCAGGGTCGTCCCGCCGCCCTGGGTGCCCAGCGGCACCTCGTCGGCGGTCAGGCCGTCGCGGAAGCCGCGGGCTCCGCCGCGTCTGCGGTCGGAGCGATCGGTCTGGTCGGGCCCGGCCGGGGCCTGTCCACGGGTCTGCGGACCGCGGGGCACGCTGAGGCGCACGGCGTCGGTGCCGGCGCCCTCGCCGCTGGCGGTGGAGCTGCTCGGGTCGACGGCCGCCTCCAGCGGCAGGGCGCCGCCCAGGGCGATCGCCGCGAGCGACACCGCGCTGGCCGCCGCGAAGGCGAACCGGCGCCCGCGCCACGAGGGGCGCTCCTGCCCGGGGCGGGCCACCGGGTGGATGCGGAAGCCCGGGTCAGCCGGCAGCACGGCCGCGTGGCCGCCGCCCGCCGGCACGTACCCGAAGCCGTCCGTCCTCACTCCGAAGACCCCGTCGGCGAACCGGCCGGGCCCGAAGGGTCCCCCCCGGCCGTCGTCATCCCCTCCGAAGTCCCCGGGTCCCCCCGGCAGTCCCTGCAGACGGGCCAGGAAGCCCTCGGACGGCGGCGGCGGCGCGGCCTGCGCGAAGACGTTCTTCAGCCGGCGCTGCGCGTCCGCCTCGGCCTTGCACTTGGGGCAGGTCGCCAGGTGTGCCAGGACCCGCTCACGGGCGTCATGGCCGAGCTCACCGTCCACCAGGGCGGCGAGCCGGTCCCCCAGATGCTGTTCCGCCGGGGTCGGACCTGTGCCGCTCACGCGGGTCCGCCCTCCCCGCCCACGCCCGCCAGCGCGCGCTGTTCGGCCCGGGCCTCCGGGGAGCGGTGCTGCAGGGCCTTGCGCAGGTGCGAGCGGCCGCGGTGGATGCGGCTGCGCACGGTGCCGAGCTTGACGCCCAGGGTCGCGGCGATCTCCTCGTACGACAGGCCCTCGATGTCGCAGAGCACCACGGCGGCGCGGAACTCGGGCGCAAGGGTGTCCAGCGCCTGCTGGACGTCGGCGTCGAAGTGGGTGTCGTGGAAGACCTGCTGGGGGGTGGGCTCACGGCTGGGCAGCCGCTCGGCCGCGTCGTCGCCCAGGGCGTCGAAGCGGATGCGCTGCTTGCGCCGGACCATGTCCAGGAAGAGGTTGGTGGTGATGCGGTGCAGCCAGCCCTCGAACGTCCCCGGCGTGTACGTCGACAGGGAGCGGAAGACGCGGACGAAGACCTCCTGCGTGAGGTCCTCGGCGTCGTGCTGGTTGCCCGTCAGCCGGTAGGCGAGGCGGTAGACCCGACCGCTGTGCGTGCTGACGATCTCCTCCCAGGTGGGAGGGGTCCACGCCTGCGATTCCGCATCCGGTGCGAAGGTCGCCGTGGTCGGTGCGGAAGCCGCGGGACGTGCGGCGCGGAAGCGGTCAGCGGTGTTGGTCACGGATTTCGGCTCACCAGCTGACCTCAGGAGGCGCCGGAGCACTCCTCCGCGGTCCACAGGCGCAGCCGCACCTCCCCTATCGGCTCTGGTGGTGTCCAGTGGAGCCCCTACCATAGCCACCTCGCCCGTTAGCTCCGGATAAGAATCTTTACGCGAATTTGGGGCCGTCCCACGATCGGCCGCACCGGGTGCGGCCCGTCCTCCGGTCCGTTCCACCGCACTCTCCCCCCGCCGGTCCCCCTTCCTCCCCAACGCCCGGTCCCATCTGCGGGTTCCCGACGTCAACGGATACAGTCACCGTTGCGCCAACTACGGGGACAGGAGAGGGTCATTACCGCCAACCGGCAGACGAGCTGGGCGTTCGCCGACGCCTTTGTCGCCGAGGACGACGCGCTGCGCTGGGCCCGCGACCGGGCCCGGGAGTCAGGGCTCCCCTCGGTGTCGCCCGGCACCGGGGCGGCGCTGCGACTCCTCGCGGCCACGGCCGACGCGAAAGCGGTGGCCGAGATCGGCACCGGCACCGGCGTGTCGGGGATCTACCTGCTGCACGGGATGCGGCCCGACGGCGTGCTGACCACCGTGGACATCGAGCCGGAGCGCCAGCAGTTCGCCAAGCAGGCGTTCCGGGCGGCGGGCTTCGCGGGCAACCGGGCGCGCTTCATCCCGGGCCGGGCGCTCGACGTGCTGCCGCGCCTCGCGGACGGCGGGTACGACCTGGTGTTCTGCGACGGCGACCGCACGGAGAGCCTGGACTACCTCGCTGAATCGTTGCGCCTGCTCCGACCGGGGGGTCTGGTGTGCTTCGAGGGCGTCTTCGCGGACGGCCGGACGGTCGACTCGGGTCCGGTCCCGGCCGAGGTGCTCAGGCTGCGGGAGCTGCTGCGGGCCGTGCGCGAGAGCCAGGAGCTGCTGCCCTCGCTGCTGCCGGTGGGCGACGGCCTGCTGTGCGCGGTGCGGCGGGGCTGAGACGGCCTCCCCGGGGCCCGTACCGGCCCCGGACACACGGCTGCCCCGGCACGCTCCACGTACGAGAGGTGTACGCAGGGCGTGCCGGGGCAGTCGAGAAGAGTACGGTCGTTACCGCGTCAGCCGACGACCTGCTTCAGGGCGTCGCCGAGGGCTCCGGCCTCGTCCGGCGTCAGCTCGACGACAAGCCGACCGCCGCCTTCGAGCGGAACGCGCATGACGATGCCCCGCCCCTCCTTGGTCACCTCGAGCGGGCCGTCGCCCGTCCGCGGCTTCATGGCCGCCATGCTCGTTCCCCTTCCTGAAACCAGCTCATCGTCACCGAACGGCCCCCTGGATGGGCACGCGTCACCGGCATCGAACACATTGCTTCCAGGTCATTATCCCGCATCGCAGGACCCGATGACCAACATCGGACGGCATCCATTGCGCAACGCGCTCTCGCAAAACCGCCCAATTCGGGGATCCGCCTGCGATACTTCGCCACCTTCCGCACGGCCGGCAGGGCGAATTGTTTGACGCAGGTCACATGTCCGGTGCCCGTGATCTCCGCCATGCTGGGCGGGACACTGCCGTCGAAAGAGGGGATCCGCCATGGCCGACGCCGTGCGGTACGAGGTGAGCGACGGGCTCGCGACGATCACGCTGAACCGCCCCGAGGCGATGAACGCCATGAACACCGAGGCGAAGGTCGCGCTGCGCGAGGCGGCCCGGTCGGCCGCCTCCGACCCGGCCGTGCGCGCGGTGCTGCTCACTGCGGCCGGCGACCGGGCGTTCTGCGTGGGCCAGGACCTCAAGGAGCACGTCGGCACGCTGACCGCGGCGCGCGAGTCCGGCGCGGAGGGGGCCGTGATGAGCACGGTCCAGGAGCACTACAACCCGATCGTGCGCGCGCTGGCCGGGGCGCCCAAGCCGGTGGTGGCCGCCGTCAACGGCGTCGCCGCGGGCGCCGGCTTCGGCTTCGCGCTGGCCGCCGACTACCGGATCGTGGCCGACACCGCCTCCTTCAACACCTCCTTCGCCGGGGTCGCGCTGACCGCCGACTCCGGGGTGTCCTGGACGCTCCCCCGGGTGGTGGGCCCCGGCCGCGCCGCCGACCTGCTGCTCTTCCCGCGCAGCCTGAAGGCCCAGGAGGCGTACGAACTGGGCATCGCCAACCGGGTCGTACCGGCGGCCGAGCTCGCGGCGGAGGCCCTGAAGCTGGCCAGGACGCTGGCCGAGGGACCCACGCTGGCCTACGCCGCGCTCAAGGAGTCGGTGGCCTTCGGGCTCTCGCACTCGCTGGACGAGACCCTGGAGAAGGAGGACGAGCTGCAGGCCAGGGCCGGCTCCTCCGAGGACCACACCATCGCGGTGCGGGCGTTCCTGGCCAAGGAGCAGCCCCGGTACCTGGGCCGCTGATCAGGACTTCCGCGCGGCACCCCGGGTGGCCGCCCGGCGGGCGAAGCAGTCCGCCAGGTGGTCGTCCACCAGGCCGCAGGCCTGCATCAGGGCGTACGCCGTGGTGGGGCCGACGAACCGGATGCCGCGCTTCTTCAGCTCCTTGGACAGCGCGGTGGACTCGTCGGTGACGGCCGGGACGTCCGCGAGGGTGCGCGGCGCCCGGCGGCCCTCCGGGTCGGGGGCGAAGGACCAGATCAGCTCATCCAGCTCGCCCGGCGCCCAGTCGGCGAGCACGCGCGCGTTGGCCACGGTGGCCCGGATCTTGGCGCCGTTGCGGATGATGCCCTCGTCGGCGAGCAGCCGCTCCTCGTCCGCCTCGGTGAAGCGGGCGACCTTGGCGATGGAGAAGCCGTCGAAGGCCCGGCGGAAGCCCTCGCGGCGGCGCAGGATGGTGATCCAGGACAGCCCGGACTGGAAGGCCTCCAGGCAGAGCCGCTCGTAGAGCGCGTCGTCGCCGTGCACGGCGACGCCCCACTCGGTGTCGTGGTACGCGACGTAGTCCTCGGCGGAGGTCCCCCAGGGGCAGCGCTTGCGGCCGTCGGGGCCGGCGACGGCGGCGCTCACCGGCCCTCCTCCTCGTCGCGCTGCCCGGGCCCCGCGAAGAGGTCGGGCGAGGACACCGCGGTCGCCTGGGCGCCCGCGAGCGCGGCCTCCAGCTCGGCGATCCGGGCGTCACGCTCGGCGAGCTCCGCGCCCAGCCGGCCGAGCACGTCGTCGACGTCGGCCATCCGGTAGCCGCGCGGGGCCACCGGCAGCCGCAGCGCCTCCACGTCCGCCCGGCCCACCGGCCGGGACCGCGGCAGCGGGTCGACCAGCCGCTCGGGCGGCACCTCGGGGAGGACCTCGCGGTCTCCCCCACCGATCACCGCGAGGGTCACCGCGGCGACCACCACGACCATCGCGATCAGCAAGAACCAGAACACCTGCGTGCCTCTCCCCGAGCGTGCGAGCCGGAATACGTCCTGTGCCGATCGTGCCATGCGGTGCCGACGGTTAAGGTCGCAGCCGTACGGACGCGAGGAGGAGTCACGGATGGGCAGCGGGACGCTACGGCTGGGACGGCACGAGTTCGGGCCGCACGACCAGGTCATCATGGCCATCGTGAACCGGACTCCGGACTCCTTCTACGACCAGGGGGCCACGTTCCGCGACGAGCCCGCGCTGGCCCGGGTCGAGCAGGCGGTGGCCGAGGGCGCCGCGATCATCGACATCGGCGGGGTGAAGGCCGGGCCCGGCGAGGAGGTCACCGCCGAGGAGGAGGCGCGGCGCACGGTGGGCTTCGTCGCGGAGGTGCGGCGGCGCTTCCCGTCCGTGGTGATCAGCGTGGACACCTGGCGGCACGAGGTCGGCGAGGCCGTGTGCGAGGTGGGCGCGGACGTCCTGAACGACGCCTGGGGCGGGGTGGACCCGAAGCTGGCGGAGGTCGCCGCGCGGTACGGGGCGGGTCTGGTGTGCACCCACGCGGGCGGCGCCGAGCCGCGGACCCGGCCGCACCGGATCGGGTACGAGGACGTGGTGGCGGACGTGCTGCGGGTCACCGTGGGGCTGGCCGAGCGGGCGGTGGAGCTGGGCGTGCGGCCCGACGGGATCATGATCGACCCGGGGCACGACTTCGGGAAGAACACCCGGCACTCGCTGGAGGCGACGCGGCGGCTCGGGGAGCTGGCGGAGACCGGGTGGCCGGTGCTCGTGTCGCTGTCCAACAAGGACTTCGTGGGCGAGACGCTGGACAAGCCGGTCAAGGAGCGGGTGCTGGGCACGCTGGCGACGACGGCGGTGTCGTCGTGGCTGGGCGCCCGGGTGTACCGGGTGCACGAGGTGGACGAGACCCGCCAGGTCCTGGACATGGTCTCCACGATCGCCGGCCACCGCGAGCCCGCGGTGGCGCGCCGGGGCCTGGCCTAGGGACGACGGGGCGGGTGCCCGGAAGAGCGCCCGCCCCGTACGCGTACCGCCTGCTACCTGGAGGTCTCCTTGGTGACCAGGGTGACCGCCTCGTCCACGTCGTCCGTGACGTGGAACAGCAGCAGGTCCTTCTCGGAGGCCTTGCCCTGCGCGACGACCGTGTCGCGCAGCCAGTCGACCAGCCCGCTCCAGTACTCCGTGCCGAACAGCACGATCGGGAAGCGGGTCACCTTGCGGGTCTGCACCAGCGTCAGCGCCTCGAAGAGCTCGTCGAGGGTGCCGAGCCCGCCGGGCAGGACCACGAACCCCTGCGCGTACTTCACGAACATCGTCTTGCGGACGAAGAAGTAGCGGAAGTTGACGCCGATGTCGACGTGCGGGTTCAGGCCCTGCTCGAAGGGCAGCTCGATGCCCAGGCCGACCGAGACCCCCTTGGCGTCGCGCGCGCCCTTGTTGGCGGCCTCCATGGCGCCCGGGCCGCCGCCCGTGATCACCGCGAAGCCCGCCTCGACGAGCGCGCGCCCGATGCGCACGCCCGCCTCGTACTCCGGGGTGTCCGCGGGGGTTCTCGCCGACCCGAAGACACTGATCGCGCTGGGGAGTTCGGCGAGCGCGCCGAAGCCCTCCACGAACTCCGACTGGATGCGCATGACCCGCCAGGGGTCGGTGTGCACCCACTCGGAGTCGCCCTCGCTGTCGAGGAGGCGCTGATCCGTGGTGCCCGGCTGCACCTGCTCCCTGCGCCGCAGCACCGGTCCGAGCCTCTGCTCCTCCGGCCTCGCGCTCTCGGGGTTGCCCATGGACTGCTCCCTCCGCTTGATCCGTACGGTTGCCGCAAGGGTAGGTCCACAGACGTGACAAACAGCGAAATTCAGGTGGTCAGCCAGGTGCGGAGTCGGTTCTCGCAGTGGGTGACCTTCTCCACGGCCACCCGCTCGTCCACCTTGTGGGCCAGCAGCGCGTCGCCGGGCCCGTAGTTCACCGCGGGCACGCCGAGGGCGCTGAAGCGGGCCACGTCGGTCCAGCCGAACTTGGGCCTGGCCCGGCCGCCGACCGCCTTCATGAACTCCACCGCGGCCGGGTGGGACAGCCCGGGCAGCGCCCCTCCGGTGTGGTCGTCGACCACGAACTCGGCCACGCCGCAGTCCGCGAAGTACTCCCGTACGAACGACTCGGCCTCCGCCATGGTGCGATCGGGCGCGTAGCGGAAGTTGACCGTGACGGTGCAGGAGTCCGGGATGACGTTGGTGGCGACACCGCCGGTGATGCCGACCGCGTTCAGCCCCTCGTGGTACTCCAGGCCGTCGATGACCGGCAGGCGCGGCTCGTAGGCCGCCAGCCTGGCCAGGATCGGCGCGGCCGCGTGGACGGCGTTGGAGCCCATCCAGCTGCGGGCGGAGTGGGCGCGCTCGCCGGTGGTGCGCAGCAGCATCCGCAGGGTGCCCTGGCAGCCGCCCTCGACCTCGCCGTCGGAGGGTTCGAGCAGGACCGCGAAGTCGCCGGCCAGCCACTCGGGGTGGGCCTCGGCGACGTGGCCCAGGCCGTTGAGGTGGGCGGCGACCTCCTCGTTGTCGTAGAAGACGAAGGTGAGGTCGCGGTTGGGCTCGGGGACGGTGGCGGCGATGCGCAGCTGGACGGCGACGCCGGCCTTCATGTCGCTGGTGCCGCAGCCCCACAGCACGCCGTCCTCGTCCAGGCGCGAGGGCACGTTGTCGGCGATGGGCACGGTGTCGATGTGGCCGGCGAGCACGACCCGGTCGGCGCGGCCCAGGTTCGTGCGGGCCACGACGTTGTTGCCGTACCGGTCGACGGTGAGGTGGGGCAGGGCCCGCAGCGCTTCCTCGATCGCGTCCGTCAGCGGCTCCTCGGTGCCGCTGACCGAGGGGAAGTCGACGAGCGCGGCGGTCAGGGCCGGGCCGTCCAGGGCGAGGTCGAGTGCGGTGTCAGCCATGGTGCCGACCCTAACGCGGGCTCCAGTACGGTGGGCTGCGTGTCCAGCTCCGCCCCGTCCCCCCGCCGGAGCCGCCGCGTCCGTCTCGCGGCGGCGCTCGCCGTGCTGCTCGCCCTCGTCGGCTACGTGGCGGCGCAGTACGCGACGGGCGGCAAGAGCGGCCGCCGGTGCGCGGTGACCGCGGACGGGCAGCGCTACGAGCTGACGCCGGAGCAGGCGGGCAACGCGGCGGTGATCTCCGCGGTCGGCACCACCCGCGGCCTGCCGGAGCGGGCCGTGGCGATCGCGCTGGCCACCGCGCTGCAGGAGTCGGGGCTGCGCAACATCGAGCACGGCGACCGGGACTCGCTCGGCCTGTTCCAGCAGCGCCCCTCGCAGGGCTGGGGCACCCAGCGCCAGATCATGGACCCGGTGTTCTCGGCGGGGAAGTTCTACGAGCACCTCGCCGAGGTGCCGGGCTACTCGCGGCTGCCGCTGACGGTGGCCGCGCAGCGGGTGCAGCGCAGCGGCTTCCCACAGGCGTACGCCAAGCACGAGCCGGACGCCACGCTGCTGGCGGCCGCGCTGACCGGCCGCCCGGACACCTCCCTGACCTGCGAGACGCTGGGCGACGCCACGGCGGGCGACCCGGCGCGGGTGCGCTCGGAGCTGGCCCGCTCGTTCGGCGCGGGGGTGCTGGCCGAGCCGCGCCGCGGGGCGTCGGGCGCGCCCGCGGGCGGCCGGATCACGCTGCCGGTGACCGGCGAGGACGCCGAGCGGCGCGGCCGGCAGCTGGCGCGCTGGGCGGTGGCCAACGCCGAGGGGCTGCACCTGTCGGAGGTCTCGTTCGGGAACCGGACCTGGCGCGCGGCGCAGTCGTCGCGGGGGTGGGTCGAGGGCCCCGACAAGGGTCCCGGGGTGCGTCTCGAAGTGGCCCGCTAGGACGTCCGGAGGGGGCTCTCCGGAACGTCCTCCTTCGAACTCCGTCGAATACCGGGCCGTTCACGCGTTTGGGTGCTCACTCCACGGAGTCACCCGGCGTCTCGCCGGGGCGACGTTTCACCCGGCCGTCCGGGGCCCGCGCGGCGAAATCCCCAATTCCCTTGCCAGCAAAGGGAAGTGACGGTTCCTCCGGCGGAATTCGATGACGCCCTTTGTCCGTGTTCATCCCCTGCCGATAATGCGACGCATTACCAACTCTTTACCCGGGGCCACCGCAACCTCCCCCGCCCTCCGAGGTGTTGTCACTGCGTCCGGACGCCGGACACGTCCGAACGCCGGACACCAAACGTCCCCATTCGAAGGAGCACCATGTCCCTCCCCCTGACCCGCCGGATCGCCCGTGTCGCGCTGCTGGTCGCGGCGGGCGCAGCCCCCGTGGTCGGTGCGGCCGGCTCCGCGAGCGCCGTGGACCTCCCCAAGGCCCCCGACCTGGGCGGCCTGACGCAGCTGGACGGGGACGCCCTCGGCGGCGCCGTGGACGGTGCCGCGCAGAAGGCGACCGGTCTGGCCGGCGACGCGGGCAGCAAGGCGGTCAAGAAGACCGTCCCGACCGCGGGCAAGACCCTCGGCAAGGCCGGCAAGACGGCCACCCCCGCCGCGCAGAAGGCCGCCGGTGAGGCCGCGGGCAGCGCCGGCGACATCCTCGGCGAGACCGCCGGTGCCGCGACCGAGGGCGGCCTGCCGGTGGCCGGCGGCGGCCTGCCCACCGACGCCCTGAAGGGCGGCCTGCCCGGCGGCGGCCTGCCCACCGGCCAGCTGCCGGTCAAGGGCCTGCCGCTGGGCGGCTGACCCGCCCGCACCACGGCGGTACGCGGAAGGGCCCGGGGATCACGAACTCCCCGGGCCCTTCCGCGTACGCTTGCCTCAGGCCAGGCGCTTGACCGCCGCGGCCACCCGCTCGTCGGTCGCCGTGAAGGCCACCCGCACGAAGCGCCCGCCCGCCTCGCCGTAGAAGTCGCCCGGCGCCACCAGGATGCCGAGCTCGGCCAGGTGCGCCACCGTCTCCCAGCAGCCCTCGTCCCGCGTCGCCCACAGGTAGAGGCTGGCCTCGCTGTGCTCGATGCGGAAGCCGTGCCGCTCCAGGGCCTCGCGCAGCGCGGCGCGGCGCGCGGCGTAGCGCTCGCGCTGCTCCGCCACGTGCGCGTCGTCGCCGAGCGCGGCGACCGTGGCCGCCTGCACCGGGGCGGCGGTCATCATGCCGCCGTGCTTGCGGATCTTCAGCAGCTCGCCGAGCACGTCCGCGTCGCCCGCGATGAACGCGGCGCGGTAGCCCGCCAGGTTGGAGCGCTTGGAGAGGGAGTGGACGGCGACGACGCCCTCGTACGAACCGCCGCAGACGTCCTCGTGCAGCACGGAGACCGGCTCGGCCTCCCAGCCCAGCTCCAGGTAGCACTCGTCGGCGAAGACCAGGACGCCGTGCTCGCGGGCCCAGGCCACGATCCGCACCAGCTCGTCCTTGGCGAGCACCCGGCCGGTCGGGTTGGACGGCGAGTTGAGCCACAGCAGCCGCACCCGCGCCGGGTCGAGGTCGGCGACCGGGTCGTCGTACACCACCGGCTCCGCGCCGCACAGCCGCGCGCCCACCTCGTACGTCGGGTAGGCGAGCCGCGGGTAGGCCACCTGGTCGCCCGCGCCCAGGCCCAGCTGGGTCGGCAGCCAGGCCACCAGCTCCTTGGAGCCGACCACCGGCAGCACGTTCTCGTGGCGCACCGCGACGGCGCCCAGGCGGCGCTCCACCCAGCCGGTGAGCGCGTCGCGCAGCTCCTTGGTGCCCCACACCGTGGGATAGCCGGGCGAGTCCGCCGCCGCGACCAGCGCGCGCTGGACCAGCTCGGGCACCGGGTCCACCGGGGTGCCCACCGACAGGTCCACGATGCCGTCCGGATGGGCGGCGGCCGTGGCCTTGTAGGGCTCCAGACGGTCCCAGGGGAAGACGGGGAGGCGCGAGGAGACTGCGCTCACGGGGGTGCTCACTTTCTCGTGCGTACGAAACGCGTTCTCGTGCGTACGAAACGCGGCGGCCCCGCACGGCGGCGAGCCGTGCGGGACCGCCGGATGTCCGTCAGCCGTTCTGCGGCGGCAGGCCGGCCACGAAGGGGTGGTCACGCTCGATCAGGCCGAGCTTGGACGCGCCACCGGGCGAACCGAGGTCGTCGAAGAACTCGACGTTCGCCTTGTAGTAGTCCTTCCACTCCTCCGGGGTGTCGTCCTCGTAGAAGATCGCCTCGACCGGGCACACCGGCTCACAGGCTCCGCAGTCGACGCATTCGTCCGGGTGGATGTACAAGGACCGCTGGCCCTCGTAGATGCAGTCGACGGGGCACTCCTCGATGCAGGCCTTGTCCTTGACGTCGACACAAGGCTGCGCGATGACGTAGGTCACGCTGTCGTTCCTCCTCGGTAGGGCTTGGCTCTCGCGCGGGAGCGCGGCGTCGTCGATGCCCGCCCCTAGTATCTCCGTTCCGGGGCATGATCCGAACAGGAGGGGCGCAGAGAGCTGTGGAATTCACCGCGGGAGGACGCCTTGAGGTCCGCATCACCGCCGCTGACATGGGCAAAAGGGTCTCCGTCCGGGCCTTGAGCGGTTCTGGAAGCGGACCGGAGAAGTTCACCGACACGGTCGGTGTTCTCACATCATGGACCGACGGTGTGCTGCTGGTCACACGACGTACCGGAGAGGGCGTCCGGATCGCGGAATCCGCCCTGGTCGCGGGGAAGGTCGTGCCCGCCGCACCGGCGCGCCGGCGCGGCCCCGCCGCCTCCTTCGCCGAACTCGCCGCCTCCCAGGCCCGCGCCTGGCGGCCGGTGGAGAGCGAACCCCTCGGGGAGTGGACCCTGCGCGCCGCGTCGGGATTCACCCGCAGGGCCAACTCGGCGCTGCCGCTCGGCGATCCGGGCACGGACCTGGACGACGCGCTGGCCGCGGTGGACCGTTGGTACGCCGCGCGCGGACTGCCCGGGTACGTCCAGGCCTCGACCGGCGCCGAGGGCACCCAGGAGGCGCTCTGCGCCGCCCTGGAGGAGCGCGGCTGGACCCGCGAGGTGTCGGCCGAGGTCCGCGTCGCGGGCCTGGCGCCGGTCGGCGACCTGGACGCGGACGTGTCGGGCGTGGTGCTGGAGCGGGAACCCGGGGACGGGTGGCTGCGCCGCTACAACCGCGCGGGGGGCGAGCCGGGGCCGCACGTGCGCGCGGTCCTGACGGCGGGGGCCTCGGTCTGGTTCGCCCGGGTGGCCGACGGGGACGCGATCGGCCGCCTGGTGGTGGACGGCCGGTGGGCGTCCTTCGCCGCCGTGGAGGTCGACCCGGGCCTGCGGCGCCGGGGCCTCGCGAAGGCCGTGATGGCGGCGCTGGCGCGGCGGGCCCTCGACGAGGGCGCGTCGGCGGCGTGGCTGCAGGTGGAGACGGACAACGACGCGGCGCGGGGGCTGTACGAGGCGATGGGCTTCGCCGTCCACCACCGGTACCACCACTTCCGATCTCCCCGAGCGGGTACGTGAGGGTCATGCACCCGGAATCGACCGGCGGGCGGCGGCTGTTCGCCGAGGAGGCCCGCGCCGAGCGGCCGGACCTGGCGACCCTGTGCCTCCTGGTGAGCGCCGAGGCGGACCCCGCGCTGGGCCGCCACGGCCTGGACGAGGCCCAGATCGAACTGGACCGCCTCGCCGGGCTGCTGCCCTTCGGGCTCTCCGGGGCCCGCGCCTGGGCGGCGGCCGTCGGTGAACTCCTCGGCGGGCGCTGCGGCTTCCACGGCACCCCGGCCGACTACCAGCGCCTGGAGTCGTCGCTGCTGCCCGAGGTGCTGCGGCGGCGCCGGGGGCTGCCGATCCTGCTCTCCGTGGTCTGGATCGAGGTGGCCCGCAGGGCGGGGGCGCCGGTGTACGGGGTGGCGCTGCCGGGCCACTTCGTCGTCGGCTTCGGCGACCCGGACGAGCAGGTGCTCGCGGACCCGTTCGCGGGCGGCCGCGCGCTGTCGCCGGGGGACGCGGAACTCCTGGTGGCGGGGGCGACCGGGGCGGCCCTCGACCCCTCGATGCTGAGCCCGGCGGACCCGCTGGACATCGTGCGGCGGGTGCTGAACAACGTACGGGCGTGGGCCGCGGCCCGTCCCGAGCGGGCGGACGTGGCGCTGTGGGCGGTGGAGCTGTCCCTGCTGCTCCCCTCGCACCCCGCCCGCCTGCGCTACGAGCGCGCCCAACTGCTGATCCAGCGCGGGGACTTCCTGACGGGGGCGGCGGAGATGGAGGCGTACGCGGAGGTGGTGGCGGTGGTGGAGCCGGCCACGGCCGACGCGATCCGGCGCCGGGCACGGGCGGCGCGGGCGTTGCTGAACTAGGGGGTGGCCTCGCGGGGGCGGGGCGTATCGGGGTGCCGGAGCCTCGCGGGGGCGGGGCGTATCGGGGTGCGGGGCGTCGTGTGGCTCGGGGCGGGTGCGCGGGGGTGGGCCTCCGGGTGCGGGCCTTGGGGTTCCCCTCCCCGCCCCTTCCCGAAAGCCTCCGGCGGTGGAGGGGGAAGGTTTTACGGGGGCTTCGCCCCCGGACCCCCTGCGGGGGCTTCGCCCCCTGCACCCCCGCGGGGCTGCGCCCCTGCACCCCCTGGGGGCTGTGCCCCGAAGCTCCTCGCGGGCTGCGCCCCTGCACCCCTGAGGGGTGTGCCCCGAAGCTCGCCGAGGGCTGCGCCCCGGAGTCCCGCTCCCTACAGCCAGCCCTTCTCCCTCGCCACCCTTACCGCTTCCGCCCTGTTGCGGACCGTCAGTTTCTGGATCGCCGTGGAGAGGTAGTTGCGCACCGTCCCCTGGGACAGGTGGAGTTCGGCCGCCAGTTCCGCGTTCGTGGCGCCGTTCGCGGCCGCGCGCAGGACGTCGCGTTCGCGGTCCGTCAGCGGGTTGGCGCCCTCCGCCAGGGCGGCGGCTGCCAGGGTGGGGTCGATGACCCGCTCCCCCGCGAGCACCCGGCGCACCGCGTCCGCGAGCTGGGCCGCGGGGGCGTCCTTGACCAGGAAGGCGTCGGCCCCCGACTCCATGGCCCGGCGCAGGTAGCCGGGGCGGCCGAAGGTGGTGAGCACGACCACCTTCAGGTCCGGCAGCTCCCGCTGGAGCTCCGCGGCGGCCTCGATCCCGGTCATGCCGGGCATCTCGATGTCGAGCAGCGCCACGTCCACCGCGTGCTCCCGGGCGGCGGCGAGGACCTCGTCGCCGCGGGCGACCTGGGCGGCGACCTCGAAGTCGGGTTCGAGGCCGAGGAGCGCGGCGAGGGCCTCGCGGACCATGGACTGGTCCTCGGCGAGCAGGAGTCTGGTGGGGCGGGTCATGCGTCGGATCCTAGGTCGTGGCCGGGTTCCAGGGGGACGCGTGCGGTGAGGGTGAAGCCGGAACGGCCGCCGGAGGCGTCCAGGGCGCCGCCGACCGCCTCCAGGCGTTCGCGCAGGCCGGTGAGGCCGTTGCCGGGGGTGCTGCCGCCCGCCGCGCCGCGGCCGTCGTCGGTCACGGTCAGTTCGGTGAACCGGCCGTCCAGGGTCTGGCGTTCGTCGATCCCGACGACGCAGCGGCGCGCCCCGCTGTGCCGTACGACGTTGGTGACGGCCTCCCGCAGCGTCCAGGCGAGCGCCTCCTCCCGGTCCTCGGCGAGCGGCGGGGCGCCGGTGGGCACGTCGGCGGCGATCCCGGCGGCGGCCAGCGCGGTACGGGCGCCCGCCAGTTCGCCGGGGAGCGTGAGCCTGCGGTAGCCGGTGACGGCCTCGCGCACGTCCACCAGGGCCTGCCTGCTGACCCGTTCGATGTCGGCGACCTGCTGGGCCGCCTGGTCGGGGTGGGCGGGCAGCATCCGTCCGGCGAGCTCGCTCTTGAGCGTGATCAGGGAGAGCGAGTGGCCCAGCAGGTCGTGCAGGTCGCGGGCGAGCCTCAGCCGCTCCTCGTTGGCGGCGAGCTGGGCGACGGTGGCCCGGGCCTCGCGCAACTCCACCGTCGTACGCACCAGTTGCCGCACCCCGGTCATGGAGAAGCCGCCCAGCAGGGCCGGGATGGTGACCGCGCCCAGGATCCCGGCCGGGTCGTCGGTGCGCATCCCGATGGCCACCATCAGGGCCGTGACGACCAGGATCGCCCAGCGCGCCAGGCCCATCGGCAGCACGGCCCCGCAGGACACGGAGACGTACACGAACAGCACGAGCCACTCCGAGCCCAGCGACAGCGAGAGCACCACGGCCAGCACGAGCAGGAACAGCAGCGTCGCGCGCACCAGCGGGGCGGGCACCGGCCGCGAGGTGTGCACGAACACCAGGGTCAGGTAGACCGTCACGAAGACGACCAGGCCCGCCCAGCCCAGCGCGGTGGCCAGGGGGGCGTGCTCCCGGTCGAACAGGTCGCTGACCGGCGCCCCCATGAAGGCGAGCCAGATGCCGATCCAGCCCAGCTTGACGAGGGCCTGGCGGCGGTTCATGGGGGCGCGGCCGATCAGCGGGGAGACGCGGGTGCGCTCCTCCACGGGGTCGGGGGCTCGTGTGTTCACGCCTTCAGTGTGTCCTTCCGGTACAGCCAGGCGGCGCCGCCCGCGAAGACCAGGAAGTACACCGCGAGGATCGCCACGTCCTTGGCGCCGGGGGCGTTGCCGATCTCGATGGCCTGGCCGAGCCCGGCGTAGGCGTGGGTGGGCAGCCACTCGGCGATGTTCTGCAGCCACTGCGGGAAGATCGCGCTGGGCCACCACAGGCCGCCCAGCATGGAGAGCCCGAAGTAGATGATCATCGTGATCGGGCGGACCGCGTCACCGCTGGCGATGTAGCCGATGGCGACGCCGAGCGCGGCGAAGACCAGCGAGCCGGCCCAGATCGCGCCGGTCAGCGCGAGCCACTGCCAGGCCTCGAAGCGGACGCCCTTGACCAGTGCGGCGGCCAGGAAGACCACGACGATGGAGGGCAGGGAGACCACCGCGGCGCTGGCGATCTTGGCGAGGACGTAGCCGCGGCCGGGCAGCGTGGTCAGCCGCAGCTGGCGCACCCAGCCCTTCTCGCGCTCCTTGGCGATCCGCTCGCTGTTGCCCATCAGGACGGCCGTGATCGCGCCGAAGGACGCCATCGAGACCATGTACAGGGCCTTGAAGGTGAGGCCGGTGCCCGCGATCACCTGGTCGCCCTGGTTGGTGGCGACGAAGATCAGGTAGAGCATCGTCGGGTAGACCACCGAGAAGAACATGAACTTCTTGTTCCGCAGGGTGCGGGTGATCTCCAGCTTGACCAGGGTGTTCATGCGGCCGGAGCCTCCTTCACGGCGCCGGTGGCGCTCTCTTCGGCGTTGGTGAGGGCGAGGAAGGCCTGCTCCAGGCCGAGGCCCGCGACCTCCAGGTTGCGCGGGTAGACGCCGAGCCCGTACAGCGCGTGGACGGTGGCGTCCGCGTCCTGGGACTGGATGCGGACGGTGTGCCCGGAGACGGACAGCGAGACCAGCGCGGGCAGTTCGTCGCGCAGGGCGCGCTCGTCGATGGGCCCCTCCAGGTCGAAGGCGATGCGGCGGGCGCCCGCCTTGGCCTTGATCTCGGCGGCGGTGCCGTCGGCGATCAGCCGGCCCCGGTGCAGCACCAGGACGCGGTCGGCGATCGCGTCGGCCTCCTCCAGGTAGTGGGTGGCGAACAGGACCGTACGGCCCTGGTCGGCCTGCTCGCGCATGGTCGCCCAGAACGCCTGGCGGGCGGTGACGTCCATGCCCGTGGTCGGCTCGTCGAGCACGATCAGGTCGTTGGCGCCCGCGGTGGCGAGCGCGAAGCGCACGCGCTGCTCCTGGCCGCCGGAGAGCTTGTTGACCAGGCGGTCGGCGATCTGCGTGACGCCCGCGCGGTCCAGGACCTCGTCCACCGGGTACGGGTGCGGGTGCAGGGCGCAGGCCAGCCGGACCAGCTCGCGGACCCTGACCTCCTCCATCAGGCCGCCGCTCTGCAGCATCGCCCCGACCTTGCCCTGCTTGATGGCCTGTTCGGGGGTGAGCCCGAAGAGCCGTACGTCACCGGTGTCCGGCAGGCGCAGGCCGAGCAGCAGGTCGAGCGTGGTGGACTTGCCGGCGCCGTTGGGCCCGAGGAGGGCGACGGTCTCGCCGGGGTGCAGTTCCAGGGAGAGGGTGTCCACCGCGTGGACCTGTCCGAAGCGCTTGTCGACGCCGCGGAAGCTCACCACCGGGTGGTCGGTCTTCGTCGTCATGCGTCCAGGATCACCGCGCGGGGGGGTGCCCGGGTCAGTGTCGCGGGTCGTGACTCGCGGATGACAGATGTCATGCCGCCCGTATGACGGCACCGCTGAGCCGCCGGTACGCGGAAGGGGCCCGGCGGCGCGTGGCCGCGGGCCCCTCGTGGGCGCCCGGCCCCGTCGCTCGGACCAGGGCCGGGGACGGGACGGGTCGGGCGGGTCAGCCCTTGGGGTCGAGGTCGATCGTGACCGTGCGCTCCGCGCGGGTCTTGCCCTTGAGCGCGGTCTGCATGGCGAACGCCACGTCGTCGGCCGACACCTGGTGCTTCTTGCCGTCGCCCTTGGTGATCATGATGCCGTCGAAGACGCCGTCGAGCAGCCGGTCGATCGCCTTCTTGTCGTAGACCTCGACCAGCCGGCCGTTGACCGCCTTCATCGACAGGATCTGCGGCAGCGAGCGGGACGGCCCGAACTCGATGGACTTCGCACCGGCGACGATCTTGATGTTGCCGGACATCGCGGGCTTGGCGAACTCCTTCATCGCCCGGTCCAGTTCGGCCTTGGTGACCGTCGGCTCGCGGGTCGCCACCGGCAGCTCGACCGGCACCGGCTTGCCCGACTTCACCTGGGCGAAGAAGGCGTCGCGCACCGACGCCATGGACTTCTGCACGTCCAGCGTCTGACCGGACTTGCCGGGCACGGCGGTGACCTTGTTCGGCTCGAACGTGACGGTGCCCTCGCTGGCCGATCCGGCGACGCCCGCCAGGTCGGCGAGCGCGACGCCCAGCTTCTCCTCGTCCACCGGCAGCACGGCCTCGGCCTCGCGCTCGCCGCCGAACAGCGAGCCGATCACGGAGACCGGGTTGTAGTCGCTCCCCGCGGCCCCGCGCACGGTGGCCTGGCTGTCCAGGGAGAGCCCCGCCTTGTCCGGGCTGAGCTGCTCCTTCTTGCCTCCGACGGTGAGCTGGAGCGGCATGGCCGCGCGCTTGCCGACGGCCGCGTCCAGCTTGGCGACGGCCTCGTCGCGGCTGCCGCCGCCGATGTCGACGCCGAGCACCGAGGTGCCCTTGGGCACGTCGGAGTGGTTCATCAGCAGGCCGGCGCCGTAGGCGACACCGGCGAGGCCGACGACGCCCGCGCCGAGCAGGACCAGCTTGGAGCGGCCCTTCTTCTTCGACGGCGCGGCCTTGGGCGGCGTGGCGGCGGCCGGGGCGGCGGGCGCCGGGGCCGGAGCGGGCGCCTGCGGGCGGGGCTCGTCGGGGACGAACGGGATGCCGCTGGTCAGGGTGTCCCCGGAGACGTGACCCTGGTCGGGGCCGCCCTCGGGGGCGGGGCGCTGCGGGGTGAGCACCGCGGTGTCGTCGGACAGCCGCGGGGCACCGCCGGCGTACCCGGCGGCCGGATTCGGGGCCTGGGCCGGGTTCGGCGCCGGGGCCTTGGCGCGGGCGCCGGGCGGGGTGGCCGGGGCGCCCATGGGGGTGCTGCCCGCGACCGGGCCCGTGGTGGGCCCGGCGGGCGGCTCGGCGCGGTCCGGGACCGGGCCGCCCTGCGGGCCGTCGGAGAAGTACGGCATGCCGGGGGCCTGCGGGGCCAGCGGGTCGATCACCGGGATCTGCTGCGTCCCGGTGTCGGCGTCGAGGCTGGGGCCGGGGTAGGAGCCGGCGGGCCCGCCCGTGCCCGGGACCGGGTAGGAGCCCGTGTCCGGGTCGAGGCCCGGGACGTGGTGCGCACCGGTGGACTGGTCGACGCCCGGGACCGGGTACGAACCGGTGCCGCCCGGCAGCGGGTAGGAGCCGGTGTCCCCCGGCAGCGGGTACGAGCCCGTGTCCGGGTCGAGGCCCGGGACGTGGTGCGCACCGGTCGACCGGTCGGTACCCGGCAGCGCGTACGAACCGGTGTCCCCGCCCGTGCCGGGCAGCGGGTACGACCCCGTCGACGGGTCGGCGCCCGGCTCGTCGTACGCCTCGTACGCCTGCGGCACCCCGGGGATGTCACGCGGTGCGGGGGCCGGTTCGGCCCGGTCGGCGGCCGGGGCCTTGCGCGGGGCGAACCAGTCGCTGGTCGGCTTCGGCTCCTCGGCGGCCTGGGGCCGCGGCTCCGGCGGGGCGGCGGGCGCCTCGGCCGGGGCCTGCTCCGGAGCGTCGTCGAGGTCGCTCATCGGGGTGCGCATGACCACCGGGGGGATCGGCCGGGACCCGGGGATGTTGATCCGGATCCTGGTCGTGAGCGTGGTCTCGGTCTTCTTCTCCTCCGGCTGCGCGGGCGCACTCACCGCGTCGGTCCCGTACGGCGGTGTCCCCGACGGGTACGCGGCTCCACCCCGCCCCTGGGGGCCGGAGGACGAACTGTCAGTTTCACGACTCAAAGCAGGTTCTCCCGGTTGGCTCCGCCGCCCGTTCTTACAAGGACTCGCTCTGTCTCGGCGGCTCGGCAGCGCACCACCATACTGGCCGCCAACGCCCCGTACCCCACGAGCTCGGGAAGAGGGGGGACGGTCATTCCGGACGGATCGGTTGCGGCAGCCGCGTCATCGTGGCACACATCACAGCGGCCGCCATCCCGCCGAGGATGAAGACGAGGTCGCCGATCCCGCCGCCGAACACCCCGTCCCCTTCCGGGCGTCCGAGGCTCAGCCAGACCACGGCGCCGAGCCAGCCGGCCACCGGCGCGGCCGCGCCGAGCTGGTTGCCGGTGACGCGCACGCCGGCGTGGAAGAGGGCGGCGGAGGCGAGCAGGGCGAGCAGCAGGCCGCCGGGGAGCCAGGCCGCCTGGACGAGCGAGCCGGCCAGGCCGACGGCGAAGCCGAGCACGGCGAGCAGCAGGTAGGCGGCGCCGCGGCCGGGGGTGAAGGTGTTCACGCCTCCACCCCCGCGAACAGGTCGTGCTCGCGCTCGCCGCGGGGCGCGCCGCTGGTGCCGTGCGCCAGCTCGTAGTACTCGGTGGTGAAGATCGGCTGGCCGAGGTCGTTGGAGAGCGCGAAGAACGGCCCCTCGACGGCCACCTGGGTGGCGTGGGCGCGCATCGCGGCGGCCTTCCGCGCGGCGTAGGCGGTGCCGTCGACCTCGGCGGTGATCCGCTCGTCGGGGACGACGCCGGGCACGTCGTCGAGGGCGGCGACGCCGGGGAAGTCCGGGGCCGCGGCGCGCAGCCGGGCGAAGGCCTCCTCGGCGACCGTGCGCGGGACGCGGTTCCAGTAGAGCTTGGCGACGGCGTGCGCCGGGCCGAGGTCCGGGCGGTGGGCGGGGTCGGCGGCCAGTTCGGCGGCCCGGGTGGCGACCCGGTGGGCCTGGATGTGGTCGGGGTGGCCGTAGCCGCCGTCGGGGTCGTAGGTGACCAGGACCTGGGGGCGTACGGAACGGATCACCTCGACGAGGTACCCGGCGGCCTCGTCCACGGGGGTGTTCCAGAACGCGCCGGGGCGCCGGTTCTGCTCGGCGCCCATCATCCCGGAGTCGCGGAAGCGCCCGGGTCCGCCCAGGAAGCGGTGGTCGGTGACGCCCAGCTCCTCCATCGCGTCGGCGAGCTCGCCGACGCGATGGGGGCCCAGCGTGTCGTCCCGGTCGGGCGCGAGGTGGGCGAGGGCGGGCGGGATGACCTCGCCCTCCTCACCGCGCGTGCAGGTCACCAGGGTGACGTGCACGCCCTCGGCCGCGTACCGGGCCATGGTCGCGCCGTTGTTGATCGACTCGTCGTCGGGGTGCGCGTGCACCAGGAGCAGACGACGGGCGGGAAGATCCGTCATGGCCCCAGCCTACGAGGCCGGAGCCGCGGGCTCAGAACGTGATGGCGGGAGCCGCGGGCCCTGAACCCGATGGCGGGAGCCGCGGGCTCAGAACTTGATGCCGCCGAGCATCCCCGCCACGTTCGTGGTCAGCGAGCTGATGGTCGGGGCGATGGACGAGCTCGCCAGGTAGAAGCCGAGCAGCACGCAGACCGCCGCGTGTCCGGCTTTGAGTCCGGATTTCCGGACCAGCAGGAAGACGACGATCGCCAGCAGCACCACCGCCGAAATCGAGAGTGCCACGGCGGTTCACCTCCATACATATCCGGACTGAAACGGTCAGCATGCGACTGCCAGCAGGTTCATACCCACCTAGCGCTACGGATCATAACTATCCGTGCCAACGCATCGATCGGTGCACGGCAGCACACGGGGGCGCACAGGCCCTAGATTCGGTCGCATGACCTCGAGGCAGCAGCTCTCCTTCCCAAGGCAGTTCGCCAGGACCCAGCGCTTCGCCCTCGGTGCGCCCCGGGCGTTCACCGTCTCCCCCGACAACCTCCGGGTGGTCTTCCTCCGCTCCCCCTCGGGCACCCAACGCACCCATCAACTCTGGGTCCTTGACCTTGAGGGCGAGTCGCGCGAGCGGCTGGCCGCGGACCCGGCCGCCCTGCTCGGCGGGGCCGACGAGCAGCTCTCGGAGCGGGAGCGGGCGCGCCGCGAGCGCTCCCGGGAGGGCTCGGCGGGGATCGTCGACTACGCGGTGGACGCGGCCGTGGAGCTGGCGGCGTTCGCCCTGTCGGGGCGGCTGTTCACCGCTGAGCTGCGGGCGGGCACGGCGTCCGAACTCCCGGTCGCCGGACCGGTGATCGACCCGCGGCCCTCCCCGGACGGGCGCCACGTGGCGTACGTGAGCGACGGCGCGCTGCGCGTGGTCGGCGCGGACGGCACCGGCGACCGGGCGCTGGCGGAGCCCGAGGGACCCCAAGTGACCTACGGACTGGCCGAGTTCATCGCGGCCGAGGAGATGGGACGGCTGCGCGGCCACTGGTGGTCGCCGGAGTCGGACCGGCTGCTGGTGGCGCGGGCCGACGAGTCGCCGGTGCGGCAGTGGTGGATCGCGGACGCGGCGCACCCGGACCGGGAGCCGGCCCGGGTCGGCTACCCGGCGGCGGGCACGGCCAACGCGGAGGTGCGGCTGTACGCGTACGGGCTGGACGGCTCGCGGGTGGAGGTCGGCTGGGACCGGGCCCGCTACCCGTACCTGGCGCGGGTGCACTGGTCGGCGGCCGGGGCGCCGCTGCTGCTCGTGCAGGCGCGGGACCAGCGCACCCAGGCGTACCTGGCGGTGGACCCGGACCGCGGGACCACCCGGACGGTGCACGTGGACGAGGACGCGGTCTGGCTGGAGCTGCTGCCCGGGGTGCCGGCCTGGACGCCGGACGGGCGGCTGGTGCGCATCGCGGACGAGGGCGGGGCGCGGGTGCTCGCGGTGGGCGACCGGACGCTGACGGGCGGCCGGCTGCACGTACGGGCGGTCCTGGACGCGGGCGGTCCCGACGTCCTGGTGCAGGCGTCGGCCGGGGCGGAGGCGGCCGACGCGGAGGTCGGGCAGGTCCACGTGTACCGGGTCAGCGAGCTGGGCGCGGAGCGGATCTCCGAGGGGCCCGGGGTGCACTCGGCGGTGCGCTCGGGCGCGGTGACGCTGCTGTCGTCGGCGCGGCCGGAGGAGCCCGGGACGCGGGTGCGGGTGCTGCGGGAGGGCAAGCGGGAGGCGGTGGTGGTCTCGCACGCCCAGACGCCGGTGCTCTCGCCCCGGGTGCGGCTGACCACGGCGGGCCCGCGGCGGGTGCCGTGCGCGGTGCTGCTGCCCACCGGCCACCGCGAGGGCGACGGGCCGCTCCCGGTGCTCCTGGACCCCTACGGCGGCCCGCACGGGCAGCGGGTGGTCGCGGCGCACAACCCGCACCTGACCTCGCAGTGGTTCGCGGACCAGGGCTTCGCGGTGGTCGTCGCCGACGGGCGCGGCACGCCCGGGCACGGACCCGGCTGGGAGAAGGCGATCAGGGACGACCTGACGGTGACGCTGGACGACCAGGTGGAGGCGCTGCACGCGCTCGCCGGGGAGTTCCCGCTGGACCTGGGCCGGGTGGGCGTGCGCGGCTGGTCCTACGGCGGCTACCTGGCCGCGCTGGCGGTGCTGCGCCGCCCGGACGTCTTCCACGCGGCGGTGGCGGGCGCCCCGGTGACCGACTGGCGGCTGTACGACACCCACTACACCGAGCGCTACCTGGGCGACCCGGTGGCCCAGCCGGAGGCGTACCGCAGGAGCTCGCTGGTCACCGAGGACGGTCTGCTCTCCGAACCGGCCGAGCCGCACCGGCCGTTGATGCTGGTGCACGGCACGGCCGACGACAACGTGGTGGTGGCGCACACCCTGCGGCTGTCCTCGGCGCTGCTCGCGGCGGGCCGCCCGCACGAGGTGCTGCCGCTGACCGGGGTGACCCACATGACGCCGCAGGAGCAGATCGCGGAGAACCTGCTGCTGCTCCAGGTCGATTTCCTGAAGCGCTCGCTGAAGATCGGATAGGTTTCCGCGGAACGGGCGACCGGCCGGGGCGACATGGCGCGCCCCGGCCGGTCAACGGCACCCGCACGGCCGTACGTTGTTCAGCGTGGCCGTTCCGTATATCGGTGCCGCGTCGGTTCGATTGCCTTCTTGTTAACGAAGGCGATGCGCATTTTTCCTCCGATGTCGCCCGGCCGCATCCGCTGTCAAGCACGCCGTCACGACGATCCGCCATACCTTCGCTCAAGATGCGCGTGGCTACCACACCTTTCCCCGCCGGACCCTTGACTGGCGTAGACCGCCATTGCCACAGTCCGCTCATCCCGAACCACGAGCGTGCGCCACGACTGTCGGGGGACATGACGCGATGAGCAGCCCGTCTCAGGCCGGTGCGGCCGGAGTTGACGCACCATCGACCGATCCCGCGCTGATCCCGGGCGCCGTCGGGAAGGACGCCGGCCGACTGCCGGGGCGCTCGCCGGGACAGCTGATGTGGCGGCGTTTCAAGCGCGACCGCACGGGGGTGGTCTCGGCCTACGTGGTGCTGTTCTTCATCGCGGTGGCCGCACTCGCGCCGGTGATCTCGTGGCTGTACGGAAAGGACCCCTACACCACCTACGGACTCGACCGTCCCGGGCTGCTCAACGAGTTCTCCTACCCCGTGAAGCCCAACGGCGGAATCGACTCCGAATTCTGGTTCGGAATCGAACCGCAGCTCGGCCGGGACGTGTTCACCCAATTGATCTACGGAATCCGGACCTCGCTGCTGATCGCCCTGGTGGTGACGGTGCTCTGCACGGTGACCGGGATCGTGGTCGGCGTGGTCGCGGGGTACGCGGGCGGGCGCACCGACTACTTCCTGGGCCGCTTCATCGACCTGCTGCTCGCCTTCCCCTCTCAGCTGTCGTTCGTGGCCTTCACCCCGGTGGTGTACGCCCTGTTCGTCAGCCCGGAGCGGGAGACGCCCACCTACCTGCGGGTGGTCACGCTGGTGATCGTGATGTGGGCGCTGGGCTGGATGGCGCTGGCCCGGCTGCTGCGCGGGCAGGTGCTGAGCCTGCGGGAGCGGGAGTTCATCGAGGCGGCGCGGGTCTCGGGGGCCTCGCCGTGGCGGATCATCCGCAAGGAGCTGCTCCCCAACCTGTGGACGCCGATCCTGGTGCAGTCCACGCTCATGCTGCCCAACTTCGTGACCATCGAGGCCGGGCTCTCCTTCCTCGGCGTGGGCATCGTCGAGCCCACGCCCGACTGGGGCCGGATGTTCCGCGCGGGCGCGGCGTACTACCACGACGACATCACCTACATGTTCTTCCCCGGCATCGCGATGGTGGTCTTCGTGGTCGCCTTCAACCTGCTCGGGGACTCCGTCCGGGACGCCTTCGACCCCAGGTCCCGGGTCTAGCAAGGCCGTTCGGCAGCACGTGCACAGCTCAGCTCGGTCCAGGCTCAGGGCAGCAACGACGGACAGGCAGGTGCAACTCCCCATGCGTGATCAACTGTTGAGCAGAGGACGGCTGGCGGCCGTGGCTCTGGCCACCGGGGCGCTGCTCCTCTCCGCCTGCAGCAGCGGCGGAGGGGGCGGCGGGGGCGGCAAGGGCGAGGGGGCGACGGGCCCGGACAAGAACAAGGCGGGGAACTACCGGATCGGCAACGCCGCCGACTCCAAGGGCCCCGCCCCCGCGGTGAAGGGCGCCAAGAGCGGCGGCACGGTCAACGTGCTCCAGCTGGCGGCCTTCAACTACCTGGACCCTGCCGAGATCTACTACTCGGACACCCTCACCAACCAGCTGCTCTACAACCGCTCGCTGACCGGCTACAAGATCGACGAGAAGGGGAAGGTGACCCTGGTCGGCGACCTGGCCACCGACCCGGGCAGGTCCTCCGACGGCGGGAAGACCTGGACGTACACGCTCAAGTCCGGACTCGCCTGGGAGGACGGCTCGAAGATCACCTCGGCCGACGTCCGGCAGAGCGTGGAGCGGCTGTACGCGAGCTGGGCCACCGACGGCCCGCTGTACGTGCCGCAGTGGCTCTCCGGTGACGGCCAGGACTTCCGCAAGGCGCTGCCCGACGGGCCGTACAAGGGCAAGCACCTGCCCGCGTCCGTGCTCGACACCCCGGACGAGAAGACGGTCGTCTTCCACTTCCGCACCGCGCACCCCGACGCCCCGTACGCGATGGCCATGCCCAACATCGGCGCGGTGCCCTCGGCGCCCGGCAAGGACCCCGGCGAGCCCTACAACAAGCGCCCGCTGGCCTCGGGTCCGTACAAGTTCGGGGAGATCAAGACCGGCAAGTCCATCTCCATGGTCAAGAACACCCAGTGGAAGGCGGACACCGACCCGATCCGCCACCAGTACGTCGACGGCTTCCAGATCAGCTTCGGCAGCGAGGAGGCCGAGACCACCCGCAGGCTGCTCGCCGACCGCGGCTCCGACAAGACCGCCATGTCCTTCTCCGACGCGGTGACCACCGACACCGCGCAGTCGGTGCTCGACGACCCGGGCACCAAGTCCCGGTCCTTCCGCGAGGTCCAGCCGTACGAGGACTACATGGCGATCAACACCCGCCGGGTGAAGGACAAGCGGGTGCGCGAGGCCATCGCCTACGCGCTGCCCAGCGCGCAGATCCTGGCCCAGGTGGGCGGCAAGACCGGCGGGGTGGTGGCGGGCAACCTGATGTCGCCGTCGCTGGCCGGCTGGCAGGACACCGACCCGTTCGGCAAGAAGAAGTACGCGGGCGGCGACACGGCCAAGGCGAAGCAGCTGCTGAAGGAGGCCGGCGCCGAGGGCTACGAGCTGGTGTACGCCTACCGCAACGACGAGATCTACCAGAAGGTCTCCGTGGTGGTCGCCCAGGCGCTGGAGAAGGCCGGGTTCAAGGTGGAGAAGAAGGAGATCGACCCGGACAACTTCCGTGACGAGATCTCCAAGGTCGACAAGAAGATCGACATCCACCGGGCGTCCTGGGGCGCGGACTGGCCGGTCGGCTCGACCGTCGTGCCGCCGCTCTTCGACGGCCGGCAGATCTCCGACGGCTCGCAGAACTACTGGCTGCTGAACGACCCGAAGGTCAACGCGGAGATCGACCGGATCAACAAGGTCCAGGACATCGACGCGGCCGCGCCCGAGTGGTTCAAGCTCTCCGAGAAGATCCTCACCGACGACGTCCCGGCGGTGCCGATCTTCTACAACACCCAGTACTCGCTGTGGGGTTCCGGCCTCGGCGGCGTGAAGTACCACTCCGTGTACGGCACGGCGGACCCGACCGGCGTCTACGTCAAGTAGCGCCGCCCGCACACCCACCGGGTCCGCGCCCGCACCGGCGCGGACCCGCACCGCCCGAACCGGGGAAGACCGAACCGGAGAAGAGACCCCGCCGCCATGCTTCGATTCCTGGTGCGCCGGACGCTCGGCGCCAGCGTCATCATCCTGCTGATCAGCGCCATCACGTTCTTCCTCTTCTTCGCGCTGCCCTCGCAGCCCGCGATGCTCTCCTGCGGGAAGAACTGCGACCCGGCGGCCATCGCGCTCATCAACCGGAACCTGGGCCTCGACGACCCGGTGCCGGTGCAGTACTGGCACTACCTGGTGGGGATCTTCGCGGGCCGGGACTTCTCCCTCGGCCACTGCCCCGCGCCCTGCCTGGGCTACTCCTTCAACGACCAGACGCTGGTGTGGGACACCATCGTCGACCGCTACCCCACCACGCTCTCCCTCGCCGTCGGCGGCACCGTGGTCTTCCTGGTGGTCGGCGTCGGCATCGGGATGCTCGCGGCGGCCCGCCGGGGCACCCTGACCGACAAGGTGTTCAGCTCCCTGTCGCTGGTCGCCAACTCGATGCAGATCTACTTCGTCGGCACCCTCGCGCTGTGGCTGCTGGTGGACTCCACCGGCTGGCTGGACCGGCCCGCGTACGTGCCGATCACCCGGGACCCGGTGGGCTGGTTCACCGGGATGCTGCTGCCCTGGCTGATCCTGTCCATCGTCTTCGTCGCCAACTACAGCCGCATGACCCGCTCGCAGATGATCGAGCAGCTCGGCGAGGAGCACGTGCGCACCGCCCGCGCCAAGGGGATGAGCCGCTCCGCCGTCTTCTTCCGGTACGCCTGGCGGGGCGCCCTGGCCCCGATCGTGACGATCCTCGGCATCGACCTGGGCAGCCTGTTCGGCGGCGCCATGATCACCGAGTTCACCTTCACGCTGCACGGCCTGGGGCGGCTCGCGGTGGAGTCGGTGACCGAGAAGGACCTGCCGATGCTGATGGGCGTGATGCTCTTCAGCTGCACCGCGATCGTCCTCGCCAACATCGTCGTCGACGCCCTGTACGCCTTCATCGACCCGCGCGTGCGGCTGTCCTAGGAGCTGCCTTGACCGAAGCCATCCGGGACCACGGGGCGGCGCCCGCGCCCGCCGGGGACGGGGCCTTCCTGTCCGTGCGCGACCTGCGGGTCCGCTTCTCCACCGAGGACGGGACCGTACGGGCCGTCGACGGGCTCTCCTTCGACCTGGCGCGCGGCCGCACCCTCGGCATCGTCGGCGAGTCCGGCTCCGGCAAGTCCGTCACCAGCCTGTCCGTCCTCGGGCTGCACGACCCGGCGACCTCCCGCACCGAGGGCGAGATCCTGCTGGACGGCCAGGAGGTCACCGGCGCCGACGAGCGCACCCTGGAGCGGCTGCGCGGCAGCAAGGTCGCGATGATCTTCCAGGACTCGCTGAGCGCCCTCTCGCCGTACTACACGATCGGGCGGCAGATCGCGGAGCCGTACCGCAAGCACACCGGGGCCTCCCGGCGCGCGGCGTGGGACCGGGCGGTGGAGATGCTCGGCAAGGTGGGCATCCCCCGGCCCGGGCTGCGCGCCCGGGACTACCCGCACCAGTTCTCCGGCGGGATGCGCCAGCGCGCCATGATCGCGATGGCGCTGGTCTGCGACCCCGAGCTGCTGATCGCGGACGAGCCGACGACGGCGCTCGACGTGACCGTGCAGGCGCAGATCCTGGACCTGCTGGCCGAGCTCCAGCAGGAGTTCGGCTCGGCGATCATCCTGATCACCCACGACCTGGGGGTGGTCGCCAACACCGCGGACGACCTGCTGGTGATGTACGCGGGCCGGGCGGTGGAGCGCGGCACGGTGCGCGAGGTGCTGCGCGACCCCCGGCACCCGTACACCTGGGGGCTGCTCGGCTCGATGCCGCGCCTGGAGTCGGACGTGGACGAGCCGCTGCGGCCGATCCCGGGCACGCCGCCGAGCCTGCTCGACCCGCCCTCCGGCTGCCCCTTCCACCCGCGCTGCCCGCACACCGCCCTGGTGCCGCGGGGACGGTGCGCGTCGGAGCGGCCCGCGATGCCCGAAGGGCGGGGCGCGGCCTGCCACTTGAGTCCCGCGGACAAGCGGGGGATCCGGTTCCCTGGAGGCGTACGGTGACGGAACTGCTGACGGCCCGGGGGCTGACCAAGTACTTCCCCGTGACGGGCGGTTTCCCCTTCCGGCGCCGGGTGGGCTCCGTGCAGGCGGTGGACGGCGTCGACCTGACCGTGCGGGAGGGCGAGAGCTTCGGCCTGGTCGGCGAGTCGGGGTGCGGCAAGTCCACCACCGGGCGGCTGCTGACCCGGCTGCTCGAACCGACCTCGGGGACCATCACCTACCGGGGCCGCGACATCACCCGGGCCGGGCGCAAGGAGCTGGCGCCGATCCGCTCCGAGATCCAGATGATCTTCCAGGACCCCTACTCGTCGCTCAACCCGCGCCAGACGGTCGGCACGATCATCTCGGGACCGATGGAGATCAACGGCCTGAAGCCGCCCGGCGGGCGCGAGGCCCGGGTGCGCGAGCTGCTGGAGACCGTGGGCCTCAACCCCGAGCACTACAACCGCTTCCCGCACGAGTTCTCCGGCGGGCAGCGCCAGCGCATCGGGGTGGCCCGGGCGCTGGCCCTTGAGCCCCGGCTGATCGTGGCCGACGAGCCGGTCTCGGCGCTGGACGTGTCGATCCAGGCGCAGGTGGTGAACCTGCTCCAGGAGCTCCAGCGGGAGCTGGGCATCGCGTTCCTGTTCATCGCCCACGACCTGGCCGTGGTGCGGCACTTCTCGCAGCGGATCGCGGTGATGTACCTGGGCAAGGTGGTGGAGGTGGGCGGCCGCGAGGCGATCTACCGGCGCCCCCGCCACCCGTACACCCACGCGCTGCTCTCGGCGGTCCCGGAGGCGACCGTGGACGCCGCCGAGGACGCCGAGGGCCGCGAGCGCATCCGGCTGCACGGCGACGTGCCGTCCCCGGTGGACCCGCCCTCGGGCTGCCGCTTCCGCACCCGCTGCTGGAAGGCCACGGACCTGTGCGCCGCGCAGGAGCCGCCGCTGGTGCGCATCGAGGGCAATGCGGCGGACCACCTGACGGCCTGCCACCACCCGGAGGCGGGGACGGTCAAGGCCGACCCCGCCCCCTGAGGCACCCCTAGGGCACCACGTGCTTCTCCTCGGCGAAGTGGCACGCCGACTCGTGCGCCGCGGGCGTGTCGGCGAGCCGCAGCTCCGCCGGGACCGCCAGCAGCGGCACCTCCAGCTCGCAGCGCTCCTTCGCCTTCCAGCAGCGGGTGCGGAAGCGGCAGCCGGAGGGCGGGTTCGCCGGGGACGGCACGTCGCCGCTCAGGATGATCCGCTCCCGGCGCTCACGGGCCGCCGGGTCGGGCACCGGCACCGCCGACAGCAGCGCCTGGGTGTAGGGGTGCGTCGGGTGGTCGTAGATCTCGGCGTCCGTGCCGATCTCCACGAGCCGGCCCAGGTACATGACCCCGACCCGGTCGGAGATGTGCCGCACGATGGACAGGTCGTGCGCGATGAAGACGTACGAGAGCGAGAACTCGTCCTGCAGCCGCTCCAGCAGGTTCACCACCTGGGCCTGCACCGAGACGTCCAGGGCCGAGACCGGCTCGTCCGCCACGATGATCTCCGGCTGGAGCGCGAGGCCGCGCGCGATGCCGATGCGCTGGCGCTGGCCGCCGGAGAACTGGTGCGGGTAGCGGTTGATGTACTCGGGGTTGAGCCCGACCACGTCCAGCAGGTCCTGCACCTTGCGACGGCGCGAGCCCTTGGGGGCGACCTCGGGGTGGATCTCGTACGGCTCCCCGATGATGTCGCCGACCGTCATCCGCGGGTTCAGCGAGGTGTACGGGTCCTGGAACACCATCTGGATGTTGCGGCGCACCGCCTTCAGGGCCCGGCCGGACAGCTTGGTGATGTCCTCGCCCTTGTACCGGATCTCCCCGGACGTCGGGCTCTCCAGGTTGACCAGCATCTTGGCGACGGTCGACTTGCCGCAGCCGGACTCGCCCACGATGCCCAGCGTCTCGCCCGCCCCGAGTCCGAAGGACACCCCGTCGACGGCCTTGACCGCGCCCACCTGCTTCTTGAACAGGATGCCCTGGGTCAGCGGGAAGTGCTTGACCAGGTCGCGCACTTCGAGGATCGGCTCAGCCATCGAGGCACTCCTTCCAGAAGTGGCAGGCGCTCCGGCGGCCGGGGGCCACCTCGGCGAGCGGCGGCACGTCCGTGCGGCACACGTCGCGGGCCATCGGGCAGCGCGGGTTGAAGGCGCACCCCGAGGGGATGGCCAGCAGGTTGGGCGGCAGGCCCTTGATCGCGTACAGCTCCTGCCCCTTCTGGTCCAGGCGCGGGATCGAGTCGAGCAGGCCCCGGGTGTAGGGGTGGGCGGGGTTCTTGTAGATCTCGTGCACCGGGGCGGACTCCACGATCCGGCCCGCGTACATCACCGCGATCTTGTCCGCGACGTCGGCGACCACGCCCAGGTCGTGGGTGATCAGGATCAGGCCCATGTTGTGCCGGGCCTGGAGCTCGGCGAGCAGGTCCATCACCTGGGCCTGGACGGTGACGTCCAGGGCGGTGGTCGGCTCGTCCGCGATGATCAGGTCCGGCTCCAGGGCCATCGCCATGGCGATCATGATGCGCTGGCGCATGCCGCCGGAGAACTGGTGCGGGTACTGCCCCACCCGCTCCTTGGCCGCCGGGATGCGCACCTCGTCCATCAGCTCGATCGCCTTGGCCCTGGCGTCCTTCCTGGACATGCCCCGGTGCACCACGAACATCTCGCCGAGCTGCTCCCCCACGCTGAGCACGGGGTTGAGCGAGGACAGCGCGTCCTGGAAGATCATCGCCATCTTCGCGCCGCGGATCTTCCGGCGCTCCTCCTCCTTGAGCTTCAGCAGGTCCTGGCCCTGGAAGAGGATCTCGCCGCCCGCGATCCGTCCCGGCGGCACGTCGAGGATGCCCATGACCGCCTGCGCGGTCACCGACTTCCCCGAGCCGGACTCGCCGAGCACGGCCAGCGTCTCGCCCGCGTCCACCGAGTAGTTGACCCCGTTGACGGCCTTGGCGACCCCGTCCCGTGTCCTGAACTCCACCTGGAGGTCCCGCACTTCGAGCAGCATGACGTCCAACTCCTCAGCGCAGCTTGGGGTCGAGGGCGTCGCGCACCGCGTCGCCGAGCATGATGAACGCGAGCACGGTGAGGGCCAGCGCGCCGGCCGGCCAGAGCAGCATGTGCGGGGCGTTGCGGATGTACTGGGCGGCCGCCGAGATGTCGATGCCCCAGGAGACCGTCGGCGGCTTCAGGCCGACGCCGAGGAAGGACAGGGTGGCCTCCAGCGCGATGTACGTGCCGAGCGCGATGGTGGCGACGACGATCACCGGGGCCAGCGCGTTGGGCGCGATGTGCCGCAGCAGCATCCGGGAGTTGGAGGCGCCCAGCGCCCGGGCCGCGGAGACGTAGTCGTTCTGCTTGGCGGTGATCACCGAGCCGCGCGCGATGCGGGCGATCTGCGGCCAGCCGAGCAGCACCATGAAGGCGATCACCGGCCAGACCGTGGAGGAGGTGACCACGGAGAGGAAGACCAGGCCGCCGAGGACGACCGGGATGCCGAAGAAGATGTCGGTGATCCGCGACAGCAGGGCGTCCCAGCCGCCGCCGAAGAAGCCGGCCAGACCGCCGAGCACCGAGCCGAGCACCGCGACGCCCAGCGTGGTCAGGACGCCCACCAGGACCGAGGTGCGGGCCCCGTAGACGGTGCGGGTGTAGACGTCGCAGCCCTGGCCGTCGAAGCCGAAGGGGTGGCCGGGCTGGGAGCCCTGCTGCGCCTTGCCCAGGTCGCACTTGAGCGGGTTGCCCGACGCGATCAGCGACGGCCAGATCGAGATGACGACCAGGAACAGGATGACCAGCGCGGAGATGATGAAGACCGGGTTGCGCCGCAGGTCGCGCCAGGCGTCGGACCACAGCGAGCGCGGCTTGTTCGCGGGGCCGGTGCCGCCGGGGCCGCCGGGCGCACCGGCCACGCTGCCCGCCTCGCTGGCGGCCAGGTCCATCGCACCGCCGGCCCCGGTCGCTGCGATCGCGCCCTCGTTGTTCTCAGGCATAGCGGATCCTCGGGTCGAGTACGGCGTACAGAAGGTCCACGAGCAGGTTGGCGACGAGGAAGACCAGCACCAGCACGGTCACGAAGCCGACCACGGTCTGGCTGTTCTGCCGCAGGATGCCCTGGTAGAGCTGGTAGCCGACGCCGTGGATGTTGAAGATCCGCTCGGTGACGATCGCCCCGCCCATCAGGGCGCCGACGTCGGTGCCGATGAAGGTGACCACCGGGATGAGCGAGTTGCGCAGTAGGTGGCGGGAGATGATCCGGCGCCGGGGCAGGCCCTTGGCGACGGCGGTGCGGACGTAGTCGGCGCGGGCGTTCTCGGCGATCGAGGTGCGGGTGAGCCGGGTGACGTACGCGAGCGAGACCGAGGCGAGCACCAGGCCGGGCACGATCAGCTCGTTCACCGGCGCCTCGGGCGAGACGGCGGGCTTGATGACGCCCCACTCCACGCCCAGCAGCAGCTGGGCGAGGAGTCCGGTGACGAAGGTGGGCACCGCGATGACGACCAGGGTCAGCATCAGCACCGTGGTGTCGATCGGCTTGCCGCGGCGCAGCCCGGTGAGCACGCCGAGGGTGATGCCGATGACGATCTCGAAGAAGATCGCCACCAGGGTGAGCCGGATGGTCACCGGGAAGGCCGTCGACATCAGCTCGGTGACCTTCTGACCGTTGAACGCGGTGCCGAAGTCCCCGGTGAAGACGTGGCCCATGTAGGTCAGGTACTGCTGCCACACGGGCTTGTCGAGGCCGAAGTCCGAGGTCAGCTTGGCGGCCAGCGCGGGGTCGCACTGGCGGTCGCCGCACAGCCCCGCGATGGGGTCGCCCATCACGTTGACCATCAGGAAGATCAGCAGCGTGGTGCCGATGAAGACCGGGATCATCTGCAACAGGCGCCGGACCACATATCGCCCCATGGCGGCACTCCCCTTCCGGCGTCCGGTCTCAGCTGACCTTGATCTCGTTGTAGACCGGCACGCTGAAGGGGTTCAGCGACACGTTCGACACCCGCGAGGAGTAGCCGGCGCTGCCGTTCTGGTACCAGAGCGGGATCGCGGCCATCTGGTCCCGTACGACCTCCTCGGCCTGCTGGAAGAGCTCCACGGCCTTCTTGGTGTCCGGCTCGGCGTTGGCCTGGTCGACCAGCTTGTCGAACTGCGGGTTGCTGAACTGGCCGTCGTTGGAGGACGCGTTGGTGTAGTACAGCGGCTGCAGGAAGTTCTGGATCAGCGGGTAGTCCATCTGCCAGCCGGTGCGGAACGGCCCGGGCATCTTGTGCTGCCCGATCTGGTTGCGGAAGTCGGCGAAGGTGCCGACCGGGTTGCCGACGCAGGCCTTGTCGTTGTCGAGCGCGTTGTTGATCGAGTTGCAGACGGCGTCGACCCACTCCTTGTGCGAGCCGGTGTCCGCGTTGTACGAGACCTTCAGCTGGCCGCCCGGGATGCCGCCGCCCTCGGCGACCAGCTTCTTGGCCTCCGCCGGGTTGAAGGTGCACGCGTCGCCGCAGAGCGTGTCCTTGTAGCCGCCCTCCGCGCCGAGCACCGGCGAGGTCCAGTCCTTGGCGGGGGTGCGGGTCTTCTGGAAGATCGTGTCGGTGATCTGCTGGCGGTTGATCGCCATGGACAGGCCCTTGCGGACCTTGGCGCCGTTCTCGCCCTGCCAGCCCTGGTCGTAGAAGGGGATGCCGAGGGTCTGGATGATGCCGGCCGGGGTGTTGATGTACCGGTCGCCCAGGTCGTTCTTGACGTTCTTCAGCTGCGAGGCCGGGACGTCGTCGACCAGGTCCAGGTTGCCGGCGGTCAGGTCGGTGTAGGCGGTGTTGTTGTCGGTGTAGACCTTGAGGGTCACGCCGCCGTTCTGCGCCTTGTCGTCGCCCTTGTAGTCGGCCCACTTCTTGAGCTGCATCTGCGAGCCCTTGGTGTACGCGTCGACGCTGTACGGGCCGTTGCCGACGGGCTTGGACAGCCAGGCGGCGTGGTCCTTGAAGAAGGACTCGGGCAGCGGGGCGAACGCGGCGTAGCCCAGGGTCTCGGGGAAGGTCGAGAACTTCTGGTTCAGCTTGACCGTGAAGGTCAGCGGGTCGACGACCTTCAGGCCGCTCATGGTCTCGGCGGTGGGGGTGCCGGACTCGGGGTGGACCTTGTCGTAGCCCTCGATGTAGCCGAAGAAGTAGGCGTTCTTCTGGTTGTTCTTCAGGTGCGCGCCGTAGTTCCAGGCGTCCACGAAGGACTTCGAGGTGACCTTCTCGCCGTTGGAGAAGGTCCAGCCGTCCTTGATCTTGACGGTGAAGTTCGTGGAGTCGGTGGTGTCGATCTTCTCGGCGAGCATGTCCTTGGCCTCGCCGGTCTTGGGGTCGTACCGCTTCAGGCCCCGGAAGATCATGTCGAGGACCTTGCCGCCCTGGACCTCGTTGGTGTTCGCCGGCTCCAGCGGGTTCTGCGGGTCGCCCCAGGAGGAGCTCACGATGCCGTCGGCGCCGCTGCCGCCGCTGTCGCCCCCGCCACCGCAGGCCGTCGCGGCGAGTACGACGACCGCTGCGCAAGCGGTCCACTTGGCGTGCGTGGCTCCGCGCATGGAGTGCCTCCCGTGGGTACCAGATCTCACTTAGGCCCAAATATCACCCCATAACGCCCGGGCTGCACGTTCACCGCGTCCGTACGAAGACGACGGACCCCCCGGATGCCCGAGCGGGCTTCCGGGGGGTCCGTCGTGTACGGAGGGTCGGCTACGCCGCGTGGACGACGTCCTTCTCCTCGGCGAAGTGGCACGCCGACTCGTGCGCCGCGGGGGTCTCGGCCCCCTGGAAGCGCTCGGGGATCGCCAGCAGCGGCACCTCGGTGGCGCACTTGTCCTGCGCCTTCCAGCAGCGCGTGCGGAAGCGGCAGCCGGACGGCGGGTTCGCCGGCGACGGGACGTCACCGGTGAGGATGATCCGCTCGCGGCCCTCGCGGGCCGCCGGGTCGGGCACCGGGACCGCCGACAGCAGCGCCTGGGTGTAGGGGTGCGTCGGGTGGTCGTAGATCTGGGTGTCCGTGCCGATCTCGGCCATCTTGCCGAGGTACATCACGCCGACCCGGTCCGAGATGTGCCGGACGATCGACAGGTCGTGCGCGATGAAGATGTAGGACAGGTTGAACTCGTCCTGCAGCTTCTCCATCAGGTTGATGACCTGCGCCTGCACCGACACGTCGAGCGCGGAGACCGGCTCGTCGCAGATGATGATCTCCGGGTTGAGCGCGAGGCCGCGCGCGATGCCGATGCGCTGGCGCTGGCCGCCGGAGAACTGGTGCGGGTAGCGGTTGATGTACTCCGGGTTCAGGCCCACCACGTCCAGGAGCTCCTGCACCCGGCGCCGGCGGTCGCCCTTCGGGGCCACCTCGGGGTGGATGTCGAAGGTCTCCCCGATGATGTCGCCGACCGTCATGCGCGGGTTCAGCGAGGTGTACGGGTCCTGGAACACCATCTGGATGTTGCGGCGCACGGCCTTCAGGGCGCGGCCGGACAGCTTGGTGATGTCCTGGCCCTTGTAGAAGACCTCGCCGGAGGTGGCGTTCTCCAGCATCATCAGCAGCTTGGCGACGGTCGACTTGCCGCAGCCGGACTCGCCCACGATGCCCAGGGTCTCGCCCTGGTACAGGTCGAAGGAGATGCCGTCCACGGCCTTGACCGCGCCGACGTGCTTCTTGAAGAGGATGCCCTGGGTCAGCGGGAAGTGCTTGACCAGGTTGCGCACCTGGAGGATCGGCTCGCCGCGCTCCACCGGGGCCTCGATCGCCGCGACCGCCTGGGTCTCGCTGGAGACCTCGACGGTCTCCACCTCGGTGACGTTCGGCGTCGCGTCCACGGCCCCGTCGTTCTTGCTGGGCTCAGCCATGGATCGTCTCCTTCCAGAAGTGGCACGCGCTGCCGCGGCCGGGCAGGTCGCTGCCGTCCCGCTCGGTGACGGGCACCAGGGCCGGCACCTCCGTACGGCAGATGTCCTGCGCCTTCGGGCAGCGCGGGTTGAAGGCGCAGCCCGACGGGATCTTGAGCAGGTTGGGGGGCAGGCCCTTGATCGCGTACAGCTCCTGGCCCTTCTGGTCCAGGCGCGGGATCGAGTCGAGCAGACCCCGGGTGTACGGGTGCGCGGGGCGCTTGTAGAGCTCGTGCACCGGCGCGTTCTCCACGATGCGGCCCGCGTACATCACGGCGATCTTGTCCGCGACGTCGGCGACCACGCCGAGGTCGTGGGTGATCAGGATCAGGCCCATGTTGTACTCGCGCTGCAGCTCCGCCAGCAGGTCCATCACCTGGGCCTGGACGGTCACGTCGAGCGCGGTGGTCGGCTCGTCCGCGATGATCAGGTCCGGCTCCAGGGCCAGCGCCATGGCGATCATGATGCGCTGGCGCATGCCGCCGGAGAACTGGTGGGGGTAGTCGTTGACCCGGGCCTTGGCGGCCGGGATCTTGACCTTGTCCATCAGCTCGATGGCCTTGGCCTTGGCGTCCTTCTTGGACAGGCCCTGGTGCACCCGGAACATCTCGCCGAGCTGGTAGCCCACGCTGAGCACCGGGTTGAGCGACGACAGCGCGTCCTGGAAGATCATCGCGATCTTCCGGCCGCGGATCTTGCGGCGCTCGTCGGCGGACATCTTCAGCATGTCCTGCCCCTGGAAGAAGATCTCTCCCTTGGGGATGCGGCCGGGCGGCATGTCGAGGATGCCCATGATCGCCTGTGCGGTGACGGACTTGCCGGAGCCGGACTCGCCGAGCACGGCCAGCGTCTCGCCCGCGTTCAGCGAGTAGTTGACGCCGTTGACGGCCTTGGCGACACCGTCACGGGTGTGGAACTCGACGTGCAGGTCGCGGACCTCGAGCAGAGGCGTGGACTGCGAGCCGTTCGAGCGGGGCGCCGGGACGCCTGCGGTCTCTTCGATGATGGTCACGTACGCCCTCCTCAGCGCAGCTTCGGGTCAAGGGCGTTGCGCACCGCATCGCCGAGCATGATGAACGCCAGGACCGTGATCGACACCATCACCGACGGGATGACCAGGACGTACGGCGCGTTGCGCAGCTGCTCCTGGCCGGACGAGATGTCGACGCCCCACGAGACGGTCGGCTCGGCGAGGCCGATGCCCAGGAAGGACAGCGTGGCCTCGGCCGAGATGTAGCCGCCGAGCGCGATCGTGGCGACGACGATCACCGGGGCGATGGCGTTGGGCAGGATGTGCCGCAGCAGGATCCGGGTGGTGGAGGCGCCCAGTGCGCGCGCCGCCATCACGTAGTCGGCCTGCTTGACGGTGATCACCGAGCCGCGGGCGACACGGGCGATCTGGGTCCAGCCCAGGAAGGCCAGGGCGAGGATGACGACCCACAGGCTGCGCTCGGTGAACGAGGTGAGGACCACCATCGCGCCGAGGATGAAGGGGACGCCGAAGAAGATGTCGGTGACGCGCGACAGGAGCGTGTCGATCCAGCCGCCGAAGTAACCGGCCAGCATGCCGACGATCGTGCCGAGGACGGTGACCAGCACGGTCACGACGACGGCGACGGAGATCGAGGCGCGGGCGCCGTAGATGACACGCGCGTAGATCGAGCGGCCCTGGATGTCGTAGCCGAACCAGTCCTCGGAGAAGACGTTCCCCCACTTCGGGTGCTGGAGGTAGTGCTTGGCGAGGTCCGCGTGGCGCGGGTCGGCGCCGGTGAAGAGGCCCGGGGCGATCGCCATGACCAGCAGGACGACGATCAGCACCGCGGAGACGATGAACAGCGGGTTGCGACGCAGGTCGTGCCAGGCGTCGGTCCACAGGCTGCGCGGCTTCTCGGGCTTGGCCGCGGGCAGCCCGGCCGGGACGTCCGGGGACGGGTGGTCCTTGATGACCTCGGGGGTGGACTTGACTGCCTCAGGCATAGCGAATCCTCGGGTCCAGGACCGCGTAGAGCAGGTCGACGAGCAGGCTGGTGACCAGGTACACGATCACGATCAGGGTGACGATGCCGACGACCGTGGCGCCCTCGCGGTGCTTGAGCGCGTCGAAGACGTTGAAGCCGACACCCTTGACGTTGAAGATGCCCTCGGTCACGACGGCGCCGCCGAAGAGCGCGCCGAGGTCGGTGCCGAGGAAGGTCACGACCGGGATCATCGAGTTGCGCAGCAGGTGGACGCCCACGATGCGGCGGCGGGGCAGGCCCTTGGCGACCGCGGTGCGCATGTAGTCCGAGCGCAGGTTCTCGGCGACCGAGGTACGCGTCAGTCGTGCCACGTACGCGAGTGAGAGTGATCCGAGCACCACCGCGGGCAGGAACAACTCGTCCCAGTTGCCCTCGGGGCTGACGTTCGGTTCGACCCAGCCGAGCTGGAAGGCGAAGAAGTACTGGCCGAGGAAGCCGAGTACGAAGGAGGGGACCGAGATGAGCAGCAGCGTGAGGACGAGCAGCGCCCGGTCCCGCAGGGTGTCGGCCTTCAGACCGGCGAAGACGCCGATGGAGATACCGACGAGCACCGTGAAGGTGAAGGCGAACAGGGCGAGGCGGACCGTGATCGGGAACGCTTCCGCGATGATGTCCGCGACCGGACGACCGCTGGCGATCTGGGTGCCGAAGTCACCCTGGAACAGGTTGCCCAGATAGTTCAGGTACTGGTGCCAGAGCGGCAGATCGAGTCCCAGGTCCTTCTTCATCTGGGCGATCTGCGCGGGGTCGACGGTCTGTTCTCCGGCGAGCGCGCGCACGGGGTCGCCGGGCAGCGCGTACATCATGGAGAAGACCAGCAGGGTTGACCCGAGGAAGACCGGGATCATCTGGAGCAGTCGCCGAACGACATAACGCCCCATTGTTGCCTCCGAGTGGATAACTGCAGCCGGGGGCCGCTCCCTCGCGTGCGGGGAGCGGCCCCCGGCCTGCCGCCGGTGCGGTGGCGGCTGATGGCCGAGTGGGGATTGGCCCGTAGGCGGGGTTACTTGACGGTGACGTCCGTGATCACGTAGTCACCGCGGTAGTCGACCTTGACGTTGCTGACGTTCTTGCCGTAGCCGCCGTTGATCTTGTACTCCCACAGCGGGATGGCCGGCATCTTCGACAGAACCAGCTTCTCCGCGTCCTGGTAAGCCTTGATGGACTCTTCCAGGGACTTGGCGTTGTCGCCCTTGCGGAAGGCAGCGTCGACCGCCGGGTCGTTGAAGCGACCGTTGTTCGCCTCGGCCTTGGAGTCGTACAGCTCGCGCATGAAGTTGGCGTTCACCGGGTAGTCGGCCACCCAGCCACCGCGGTACATGCCCTTGACCTGGTCGTTGTCACGCGCTTCCAGGTCGGTCTGGAAGTCCGGCTTCGCGTCCGGGATGCAGTCGATCCCGGTGGCGTTGCGGATGGACTCGCAGACGGCCGTGATCCACTCCTTGTGGCCACCGTCGGCGTTGTACTGGATCCAGATCTTGTTGTCCGGAACGCCGCCGCCCTCGGTGACGAGCTGCTTGGCCTTGGCCGGGTTGTACTTGAAGACGTCCGTCTGGAGGTCCTGCTTGCCCGCCACGCCGGCCGGGATGAAGGACGTCGCCGGCTTGCGGGTGCCGTTGAGGACGGTCTTCGTGATCGTGTCACGGTCGATCGCCATCGAAAGGCCCTGCATGACCTTCGGGTTGATGCCCTTGAACGGCTTCGAGTACATGGCCGGGACCAGGGACTGGATGGCCGCGTAGGGCTGCTCGACCGCGCGGTCGCCGAGGTCCTGCTTGTACTTCGGCAGGTCCTTCGGGCCGACCTGGCGGATCATGTCCAGGTTGCCGGACAGCAGGTCCTGGTACGCCGCCTCGACGGTGGCGTAGTTCTTGAACAGGACACCCTTGTTCTTGGCCTTGTTCGGGCCCAGGTAGTCCGCGTTCGCCTTGACCTGGATGAGCTTCTTGTGGTCCCACTTCTCGAAGACGTAGGGACCGTTGCCGACCGGCTTCTGGCCGAAGGCCTTCGGGTCGGCGTAGAAGCTCTTGGGCAGCGGGGCCCAGGTGGTGTAGCCGAGCTTGTACTCGAAGTACGGGACCGGCTTCGACAGCGTGATGGTGAAGGTGTTCTCGTCGACGACCTTCAGGCCCGACATCTTGTCGGACTTCGGGTCACCCTTGTCCGGGTGGACGTCGCCGAAGCCCTCGATGTCGGAGAACCACGGGGCGTTCTGCTGCTTGTTCTTGACGTTGGCGTACCAGTTCCACGCGTCGACGTACGACTGCGCGGTGACGGCCTCGCCGTTGTGGAACTTCCAGCCCTTGTTGAGCTTGACCGTCCAGACCTTCGAGTCCGTCGTCTTGACCGACTCGGCGTTGTCGTAGACGATCTTGCCCTGCGCGTCGAAGCTGAGCAGGCCGGTGAAGATGGCCTGGATCACGTAGCTGCCGAGCGACTCGTTCGTGTCGGCCGGGATCAGCGGCTTCTGCGGCTCGCCGACGTCGACCGAGACGTAGCCCGCGGGCTTGCCCTTCTCGGTGGACGAGCCCTTGTCGTCCTTGCCCCCGCCACAAGCCGTCGCCGCCAGGGCGACGACGATCGCGCCCGCGACCCACTTGGCGCTCTTGGCACCACGCATGGGTTCCTCCTCATGAGTCCACTTTGTCACTACAAGAGGGGCACTTCGAGGTTCGCCGACACCCCTGACGGCGATGGACCCAAGTGCCCCGAGTGTGCTCGTGAGTCGGCACTCCCCACAGTGCGTGACCCATTGACCCGAGCTCAATGGAGCCAACTATTAAGTACGTCCGGGCCGTAAACCACACTTAATGGGTCTCGTTTTGACAACATCGCCGAGGGCCGGAAGACCGAAATCCGGACAAAGTGAGCAGAGACAGACACCCCCGAAACGGACCGTTAACACATCTTCCGGAGAGCGACGGTCGATATCCGGACGCCGGGCTCGGGAAAACTCCTTGACCGGACACTGCCCCGCGCCCACGCTCCGGACACCCCCGGTGGCGTACACGCGCCACTCCCCCCAACGCCGAGCGGCGGCCCCCGGAAGGCTCCGGGGACCGCCGCTCGTCACTGCCTGGTGGCTCAGCCGTGCTTGGCGCGCGACGCGGCGCGGGCGCGCTCGCGGCCGTCCAGGTTCACCTTCCGGATGCGCACGGCCTCCGGGGTCACCTCGACGCACTCGTCGTCGCGGCAGAACTCCAGGGACTGCTCCAGGGAGAGCTTGCGCGGCGGGACGATCGCCTCGAACGAGTCGGCCGACGAGGACCGCATGTTCGTCAGCTTCTTCTCCTTGGTGATGTTCACGTCCATGTCGTCGGAGCGCGAGTTCTCGCCGACGATCATGCCCTCGTACACCTCGGTGCCGGGGTCGGTGAACAGCACGCCGCGCTCCTGCAGGTTGGTCATCGCGAACGCGGTGACCGAACCGGCGCGGTCGGCGACCAGCGAGCCGTTGTTGCGGGTCGCCAGGGTGCCGAACCACGGCTCGTGGCCCTCGTGGATCGAGTGCGCGATGCCGGTGCCGCGGGTCTGGGTCAGGAACTCCGTACGGAACCCGATCAGGCCGCGCGAGGGCACGACGAACTCCATGCGCACCCAGCCGGAGCCGTGGTTCGACATGTTGTCCATGCGGCCCTTGCGGACGCCCATGAGCTGCGTGACGGCGCCCATGTGCTCCTCGGGCACGTCGATGGTCATGCGCTCGACCGGCTCGTGCACCTTGCCGTCGATCTCCTGCGTGACGACCTGGGGCTTGCCGATGGTCAGCTCGAAGCCCTCGCGGCGCATCTGCTCGACCAGGATGGCCAGCGCCAGCTCACCGCGGCCCTGCACCTCCCAGGCGTCGGGGCGCTCGGTGTCGAGCACGCGCAGCGAGACGTTGCCGATGAGCTCGCGGTCCAGGCGGTCCTTGACCTGGCGGGCGGTGACCTTGCGGTCCTTGACCGCGGCCTTGTTGTCGGCGCCCTTGCCGGTGCCGCCACGGCCGACCAGCGGCGAGGTGTTGGTACCGATGGTCATGGAGATGGCCGGCTCGTCGACCGTGATCAGCGGCAGCGCGACCGGGTTCTCCGGGTCGGCCAGGGTCTCGCCGATCATGATGTCCGGGATGCCGGCGACGGCGCAGATGTCACCGGGGCCCGCCACCTCGGCCGGCTTGCGGGTGAGCGCCTCGGTCATCATCAGCTCGGTGATGCGGACGTTGGAGATCGAGCCGTCCCGCTTGATCCACGCGACGGTCTGGCCCTTGCGCAGCTCGCCCTGCTCGACGCGGAGCAGCGCGATGCGGCCGAGGAAGTTGTCGGCGTCGAGGTTGGTGACGTGGGCCTGGAGCGGCGCGTCCTCCTCGAAGGTGGGGGCCGGGACGTGCTCCAGGATGGTGGAGAAGAACGGCTCCAGGTTGGTGGAGTCCGCCGGGACCGTGCCGTCCTCCGGCTTGGTCAGCGAGGCGATGCCGTCGCGGCCGCAGGCGTAGACGATCGGGAACTCGATCTGGTCCTCGTCGGCGTCCAGGTCGAGGAACAGGTCGTAGGTCTCGTTGACGACCTCGTCGATCCGGGAGTCCGGGCGGTCCGTCTTGTTGATGCACAGGATGACGGGCATCCGGGCCTGCAGGGCCTTGCGCAGCACGAAGCGGGTCTGCGGCAGCGGACCCTCGGAGGCGTCCACCAGCAGGACGACGGCGTCCACCATCGACAGGCCGCGCTCGACCTCACCACCGAAGTCGGCGTGGCCGGGGGTGTCGATGATGTTGATCGTGATCGGGGCCCCGCCGTCCTTGGGGTGGTACTTCACCGCCGTGTTCTTGGCGAGGATCGTGATGCCCTTCTCACGCTCCAGGTCGTTCGAGTCCATCATGCGGTCGTCGAGGTGCTGGTGGGCGGCGAAGGCACCGGCCTGCTTGAGCATGGCGTCGACGATGGTCGTCTTGCCGTGGTCGACGTGGGCGACGATGGCGACGTTGCGGATGTCGTGGCGCGTGGGCATGGGTGCGTGCGCTTCTCTCGGATCGTGGGATGCGGCGTCATTCCTCGTACGCCCGCCGGGCGGACGCGCCACGGCTGTGTCCATGGTACGGGGCCGGGAGGCGCGGGGCTTCCCAGGGCCGGTACGGAGCTGGTAGAGGAGGGCTCCGCGGGCGGGGGACGCCACTGGGTCCGAGGTGCGTGGGGGGCGCGGGTCGTGCTGGTGGCCGGGTCAAGGGCGCTGGGTACGACCTTGCCCGCCGGCGCGGCCGGCGGGCAAGGGAATTGAGCTGATTCTGAGCTTGGGGGTAAGGAGCCCCGGATGGCGGGGCCCACTACGGGCGGTTCGCCGCCGCCCGTCCCCGCCGCGGCCCCGGCTACTTCTTCGCGGCCTCCGCCTTCTTCTTGAACCCCATGTCCTGGTAGATCGGGGTGGCGAAGCCGAAGGCCCCGGCGTTCACCACCGACGGCTTGGCCGCCACCAGCTGCGGGCGCTGGTAGAGGGGGATGGAGCCGGCCGCGGCCCAGATCCGGGCGTCGGCCTCGCGCATCAGTTCCCGCGAGGCATCCTCGTCCAGCTCGGAGGCGGCCTGGGCGAAGAGCTGGTCGATGCGGTCGGTGCCGACCCGGGTGTAGTTCTGCTCGACCAGGAGCGAGCCGTCGGTGGCGGGCTCGGGCTTGGCGAAGATCGGCCGGGCGTCGGTGGCCGGGTAGGCGGTGCCGGGCCAGGAGTACAGGGCCAGGTCGTACTCGCCGGAGGCGACGTGGTCCTTGAAGTAGCTGTCGTCGGACACCCTGACCATCTCGGTGCGGATGCCGACCCGGTCCAGCATCTGCGCGATCTTGTCGCCGACCGTGCGCAGCGCCTCGGAGCCCGGGCCCGAGGGCAGCACGAAGCGCAGGCTCAGCGGCCGGCCGTCCTTGCCGAGCGGGCCCGCCGCGCCGCCCGGCGCCGCGGTGCCGCGCGGGGCGTAGGCCCCGGCGACGCCCTTCTCCGGCTTCTTCTCGGCCTTGGCCCTGGGCGCGTCGTCGCCGTCGGCGGCGTCCCGGGACAGCGACTCGGCCTGCTGGAGCACGGCCAGCTCCTGAAGCGCGGCGGCCGGGGCGGGGGCCAGGATGTTGGTGCCGTTCTCCGGGCCGTGGCCGCCGATGCGCGGCTCGCCCGGCTTGTCGTCGCCGACGATGTACGTGCCCTCGTCGGAGGCGCCCTCCTCGGACACCTTCTTGGCGCGGGCCTTGGGCGAGGCGGTGCCGCCGGCCGCGGCCCCGGCCGGGGTGCGGGCCCCGCCCGTCGTCCAGCCCGCGTCCGAGAGCAGCGCCCGGGCCTCGGTGGTGTCCTGGGAGCCGAGCGCCTCGCTGCCATCGGCGTACCCGTCCTGTCCGGCCAGCGCCAGGTGGCTGTCGACCGGGGCGGCGGGCAGGCCGAGCGGGACCAGGACGGTGCGGGCCAGCTCGGCGCGGTCCAGGGCGCGGGCCACGGCGCGGCGCACCCGCTCGTCGGCGAGGGGGCCCGACTCCCCGTTGAGGGCCAGCTGGGTCCAGGCCGGCTCCAGGGACCTGCGCACGGCGTAGCCGCTCAGGGCCCGCTGCTCGCTGCCGTAGGTGGCGATGGCCTTGCGCGTCCTGGCCCGGGCGGCCTGGACGGTCTCGGCGAGCTCCTCGTCGGAGCCGTGCGCCAACGCCCAGGAGCGCAGTGCGGCAGCCGGGGTCAGGGCGGCGCCGGGGCCGTGGGTGAGGGCCTTGCCGGCGCCCTTGTCCCGCTCGGCCAGGGCGATGCGCTCGGCGGCGGGGCGGTCGATCTCGGCCAGGTCGACGGTGCCCGCGGCGAGGGCGGCGGGGCGCTGCGCGCGCGGTACGGCGCGCAGGACCAGGCCGTCGAGCTTGGCGGGGCGGCCCCACCAGCGGGGGTTGCGGACCAGCGAGACGCTGCCGCCCTTGGCGTCGACGGCGCGCAGCCGGAAGGGGCCCGCGGAGGAGCCGAGCTTGGTGCGGGCGCCGTCGTTGAAGGTGTCCGGGGAGCCCATGACGTCCTTCGGGTACAGCGGGGTGAAGAGCGCCCGCCAGTCGCCGTAGGGCTTGTTGAAGGTGACCCGGACCTCCAGGTCGTTGGCGCCGCGCTCGATCTTCTCGATGCGCTCGTACCCGGCGTTGCGGGCGGTCCAGTAGGCGGAGTCGCGGCCGCTGAGGGCGCGCCACTGGGCGACGAAGTCGGGGGCGCCGATCTCGCGGCCGTCGCTCCACACCGCCTGCTGGTTGAGCTTGTACAGGACGACCTGCTTGGGCTCGGTCTCGACGACCTCGGCGGACTCCAGGTAGTCCTCGTTGCGCTGCGGGCGGCCCCGCTCGTCCAGGGTGAAGAGCGCGGGCAGGACGGCTCCGGCCACCCGGGCGGTCGCCGCGTCGGCGTCGGCCTGGAAGGCGTTGAGCGTGGTCGGCATGGCGTCCACGGCCCAGTTCAGGGTGCCGCCCTCGGCCACCTGGTCGCGCCCGGCGGGGGCGGTGTCCGGGGCGGCCCCCGAGGTGTCGGCGTCCCCGCTGCCCGAGCCGCACCCGGCCAGTACGGACACGGCCAGCACACCACTGGTGAGGAACGCGACGGAGCGGAGCGTCCGGTGCATGTCTTGTACCTCTTCGTCCCGGTTTGTGGAATTTATTGATGATCACACCTATTGGGTATCGCGCCTCCACTGAAGGCGACCCGCGTCCCCCGGGAGCGCAGACACGGCGGGGGCGTCGCCAAACCCCACCCGTGCGGCCCAACCGCCCCGGGGAGCGCGCGCGGGGGCCGCGCGCCGGGAATCGGGTCCGCGCCCTTCCCATCCGTGAAGTGACGCGCGACACTCGCAGGCGCATGAACGTTGCCACCCGCGACCGCGGAAGTGAGGGCAAGTCATGTCCGTTCAGGACGATTTGACGGCGGTCAAGCGCTGCCTCGACGACCTGGTCCGCACGGTCGGACGGCTGGAGCAGAGCCTCGCGCGCCAGCGGGACGGCGCCCCCGCGGACAGCCCGCCCGGACGCCCCGACCTGGTGACCATCCCCGACGCCCCCTACGACCGCTCCCTCTGGGCGGACGCGGACGACGAGGGTCTGGGCGCGAGCGACCGGCACGCACCCTGAGCGACCGGCACCGAAGCCCCGAGGAGACCTCATTGGCCACGGAGACCGAACCGCCCCACCCCAGGACCGGGGTGCACGACGCCTCGCGCGCCGCCATCGCACCCCGCCACCTGCGCACCGACCGCTGGTGGCTGGCGCCCGCCGGCACCGCCGCGGGCCTGCTCGCCTTCATCGTCTACTCGACCTGGCGGGCCTTCGCCAACGCCCACTACTACGCGGCGCCCTACGTGTCGCCGTTCTACTCGCCCTGCCTGGCGGAGAACTGCCGGCCGATGCGCTCCGGCCCCAACTGGGAGCTGTTCGGCAGCTGGTGGGGCCTGTCCCCCGCGCTGCTGATCCTGGTCTTCCCGCTGGGCTTCCGGCTGACCTGCTACTACTACCGCAAGGCCTACTACCGGGGCTTCTGGGCCTCGCCCCCGGCCTGCGCGGTCGCCGAGCCGCACCAGAAGTACTCCGGCGAGACCCGCTTCCCGCTGGTCCTGCAGAACGCCCACCGGTACTTCTTCTACCTCGCGCTGGTGGTCGCCGGGATCCTCACGTACGACACCGTGCTCTCCTTCCGGAACGCGGACTACGAGTGGGGGCACGCCGGGCTCGGCACCCTCGTCTTCCTCGTCAACATCGTGCTGATCTGGGCGTACACCCTGTCCTGCCACTCCTGCCGGCACGTCATCGGCGGACGCCTGCGGCACTTCTCCAAGCACCCGGTGCGCTACCGGCTCTGGGGCTGGGTCGGGACGCTGAATGCCCGTCACATGCTGCTCGCCTGGGCCTCGTTGATCTCGGTCGCGGTCGCGGACTTCTACGTCTACCTGCTCGCCAGCGGCGCCTTCGACGACCCGAGGCTGTTCTGAACGGGCCCGGCGCCACCGCGAGCGGGCCCGCGGCCGCCCCGACCAGGAAAGGTGCTCGATGACACAGCTCGAACGGCAGCAGTGGGACGTCGTGGTGGTCGGCGCGGGCGGCGCCGGCCTGCGCGCCGCCATCGAGGCCCGCGAGCGGGGCGCCCGCACCGCCGTGATCTGCAAGTCCCTGTTCGGCAAGGCCCACACCGTGATGGCGGAGGGCGGCATCGCCGCCGCCATGGGCAACGTCAACTCCGGTGACGACTGGCAGGTGCACTTCCGCGACACCATGCGCGGCGGCAAGTTCCTCAACCAGTGGCGGATGGCCGAGCTGCACGCCCGCGAGGCACCCGACCGGGTGTGGGAACTGGAGACCTGGGGCGCCCTGTTCGACCGCACGAAGGACGGCCGGATCTCCCAGCGCAACTTCGGTGGGCACGAGTACCCGCGCCTGGCGCACGTCGGCGACCGCACCGGCCTGGAGCTGATCCGCACCCTCCAGCAGAAGATCGTCTCCCTCCAGCAGCGCGACAAGGAGGAACTCGGCGACTACGAGGCCGGGTTGAAGGTCTTCCAGGAGTGCACCGTCACCCGCGTGCTCAAGGACGGCGACCGGGTCAGCGGGGTCTTCTGCTACGAGCGCGAGTCCGGCCGCTTCTTCGTCCTGGAGGCCCCCGCCGTCGTGCTGGCCACCGGCGGCATCGGCAAGTCCTTCAAGGTGACCTCCAACTCCTGGGAGTACACCGGCGACGGGCACGCGCTGGCGCTGCTCGCCGGGGCCCCGCTGGTGAACATGGAGTTCGTGCAGTTCCACCCCACCGGCATGGTCTGGCCGCCCTCGGTCAAGGGCATCCTGGTCACCGAGTCGGTGCGCGGCGACGGCGGGGTGCTGCGCAACTCCGACGGCGAGCGGTTCATGTTCGACTACGTCCCGGACGTCTTCAAGGAGAAGTACGCCGAGTCGGAGGAGGAGGGCGACCGCTGGTACGAGGACCCCGACCACAACCGCCGCCCGCCGGAGCTGCTCCCCCGCGACGAGGTCGCCCGGGCCATCAACTCCGAGGTGAAGGCGGGCCGGGGCTCCCCGCACGGCGGGGTCTTCCTCGACGTGTCGACCCGGATGCCCGCCGAGGTGATCCGCCGCCGGCTGCCGTCCATGCACCACCAGTTCAAGGAGCTGGCGGACGTGGACATCACCGCCGAGGCGATGGAGGTGGGCCCGACCTGCCACTACGTGATGGGCGGCGTCGCGGTCGACTCCGACACCGCCGCCGCGGTCGGCGTGCCCGGCCTCTTCGCGGCCGGCGAGGTCGCGGGCGGCATGCACGGCTCCAACCGGCTCGGCGGCAACTCCCTCTCCGACCTGCTGGTGTTCGGCCGCCGCGCCGGTCTCCACGCCGCCGGGTACGCCGCCTCCCTCGCCGACCGGCCAGGGGCGGACGAGGCCCAGATCGACACCGCCGCCGCCGAGGCTCTGCGCCCGTTCAGCGCGGAGGGGCCGCTGCACGAGGAGGGGCGGCCACCGGAGAACCCGTACACCCTGCACCAGGAACTCCAGCAGACCATGAACGACCTGGTCGGCATCATCCGCCGCGAGGCCGAGATGGAGCAGGCCCTGGAGCGGCTCGCGGACCTGCGGGTGCGGGCCCGGCGGGCCGGGGTGGAGGGCCACCGCCAGTTCAACCCGGGCTGGCACCTGGCCCTCGACCTGCGCAACATGCTGCTGGTCAGCGAGTGCGTGGCACGGGCCGCCCTGGAGCGCACCGAGAGCCGCGGCGGCCACACCCGGGAGGACCGCCCGGCGATGGAGCGCTCCTGGCGCCGGGTGAACCTGCTGTGCTCCCTGGCCGACCCCACCGGGGGGCTCGCGGCCACCGACCCGGTGCGCGGCCAGATCCGCCTCGACCGCAGGGAGACCGAGCCCATCCGTCCGGACCTGCTCGCCCTCTTCGAGAAGGAGGAGCTGGTCAAGTACCTCGCCGAAGAGGAGCTCTACGAGTGAGCACGTACGAGGCCCGGTTCCGGGTGTGGCGGGGAGACGCCGACGGCGGCGGTCTGAACGACTTCTCGGTCGAGGTCAACGACGGCGAGGTGGTGCTCGACATCATCCACCGGCTGCAGGCCACCCAGGCGCCCGACCTGGCGGTGCGCTGGAACTGCAAGGCGGGCAAGTGCGGTTCGTGCAGCGCCGAGATCAACGGCAGGCCGCGGCTGATGTGCATGACCCGGATGTCGGTCTTCGACCACGCGGAGACGATCACCGTCACCCCGCTGCGGGCGTTCCCGGTGGTACGGGACCTGGTGACGGACGTGTCCTTCAACTACGCCAAGGCGCGCGAGGTCCCCTCGTTCGTGCCCCCGGCGGACCTGGGGCCCGGCGAGTACCGGATGCAGCAGGTCGACGTGGACCGCTCGCAGGAGTTCCGCAAGTGCATCGAGTGCTTCCTGTGCCAGGACACCTGCCACGTGGTGCGCGACCACGAGGAGAACAAGGGCGCGTTCGCGGGGCCGCGCTTCCTGATGCGGGTGGCCGAGCTGGACATGCACCCGCTGGACGCGGCCTCGGACACCGGCCTGGACCGCAAGCGCACCGCGCAGGACGAGCACGGCCTGGGCTTCTGCAACATCACGAAGTGCTGCACGGAGGTGTGCCCCGAGCACATCAGGATCACGGACAACGCGCTGATCCCCCTGAAGGAGCGCGCCGCGGACCGCAAGTACGACCCGCTGGTGTGGCTGGGGAACAAGATCAGGCGCCGGGAGGGGTCGGCGTAGCGCCCGCGGGCGGGCAGTGGCGGCGCCACTCCGGCGCCCCCTGCCCGGTCGCGCGGCTCCCCGGACGGACATAGCCTCCGAAATGTGACGCACATACCCTTCCGGGGCCTCCTCACCGCCCTCGCGGCGGCCTGGTGGCTGATCGTGCCCGCAGCCCCCGGCGCCCTCGCCGAGGACCCGGTCGCGCTGTCCCGGCAGGGCCAGGTCACGGACCGGGTCGGCGCCCTCGGCGACCGCCGCGGCACCGTGGAGCGGGCCCTTGACGCGCTGTACGACGACCGCCGCGTCCAGCTGTTCGTGGCGTACGTACGCGACTTCTCCGGCCGCTCCGCCCAGTCCTGGGCGGACGCCACCGCCACCCGCAACGGCCTGGGCACCAACGACGTACTGCTGGCCGTCGCCACCCGCGACCGCCAGTACGCCTACACCGCCGACCCCGGCTCCGGCCTCACCCAGGCCCAGCTCGACCAGGTGGCCACCACCGCGATCGAGCCCGCACTGCGGCAGAACGACTGGGCGGGCGCCGCGATCGGCGCGGCGAACGGCTTCGGCGCCGTCCTCACCGGACAGCCGGTGCCCACCCCCACCATCACCCCCGGCGACGCGAACCCCGGCGGAAGCGACGGCGGCGGCACCGCCTCCGACCTGGTGCTCCCGGTGGTGGCCGTGGGCGGGGCGGGCGCGGTCGCCGCGTACGCGTACAGCAGGCGCAGGAAGCGCGGCCCCGGCGCGCCGCCCCGGCAGCAGGGGCGGGGCCAGGGCTGGGGCGGGCCGGACGCGGGGCTCGTACCGCTGCCCGAACTGGACTCCAGGGCCAAGCGGTCGCTCGTCGACGTGGACGACGCGCTGCGCACCAGCCAGGAGGAACTGGGCTTCGCCACCGCGCAGTTCGGCGAGGAAGCGGCCCGGCCCTTCACCGAGGCCGTCGCCTACGCCAAGGACGAGCTCACCGCCGCCTTCCGGCTGCGCCAGCAGCTCGACGACGCCTTCCCCGAGGACGACGCCACCCGGCGGCGGATGCTCGACGAGATCCTGGCCCGGTGCGCCGAGGCCGACCGCCGCCTGGACGCCGAGTCCGAGGCCTTCGACCGGCTGCGGGCCCTGGAGCGCACCGCCCCGCAGGCCCTGACCACCGCCGAGACCGCCTTCCGCGCGCTCAACGCCCGGATGGGCGGCGCGCGGTCGGCCCTGGCCGCGATGCGCGAGCGGTACGCGGAGTCGGCCGCCGCCCCCGTCCTGGCCGACGTCGAACAGGCCGAGGACCGGCTGGTGTTCGCCACCGCCAACCTCAACCGGGCCCGCCAGGACCTGGACCGCGGCGACACGAGCGGCGCCGCCGTCTCCGTACGGGCCGCCGAGGGCGCGGTCGACCAGGCCGGGCGCCTGGTGGAGGCCGTGGACCGGCGGGCCGCCGAGCTGGCCGAGGCGGCGGGCAGGCTGCCCGCGGCCCTCACCGAGACCGAGACCGACCTCGCCGACGCGCGCGGCCTGGTCGGGGCCACCGCGTCCGGGGTGTCCACGGCGGACCTCCAGGGGCGGGTCGCCCGCGCCGAGTCGGTCCTCGCCGAGGTGCGCCGCGAGATGGCGGCCGGGCGGTACGACCCGATCGACGCGCTGCGCCGGGTCGAGGAGGCCGACACCGCGCTGGACGAGGCGCTGGCGGGCGCCCGGGAGCAGGAGTCGGGGGCGCGGCGGGCCTCGGTGCTGTACGAGCAGGCGATGCTCACGGCCCGCTCGGCCGTCGGCGCCGCCGCCGACTACATCACCACGCACCGGGGCGCCGTGGGCAGCGAGGCCCGCACCCGGCTCGCCGAGGCGCAGCGCCGGGTGGAGCGGGCGCGGGAGCTGGCGGCCGGGAACGACCCGCAGGGCGCGCTGGCGCAGGCGCAGCAGGCGGACGCACTGGCCCGGCAGGCCCAGTCGCTGGCCGAGCAGGACGTGCGGCGGTACGGGAACCCGTACGGCCCGGGCGGCGGGCCACCGGCAGGCGGGGGCGGCGGGCTCGGCGGGGCGGTGCTCGGCGGCATCATCCTCGGCGGCCTCTTCGGTAACGGCGGTGGCGGAGGCGGAGGTTACGGCAGGGGCGGGGGCGGCGGCTTCGGGGGCGGCCCGGGCAGCTTCGGCGGCGGCGGCACCCGCGGCCGCCTGGGCGGCGGGGGCCGCTTCTGACCCTGACCCCCACCAACCCCGTCCCCATCCCCGTCCCCGTCCCCCGGACCGTGCAAGGAGAGCAGCGACCATGAGCAGCAAGCAGACCATCCTCGGCCGCGTGACCCAGCTCGCGAAGGCCAACATCAACGCCCTCCTCGACCAGGCCGAGGACCCGCAGAAGATGCTGGACCAGCTGATCCGCGACTACTCGAACAACATCACGGAGGCGGAGCAGGCGGTGGCCTCCACCATCGGCAACCTGCGCCTGCTCGAACAGGACCACCAGGAGGACGTGGCGGCGGCCTCGGAGTGGGGCGGCAAGGCGCTGGCGGCCAGCCGCAAGGCGGACGAGCTGCGGGCGGCCGGGCAGACGGCGGACGCGGACAAGTTCGACAACCTGGCCAAGGTCGCGCTGGGCCGCCAGCTCCAGTCGGAGAAGGAGGCGCGCACGGCCGAGCCGACGATCGCCGCGCAGACCGAGGTGGTGGACAAGCTCAAGGCGGGCCTGGACCAGATGAAGGCCAAGCTCTCGGAGCTGGGCGCCAAGCGCGACGAGCTGGTGGCCCGCGCGAAGTCGGCGCAGGCGCAGAACCAGATGATGGACGCGGTGAAGAACATCGACGTCCTGGACCCGACGAGCGAGCTGAGCCGCTTCGAGGACAAGGTCCGCCGCGAGGAGGCCAGGGCCCTGGGCAAGCAGGAACTGGCCGCGTCCTCCCTGGACGCCCAGTTCGAGCAGCTCGACGCCCTGGGCGACGGCGCGGAGGTGGAAGCACGCCTGGCGGCCCTGAAGGACAAGTAGCCCCGGGCCTCAGGCACGCCCTCCGGGCAACCGGGCCACCACCACGGTGGCGTACCGCTCCTCGTCCGCCACCGCCTCCCCCCGCAGCCCCGCAGCCCCCACCACCGCGAGCGCCCCCTCCACCTGCCGCTCGCTGGTCTCGAAGAGCAGCGCCCCGCCGGGCACCAGCCACTCGGGCGCCCCGGCCGCCACCCGGCGCAGCACGTCGAGACCGTCGGCGCCGCCGTCCAGGGCGACCCGGGCCTCGTGGACCCGGGCCTCGGCCGGGAGCAGCGGGATCTCGTCGGTGGGGACGTACGGCACGTTGGCCAGGAGCACGTCCACCCGCCCCCGCAGCCCCGCCGGCAGCGGCGCGTACAGGTCGCCCGCGTACACCTGCCCGCCGAGCGGGGCGAGGTTGCGGCGGGCGCAGGCCACCGCCGCCGGGTCGACGTCGGCCGCGTGCAGCGCGACGCCGCCGCCGAGCGCGTGGGCCAGGGCCGCGCCGAGGGCGCCGGAGCCGCAGCACAGGTCCAGGGCCACGGGCTCCGGTCCGGCCAGCGCGGCGGCCCGCTCCACCAGGAACTCGGTGCGCCTGCGGGGCACGAACACCCCGGGGTCGAGGGCGATCCGGACGCCCCCGAACCCGGCCCAGCCGAGGACGTGTTCGAGGGGGTGGCCCCGGGCCCGCCGGGCGACCATCCCGGCCACCTCGCCCGGGGTGCGCGCGGTGGCCAGGACCAGCTCCGCCTCGTCCTCGGCGAAGACGCACCCGGCGGCGCGCAGGGCGGCGGCGACCTCGTCGGGAGACGGAGCACGCTCGGAGGGAACAGGCAACGAGGACCTTTCACGCATCGGGCGCCCGGCGGGGATCCGGCTCAGAACATGCTCAGCAACTGCTCGACCGTCGGTTCGGCGTTCGCGTCCCCGTCCGGCAGGGCGAGCTCAAACCATACGGTCTTGCCCCGGTGCGTGCGCCGCGATCCCCAGGCCGCGCTGAGCAGCCCGACCAGCTGGAGCCCGCGCCCGCCCTCGTCGGTGTCCCGGGCCCGGCGCCGCCGGGGCTGCACCAGGCCGGCGTCCCACACCTCGCAGACCAGGGTGCGCTCGCGCAGCAGCCGGAGCCGGATCTCGCCCTCGCCGTACCGCAGGGCGTTGGTGACGAGTTCACTGACCAGGAGTTCCACGGTGTCCACGAGCGGTTCGAGGTCCCAGGTGAGCAGCTGGGCGCGGGCCAGTTCGCGGGCCCGGCCGACCGAGCGGGGCTCGCGCGGCAGCCGCCAGTCGCCGACGGCCTCGGCGGGCAGCCCCTGGACGCGGGCCATCAGCAGCGCGATGTCGTCCTCGCCGTGCCGGGTGTCCAGGGTGGAGAGGACGTGGTCGCAGACGTCTTCCAGCGGCCGGGCCGGGTCGGTCAGGGCGCTGCGGAAGGCCCGCAGGCCCTCGTCGAGGGGGTGGTCGCGGGACTCGACGAGCCCGTCGGTGTAGAGGGCGAGCAGGGCGCCCTCGGGCAGCTCGACCTCGACCTCCTCGAAGGGCTCGCCGCCCACCCCGAGCGGCATCCCGGGCGGTACGTCGAGGAGCAGGGCCTCCTCGCCGGGCTCGACCAGGACGGGCGGCAGGTGGCCGGCGTTGGCGAAGGTGCAGCGCCGGGTCACCGCGTCGTACACGGCGTAGACGCAGGTGGCGAGGTAGACCTCGGAGAGTTCGGGGCCGCGGGTCTTGGGGGCGCCGCGGGACGCCTGCTGGGCGCCGAGCGGGTTGCCCAGGCCGCGGGCGATCTCGTCGAGCGCGGAGAGCACCTCGGCGGGCTCCAGATCGAGCAGGGCCAGGGTGCGCACGGCGGTGCGCAGTTCGCCCATGGCGACGGCGGCGCGCAGGCCGCGGCCCATCACGTCGCCGACGACCAGGGCGGTGCGGTGGCCGGGCAGCTGGATGACGTCGAACCAGTCGCCGCCGACCTCGGTGGCGGTGTTGCCGGGGAGGTAGCGGCAGGCGATGTCGAGCCCGGCGGCCTCCGGGTCGCCCGGGGGCAGCAGGCTGCGCTGGAGGATCAGGGCCCGCTCGTGCTCCCTGCGGTAGAGCCGGGCGTTGTCGATGCAGACGGCGGCCCGGGAGGCCAGCTCCACGGCGAGGGCCCGGTCGCGCTCGCCGAACGGCTCGCTGCCCTTGGTGCGGGAGAACCGGGCGAGGCCGACGACCGTGTCGTGGGCGACCATCGGCACGGCGAGCGTGGACTGCACCAGGGCGCCCTCGACGGGGTCGGGCACCTGGACGCGTCCGGTGCGCAGGGCGCCGGCGCAGGCGGAGTTGAAGGAGTAGCGGTGCACGGCGCCGACCTGGACGGGGCCCGCCTCGCAGCCGCCGGTGGTGATGTCGTCGCCGAGCGGGACGTCGGCGACGGCGCTGGCGAAGGCGACCCGGCGCAGTTCGGCGCTGCCGTCGGCGCGCCCGGGCGGGGCCTCCTCGCCGGTCAGGAGCGCCTGGTAGAGGTCGACGGAGGCGATGTCGCAGAAGCCGGGGACGGCGACGTCGAGCAGTTCGCGCGCGGTGGTCTCCAGGTCGAGGGAGGTGCCGATGCGGGCCCCGGCCTCGTTGAGCAGGGCCAGGTTGCGGCGGGCGCTGGCGGCCTCGCGGGCGGCGACCTGGCGGCGGGTGACGTCGGTGCCGAGTCCGGCGACGCCGATGGGGCGGCCGGTGCCGCCGTGCACCCGGTAGAGGTTGATGGACCAGTGGCGGCGCTCGCCGGGTCCGGTGCCGGGCGGTTCGCCGACCAGCTGGAGGTCGGTGACCGACTCGCCGGTCTCCAGGACGCGGCGCAGGGCGGCGGCCATCCGGTCGGCCTCGGAGCGGGGCAGGTAGTCGTGGACGGTGCGGCCCTGGTGCTGGTCGGGGCTGCCGCCGAAGACGGTGGCGAAGCGCTGGTTGGCGCGCTGCACGGTGAGGTCGGTGCCGAAGAGGATGAACCCGAAGGGAGATTGACCGAAAATCGCCTGGGAGGAGGCGAGGTCGGTCTCGATCCGGCGCAGGGCCCGTACGTCGACGACGATGCAGAGGGCGGCCCGCTCCCCGCCCGCCGTCTCGCTGGGCATCACGTACACCTCGGCGAGGCCGCCCGGGTCCCGCTCGCCGGGCAGCCGGAAGGGGACCAGGCCCGTCCACTCGCGCCCGTCGAGGATCTCGGCGACCTTCTGGTGGCCGCGGGCGCGCAGTTCGGCGGGCATGAACGCCTCGACCGGGTCCTTGCCCCTGACCTGCTCCGCGGGGATGCCGAACAGTTCGACGGCACGACTGCTCCACTGGTCGACCAGCCCGTCCGGGCCGATCGAGAACGACGCGACCTTGATGTAGTCGTAGATGGAGCCGGGCGGGCTGCTCTGCCACACGACCCTGTTCGCCGTCTCAGGTATCTCGCTCACGCGACCGTCCCCTCCAGCTCACCGCACCGGACCGGCCATGCCCGCAGTATTCAGCACTGCGGCCCCCGGCGGCACGACGTTCCCGATCACAGCACGGTCTCGGTCGCGTCCGGTCGGCTCGGCCCGGGCCGTCGAGCCCGGCGGTGATCGTTGTCCCTCCAGACTTCTAACCAGGGAGGGCCAGCTCGAACCACACGGTCTTGCCGGATCCGTCACGCCGGGTCCCCCAGCGCCGCGCCGAGCCCGCGACCAGCTGGATCCCGCGGCCGCCCTCGTCGTCGGGTCCGGCCACCCGCGCGGTGGGCGGGTCCGGAAGCGGATCGGACACCTCCACCAGGAGGTGCCCCGGTCTCCGGCCCCGGCGGACCAGCCGGACGCCGATGGGCCCGGAGGCGTACCGCAGGGAGTTGGTGACGAGTTCGCTGACCAGGAGCACGGTCACGTCGCCGACGGCGGCGTCCAGGCCCCAGGCGCGCAGGGTGTCGCGGACCGCGTGCCGCGCGGTGCGCACCGCGTTGGGCTCAGCAGGAAAGGTCCACTCGGCGCACTCGCCTTCGGTGTCGATCACGCCGATCACTTCCCCAGACCAGCAGCAGACCCACGTCCATTTTCGGGGGGTTAATCAGCACATACCCGATATCCGAGGCGGGCTATCGCCACAGCTGGTGCACGGTGGTACGAAAGGCGTACGGAGTAGGCCACACGCCCCACACAATGCCCCCGCGCCGGTGACGCCGGACACCCCGGGAGGGGGACCTCCCTCAGCCGGTGCCGCCGCGTGCCGCCAGGCGCTCCGCCGCCCAGGCCACCGCCGGGCGGTCCTGCTCCAGCCAGTCCACCGAGTCCAGTTCGCCGGGGGCCAGCCAGCGCAGCTCGTCGTGGCCCTCCAGGGGCGCGGGCTCGCCCGCCACCAGCCGGGTCAGCCAGGCCCGCAGCACGTACCCCTTGCCGACCGGCCACTCGCCGGGCACGCGCTCCTCGGGCGCGGCCTCCACGCCCAGCTCCTCGCGCAGCTCGCGCACCAGCGCCTGCTCCGGGCTCTCCCCCGGCTCCACCTTGCCGCCGGGCAGCTCCCAGCGGCCGGCCAGCTCGGGCGGCGCGGTGCGGCGCGCGGCGAGCAGGCGCCCCCGGTCGTACACGGCACCGGCCACCACCACGCGTTCGTCCATGCGCCGGAGCGTAGCCGAGGAGGCGGGCGGGCCCGGATTCAGCGGGTGGGCAGCCCGATGCGCTCCACCCAGTACAGCTGCTTGTGCCCGCGGGAGTCGAGGCTGTCGACGATCTTCTGCGCTTCGCCCTCGGTCGCGTACCGCCCGACGCGGTAGCGGTTGCCGTTGTCGTCCTGCCTGATGACCTGCCAGGGGAGCGGGGCGCCACCGTCGTCCATCACGCTTCTCCCTCCGAGAGCGGCGGGACCGGCGCGCGCCTCGCGGCCGCCGGGACCGGCCGATGCGCTGAAACCGCAGTCCGCATATGCCCGACCTTACGCCTGACCTTCACTCAGCGGATACGCCTTTTCACCAAGAGGTACCCATCCGGCCAAAACCAGGCGCGAATCGAGCGCAGCGAAAGGGGGCGCGCCCGTTCGGCGCGCCCCCCCTGGGGGCCTTGTGGCGCAAGGGTTCAGTGCGGCCTGACCGTGGGCAGCGGAAGCAGCAGCGGCTCCCCCGCCGGGGCCTTGCGGCAGGCGTCGCCGCACTCCGCGTCCAGCGAGCAGCACAGCGAGCAGACCGGCCCCGCGTGCACCGGGCAGTCGGCGATGTCGGGCAGTTCGTACGCCGTGTCGCAGACCGCGCACTCATGGGTGGCGGTGACGTCGGCGACCACGGCGCCCGGGCCGTTCACCGGGTTGGGGCGGGCCAGGTAGTAGCGCCCCTTGGTGCCCCACGCGATCAGCGGGCAGAGCACCAGCGCGAGCCCGGCGGCGATGAAGGTGGAGAAGGCCTCCGGGTAGCGGCCGAACACCCCGAAGAAGGCGAGGATCGAGACGGTGGAGGCGACCACCATGGCGCCGAACCCGGCCGGGTTCACCGCGTACAGGTACGCCCGCTTGAACTCGATGTACGGCGGCGACCAGCCCAGCCGCTTGTTGATGACCAGGTCGGCGGCGACCGCCGCGATCCAGGCGATGCCCACGTTGGAGTAGAAGCCGAGCAGCTTGTTCAGGGCCGCGAACATGTTCATCTCCATCAGCGTCAGCGCGATGGCGAGGTTGAGGAAGATGTACCAGACCCGGCCCGGGTGGCGGTGGGTCACCCGGGAGAAGAAGTTGGACCAGGACAGCGAGCCGCTGTAGGCGTTGGTCACGTTGATCTTGACCTGGGAGACGATCACGAACAGCGCGGCGGCGGGCAGCGCCACCGAGCCGAGCCACGGCTTGAGCGCCTCGATCTGCGGGGCGATCGGCTCCAGCGCGTGGGTCTTGCCGACCGCCTCCAGGGCGACGAACGCCAGGAACGCGCCGCCCAGCTGCTTGGCCGCGCCGATGATCACCCAGCCGGGCCCGGCCGCGAGCACCGCCAGGTTCCAGCGGCGCCGGTTCTGCTCGGTCTTGGCCGGCATGAAGCGCAGGTAGTCGGCCTGTTCGCCGATCTGCGCGATCAGCGAGAGCGCCACGCCCGTGCCCAGGCCGAAGCCGATCCAGGAGAAGCCCGCGCCGGCCCCCTCCGTACCGCCGAAGGAGGTGAACGCGCCCCAGGCGTCCGGGGCCTCGAAGGCGAGCACCAGGAACGGCAGCACCATCCCGATCAGCCAGACGGGCTGGGTCCACGCCTGCACCTTGGCGAGCGCGCCCATGCCCCGGAAGACGATCGGGATCACGATCAACGTGGTCAGCAGGTAGCCGATCTGCACCGGCAGCCCGACGGCCTGGTGCATGGCCTGGGCCATGATCGAGCCTTCGAGCGCGAAGAAGATGAAGGTGAAGGACGCGTAGATCAGCGAGGTCAGCGTGGAGCCGAAGTAGCCGAAGCCCGCGCCCCGGGTGACCAGGTCCATGTCGAGGCCGTACTTCGCGCAGGCCCGGGCGATCGGGATGCCGGTGACGAAGATGATGGCCGCGGCGGTGAGGATCGAGGCGAGCCCGCTGGTGAAGCCGTAGGTGAAGACGATGGAGGCGCCGATCGCGAAGTCGGCCAGGTAGGCGATGCCGCCCAGCGCGGTGGACGCGACCATCGTCGGCGACCAGCGCCGGAAGGAGTGCGGCGCGTACCGCAGGGAGAAGTCCTCGCGGCTCTCGTCGGCGGCGAGCTTGGCGTAGCTGCGCCGGGGCGGCGGCCCGTCCGGCCGGGGGGCCTCGCTCTCGCGGGTGACCGTGTCCGTCATGAGGGTTCCTGTCGTCGTCCGAACCGGTTGCGGTACGGACGAGGAAGGTAGGAGCCGCAGGTGACGGCGGCTCACCACGCGTCGTTGCCCCCGGGTTACGTCACCCGGCCGGGCGTTAAGACCCGGTCACACGGGCCGGACGGGGTGTCCGCTGACCGGGCGCGCGCCGGCGGGCGCGGACTCCCGGTACCCGCGGGGCGGGCGGGACCGGGGGCGTCCGTCCGGCGCTCAGCGCACCGGCAGGTGGTAGGCGATCCGGTAGCGGTCGGCCGGGACCACCACGTCGGCCGTCTCGACCGCCCGCCCCGACGCGTAGTACGTCCGCTCCACCACCATCACCACGTGCCCCGGCACCCCGCCGAGCACCAGCAGCTCCTCGGCCAGGCCCGGGCGGGCGCCGACCTCCTCGACCACGTTGTCCACGACGACGTCGATCGCGGCCATCCGCTCCACGACCCCGCAGCCGCCCAGCGGGCCCTCCTCGGGCAGCATCACCGGCGTGCGCCCCGTCACCGCGAGCGGCTCCCAGGAGGTGGAGAGCATCATCGGCTCCCCCGCGTCCCGGAACACGTACCGCGTGCGCATCACCCGGTCGCCCGGCTTGATGCCGAGCCGGGCGGCGACCTCCTCGCCGGCCTCCTCCTGCTCGCTGCCGGACTCCCAGGTGCCGCGCGAGCCCTCCTCGGCCTGCTCCTGGCGGAACGGGCTGGCGCCGGAGGCGGGCCGGTACCCGGAGCGGGCGATGCGGCGCGGCACCGGGCGCTCGCGCACATAGGTCCCCGACCCCGAGCGGCCCTCCACCAGGCCCTCGGCCATCAGGACCTTCCGCGCCTCCAGGGCGACCGTGTCCGACACCCCGTACTCCTCGCGGATGCGCGCCTGGGAGGGGAGCCGGGTGTGCGGCGGCAGCGAGCCGTTGGCGATCTTCTCCCGGAGATCGCTCGCGACGCGCAGATAGGCGGGCTGCTCACCGAATGTCACGGGCCACTCCCATCAGGTTGACAGACAGCTACAGCCTGGCAACCGAGGGTTGTCGCCCGCAAGCGTGGGCCAAGGTTTCACCCGAAGTGATGATTTGGCTTTACCCAGGAGCTGGGCGGGGGTATGGCGTTTCGGACACCGACTGACCTTTCGTCAACTCACCCCGCCACGGCCCCGATTCCGCAGAATTCCTTGACCAAAATGGTCCAGACCAATAACTTCCCTCCGTACTCACGCACCGCGCACTCCACCCACAGGAATGAGCCCCATGCGTCGAAGAACACTCTCCGCGCTGGCCGTCGGCGCCAGCTCCCTCGCCCTGCTGGCGACCCTCGCCCCGGCGGCGGGCGCGACCGGCGGCCACGGCGGGCAGGGCGACCACCGCCCCGCGTACAAGCGCGTCGGCTACTTCACCCAATGGGGGATCTACGGGCGGGACTTCCAGGTCAAGGACCTGGACACCAGCGGCACCGCCGCCAAGCTCACCCACATCAACTACGCCTTCGGCAACGTCAGTCCGGAGGGCAAGTGCTTCACCGGCAACGTGCCCGGCGAGGCCGACGCCTGGGCCGACTACGCCCGCCCGGTCGGCGCGGAGGACTCCGTGGACGGGGTCGCCGACACCGGCGAGCAGGCGCTGGCGGGCAACTTCAACCAGCTGCGCGAGCTCAAGGCCAAGCACCCCGGCCTCAAGGTGATGATCTCGCTCGGCGGCTGGAGCTGGTCCACCAACTTCTCGGACGCGGCCCTCACCCCGGCCTCCCGCAAGGCGCTGGTCTCCTCCTGCCTCGACCTGTACCTCAAGGGCGACCTGCCCGTCGACGGCGCGCGCGGCGGCGCCGGCGCGGCGGCCGGGCTCTTCGACGGCATCGACATCGACTGGGAGTGGCCGGGCTCGGCGGGCGACACCGACACCAAGTACCGCCCCGAGGACAAGAAGAACTTCACCGCGCTGGTACGGGAGTTCCGCACCCAGATCGACGCGTACGGCAAGAAGCAGCGCAAGCACTACGAGCTGAGCGCCTTCGTGCCGACCGCCCCCGCGAAGATCGACGCGGGCTTCGAAGTCGCCAAGATCATGCGGGACTTCGACTTCGTGAACCTCCAGGGCTACGACTTCCACGTCTCGGGCGAGGCCAGGACCGCCCAGCAGTCGGCCCTGTTCGCACGGAACGACTTCAGCGTCGACCAGACCGTGCGCGAGTGGGAGCGGCGCGGCGCCCCCGCCCGCAAGCTCGTCGTCGGCATGCCCTTCTACGGCCAGGGCTGGACCGGCGTGCAGGGCGGCGGCGACGGCCTGGGGCAGCCCGCCTCCGGCCCCGCCCCGGCGACCTGGGCGAACGGCTACGAGGACTACAAGGCCCTGAAGAAGCTGGCCGCGTCGGGGACGTACAAGGTCCACCGCGACCTGCGCAACGGCCACGCGTGGCTCTTCGACGGCACCACGCTCTGGACGTACGACGACCCGTGGGTGCTCGCCACCAAGTCGGCGTACGTGCGCGCCAAGGGCCTGGGCGGCGCCATGTTCTGGTCCCTGGACGGGGACACCCCGGACGGGGAGCTGATCACGGCGGTGGACCGGGGGCTCGGCGGCCGCTGACGACCGGGGGCGCGCCCGGACCCCGCGCCGTCCCCTCTCCGCGTCCCCGTACCGCCTCAGACCTCCGTACCGGCCCTCAAGGCCCCCGTACCGCCCCCTCAGACCTCCTTGCGCCCGGCGGGGGGCGATCCGCCCGGCCGGGTCCCCGGCTCCTGCGTCGACGAACCGCCCTGCGGCTCGGTGCGCAGCCCCAGGGCCTTCCTCGCCGCCGCGCCCAGGTCCGGCGGCAGGGCGTCGAAGCCCGGGTCGTACGCGTCCCAGTAGGCGTCCGCGTCCGCGGCGCCCTGGGCCCGCGCCCAGTGCGCCCTGGCCCGCTCCAGCTGCCCGGCCACGTCCGTGGCGGGCTTCTTCGCGGCGGCGCTCCACGGCACCCCGCGCAGCTCCCCCGCCGAGGTCTCCAGGGCGGCGGTGACCTTCCCTGCCCACGCCTTCGCCCCGGCGAGGTCCTCGTCCGCGTCCTCGTCGGGCTGCTCGCCGAGGACCGCGTCGACCCGGTTCACGGCCTTGAGGTAGGCGGCCTGCTGCGCGTCCAGCGTCGTGGAGTCGGCCCGCAGCGAGCCCTTGAGGTCGCCCTTCTCGCTGGCCATGGAGCAGGTCACCTTGTGGTCGCCGAGCCGCCAGGAGGTCCGGCTCGGCAGGTAGTAGTAGGTCCACGCGTCCTCGGGGACCGCCCAGGTGTCCATCGCGTAGCCGCCGTTGAGCTTCTCGCAGCGCTCCTCGGCGACCTGCTCGATGCGCTGCCGGCCGGGCCACGCGTCGTACCCCTCCAGCGGGAAGGAGCCCGTCACCTCGCCGTCGTGCCGCTCGGCGCAGTCGACGACGGAGACGCGGTCCACCTCGCGCTCCGCGAGCCCGCCGGACATCTTGTAGCAGTCGCCCTTGCGCAGGTCGGTGACGGAGCGGTTGCCCGGCCCCTGGTCGACGGCGTCCCGGAAGCCGCCCCAGAAGTCGGAGGCCGCCCCCGAGATCAGGAAGAGCCCCAGGAGCAGGGTGCCGACCGAGGACAGCACCACGCCCGCCACCGCCATGCCCCTGCCCCGCTGGCCGCGGCGCTTGATCTGGACCAGGGCCACGATCCCCAGGACCAGGCCCAGCGGGGGCAGGCAGCAGACGAGGCCGAGGACCAGCGAGGCGACGGAGAGCCCGTTGAGGGGCGGCCGCGGGGGCGTCCCGTACGGCGGGAAGGGCGGTCCGTACGGCGGCTGCTGGGGCGTGCCGTACGGGGGCTGGGGCGGCGGCCAGCCCTGGTGGTTCGGTTCCACGGGGTGCGGGGCTCCTGTCGGGGTCCGACGCGGCACGAACAAGATCGCGTGCGAACGGGTGTGCGGTTCGCGGCATCGTACGCGACGGGTCCGACATCGCGACACGAAAGGGGCGACCGCTCCACGGCGGCCGCCCCTCCCGTCGGTGCACACCCTCGCAAGGTGTCCGTGCTTCTCTCACGCACCCGGGGTCCGGGTCCGGGGACCCGGCCCCCGGGATTCCACCCGGGACCGCGCGGTCCCGGCTAGCCGCGCGGTGCTAGGACCGCGGGGCTAGAACTGCAGGGCCCAGGAGTCGATCCGGCCCGTGTCCAGCCGGGCGTTGTCGGTGACCCGGAGCTTCCACGTGCCGTTGGCGACCTCGGAGGAGGCGTTGACGGTGTACGTGGTGTTGATGTTGTCCGAGCTGCCGCCGGTGCCGAAGGCCTTCAGCGTGTACGCGGACCCGTCCGGCGCGATCAGCTGGACCTGGAGGTCGCCGATGTACGTGTGGACGATGTTCACCGGCACCTGGAGACCGGCCGGCGCGTTGCCCGCGACGCCGCTGACCGTGATCGGGGACTCGACCGTGGCGTTGTCGTTGATCGCGTAGTCGGCGGTGTTCTCGAAGCGCTTGCCGGGCGGCGGGGTGTCGCCCGTGCCCACGTAGAGCAGGCGGTTCGGGGAGCCGGTGCCGGGGCTGGTGACCACGTTCGGCGTGGCCGCGGTGGTCAGCGCGGTGGAGACCTGCGCCGGGGTGGCCGTCCGGTTGGTGCTCAGGTAGAGCGCGGCGGCGCCGACCACGTGGGGCGTTGCCATCGAGGTGCCGGAGATGGTGTTGGTGGCGGTGTCGCTGGTGTTCCACGCCGAGGTGATGGACGAGCCCGGCGCGAAGAGGTCCAGCGCGGCGCCGTAGTTGGAGAAGCTGGAGCGGGCGTCCGTGCTGGTCGTCGAGCCGACGGTGATCGCCTCGGCGACGCGGGCCGGCGAGTAGTTGGACGCGTTGGCGTTGTCGTTGCCCGCCGCGACGCCGTACGTGACGCCGGAGGCGATCGAGTTGCGCACCGCGGTGTCGAGGGCGGTGTCCGCGCCGCCGCCCAGGCTCATGTTGGCGACGGCCGGCTTGACCGCGTTCCGGGTCACCCAGTCGATGCCGGCGACCACCTGCGCGGTGGTGCCCGAGCCCTGGTTGTTGAGCACGCGGACGGCGACGATCTTCGCCTTCTTGGCCACGCCGTAGCTGTTGCCCGCGACGTTGGCGGCGACGTGGGTGCCGTGGCCGTTGCCGTCCTGGGCGGTGTTGTCGTTGTCGATCGCGTCGTAGCCGTAGGACGCGCGCCCGCCGAAGTCCTGGTGGGTGATGCGGACGCCGGTGTCGATGATGTAGGCGGTGACGCCGTCACCGGCGGTGTCCGGGTACGTGTAGCTCTGGTTCAGCGGCAGGTTGCGCTGGTCGATGCGGTCCAGGCCCCACGAGGGCGGGTTGGGCTGGGTGCCGCTGATGGTGAGGGTGCGGTTCTGCACGACGGAGGCCACGGCCGGGTCGGCGGCCAGCTTCTTCGCCCGGGCCTCGGACACCTCGACGCTGTAGCCGTTGAGGGCGGCCGTGTAGGTCCGCTCGATCTTCGCGCCGAACCGGGCCGGGATGGCCCGGCCCGCCGCGGTCTCCGCGTCGGGCGCCGAGCCCTTGAGGGTGACGATGAAGCTGCCCGGCACGGAACCGGGGGCGCCCAGGTTCTGGACGACGCCCTCGGCCGCCGCGGGCGCCGCCGAGGCCGGCAGCGCGGAGACGGTGCCGAGCGTGAGGGCGGTGACGGCGATCGCGCCGGCGACGGACATTCTTCGCCGCGAAGTACGCATCACTGGCATGTGAGGGATCTCCTCCTCATTGGTGGTGCGTTGCTGTGGGGGAATCGCGCACAGATCGACGCGGGCATGACAATGAGGGCATCACTGCCGGGCTCCGGCGCCGTCGGAAGCTTGACCGATCCTTGGGGAACCCACAAGGGTGCGGGGGTTGCCGTGACACGGCGACATGTGATCGCCATACGGGGCCAAGTCCGTTACCGGCCAAGCAACATGACGAAACGTCAGGAAAATGCGGAAGTTCGGGCCGGACCTCCCCGGAGCGCCCGAGGGTGGCCCGGGCCCCGGGCGGCCGGGAGCGACCCGGAGCGCCCGAGGGCGGGCGTCAGACGATGGAGGTGTCCCCCAGCGCCTCGCTGATCTCGCGCAGCCCGCGGGCGGTGCGCTCGACGGTGTCGCGGTCGACGCCGGCGAGCAACTCCTCGTACGCGGCGAGGTGTTCGGCCATGGCGGCGTCGATCAGGGTGGAGCCGTGCTCGGTGAGCCGGATCTGCACGGTGCGCCGGTCGCTACCCTCGCGCACCCGCTCGACGAGCCCCTTGGCCTCCATCTTGTCGATGCGGTTGGTGATGGCGCCGGAGGTGACCATGGCGGCCTTGAGGAAGGCCCCGGCGGTCAGCTGGTAGGGCGGCCCGGAGCGCTTGAGCGTGGTGAGGACGTCGAACTCCCCGTACTCGAGACCGTGCCGGGCGGCGGTGGCCTTGCAGTTCTTCTCCACGGCGCGGGCCAGGCGCTGGACCCGGGCGAGGAGGTGGACGGGCCAGAGGTGGTCGGCGAGGTCGGGGCGCTCGGCCTCCCACTGCCCGACGATGGCGTCGACGGCGTCACTCACGACTGCTGCTCCTCACCCCGCTGCACACTCTCCCGACATCTCAACGTTAAGACACTTGACGCTGAAAGGTCGAGCCTGCTTCCATCTGACACGTCAAAACTATCTCAGCATTAAGACAATCAACGTTGAGACAGTGCTTACGGACCCCCACCTCACGGAGGGCACCCATGCCCCTGCCCACCCGCCACCAGGCCCCCGGCGCGACCGGCTCACCGGCACCCGAGGCCGCCGCCGGCCCGCCGGTCCTCTGGCTGGCCCTGCTCGCCACCCCGGTGGCGCTGAGCGCGAACAGCCCGGTACTGATCCTCCCGGAGCTGGCCGACGCCCTGGACATCCGTACGACGCAGGCCACCTGGCTGGTGCAGGCCTTCGCCTGGGCGATGGCGGTCGGCACCCCGCTGATGGCGAACCTGCTGCGCCGCCGGGGCCTCGGCGCCGCACTGCGCACCAGCGGCGCCCTGGTGGCGGCGGGCACCCTGCTGGTGGCGCTGGCGCCGTGGCTGCCGCTGCTGATGGCGGGCCGCGCGGCGCAGGCGATGGGCGGCGCGGGCCTGGTGACGTCGGCGATGAGCCTGGCGGGGACGGCGCGCAGGATGGGCGTGATCACGGCGGGCTTCGGCATCCTGGGCGCGGCGGGCCCGCTGCTCGGCTCCCTGAACGCGACGGTGTCCTGGCGGCTGTCCCTGGCGGTCTCCGCCCTGGCCCTGCTCGCGCTCCCGCCGGTCCTGGCCTGGTCCCGCACGGCGCCGCGCCCCGCCTCCCCCACCCCCTTCGACACCAGGGGCGCCGCACTCCTCACCCTGGCGGCCACCTCGCTGGTCTTCCTGGCCCACTACCCGCTGCCGGCGCTCGCGGCCGCGCTGGTCACGGCGGCGCTCCTGACGGCCCACGTCCGCCGCGCGCGCGACGGCTTCGTCCCCCTCGCGGTCATCACCAACCGCACGTTCGTCACCTCGGCGCTGCTGGCGATGGCGCTGTCGACGTCGTACTTCACGCTGCTGTTCACGATCCCCCAGCTGCTGCGGGACCGTACGGACTGGTCGACGGCGACGATCGGCACGGCCCAGCTCCTCGCCCTGGCCACGGGCTCCCTGCTCTCCTGGCTCCTCGCCGCCGCCTCGTCCCGCCTCCCCCGCACCCGGGTGATCGCGCTCCTGCTCACCCTGGGCGCCCTGGCCCCGCTCCTCACCGCCCTCACCCCCTGGCCGGCCCTGCTCCTCCCGGCCGCGGCCCTGGCGGTCTTCGCCACGACGGCGGGCAACGGCACCCTCTCGCTCTACGCCGCCCACTCCGCCCCGCCCCAGGACCGCCCGACGGCCCTGGGCCTGCTGAACCTGGCCTACCAACTGGGCGGGGCGTTCGGGCCGGCGGTGGCGGGGGTGGTGATGGGCTGAGGGGCGCGATGGCCGGTACTCGGCGGCGGAGGGGCCGGAAGGGATCAACTACGTGGCCCATCCGACCAGCGGTGGGTTAGCGTGTGGCCGCACCGCTTGTCCTTCCCGGAGGATGTGCGCGGCGCGACGAACGGACAGACAGTTCCTCTCGGTTCGACGACACGGGCCAACGGTGTGCTCCCGGCGGGAGTCGCCCGGCCGTGTGGCCGTCAGCAACCGAAAGGGCAGTCCGTATGTCTGTCGTCGAGTACACGCCCAAGCGCCGCAACTGGTACCGCGACGTCCTGGTGGGCATCGCGGGGGGCTTCGGCTCCAACCTCCTGTGGGCCGTGGCGCAGGTCGTGGTGCACCGCCTCGGCTGAGCCGGGGCGGAGGGCGGGCCTCCGGGGGCCCGCCCTCACTCCGTGGACGGCGCAGGCTAATCTGCGCATCGTCATTGCGGCCCGACGGGCTTCCGCCCCTCCGACCGGGGCATCGAAGGACACGCCCCCACCCGCACGAGCCCACTCGTGCCCGGGATTCCTTCGTGCTCCTCCAACTCTCAGCAGCCGAGCTCGGTGAACTCCTCACCGCCCCGGCCGGCTCGACGCACCTGCCCCTCACCGAGCGGCTGATCGACGAACACCTCCGGCTCAAGGGGAGACAGCCCGACAAGGGAGATGTGGCCTCCTGGGAGAACAGCATCCCCGTGGTCGTCCGCGCTCTGCTGGCGAAGGGGCTGGGGGAGGTGGAGATCCAGGTCGAGGTCGACCTGCCGCACACCAACTCGGCCGTCGACCTCGTGCTCTGCGGCCAGCGTCCCGGCTCCGGTGCCGACAGCTACCTCGCGATCGAACTGAAGCAGGTGCGCCGGGCCACGGTCGATCCGCGGTGCCCCATCGCCGTCGACCTCGGATTCGGCAAGAACAAGCTCCATCCGGTGCGACAGGTGCAGCGCTACTGCGAGTACATGATGCGCTACCTGTCCCACCTTCAGGAGGGCGAGGACAGCCTGACGGGAATGGCGCTGCTCCACAACGCCCGGGACGAGGACGTGGAACCGCTGTTCAACCTCCCCGAGACCGAGCACGGCTTCCTCTACACGGTGACCGACCTCGCCCGGTTCGAGAGGGCTCTCACCGGCAAGTTCACCTCGGCGTCCGGGAAGCGTGCCGCCGACGCGCTGGCGCGGTCCCGCCGGAAGCCGCTTCTCAAGGTCACCGACGTCGCCCGCCAGCGTTCGGTCGTCGGAGGCGGTCTCACGCTGCTCGACGAGCAGTACGTCGCGTTCGACCGGATCACTCGGCACCTGGAGAAGACAGCACCTCGCAGCGACTACGAGGTCGGGCTGTTCTACGACCCCGAAGCCGCCCACCTCCCGGTTCCCGACCCCGGGCCCAAGCGCGTGTACGTCCTCCGGGGCGGCCCGGGCAGCGGGAAGAGCGCCATCGCGCTGGAGCTGCAGCGCGAGCTGGGCCTCAAGGGCCGCGAGGCCGTCCTGGCCAGCGGGTCCCACGCGTACACCGAGACCCTGCGCAAGGCCATGATCGACAAGGCCAGACGCGGGCAGGTGGCGGAGAAGACCCGGGCGGCCCAGAAGCTGTACCGGTACTTCAACAGCTTCACCGACGTCCCTCCCGACGGGATCGACGTCCTGATCTGCGACGAGGCCCACCGCATGCGCCGCAGTTCGACGCACCAGTGGATGCCCCGGGAGCTCAGGGACGACGACAGGCCGCAGGCGACCGAGCTGATGCGGGCGGCCAAGGTACCGATCTTCCTCCTCGACGACCACCAGTCGATCCGCCCCGACGAAGTGGGTACGGCCGCCTACCTCAAGGCGCTCGCGGAGGAGAACGGTCACGTGGTGGAGGTCATCGACCTGAACGGGACGTTCCGCGCGGGCGGCAGCAAGCAGTACCAGGGGTGGGTGCAGCAGTTGTTGGGTCTCGGCACGGCAACGGACCCGGTCGGCTGGCAGCCCGACGGCCGGATGACGCTGGCGGTCGCCGACTCCCCCGAGCAACTGCACCAGTTCATCGAGGACCGTCACGAGGCGAGGACGACCGCGCGCGTCACGGCGGGCTTCTGCTGGCCGTGGAGCAATCCGGGGGAGGACGGGCAACTGGTCGACGACGTCGACATCCACGGCTGGCGCAAGCCGTGGAACGTGAAACCCGACCACGACGTGCCGCACGCTCCCCCGTCGGACCACTGGGCCACCGACCACCGCGGCATCGGACAGATCGGCTGCGTCTACACGGCCCAGACCTTCGAGTACGACTGGAACGGCGTGATCATCGGCCCCGACCTGCGCTTCGAGAACGGCAAGTTCGTGGTCGACCGAAGCGCCTCGCACGACCCGGCCTTCCACAGCAAGGTCGACGACGACACCGTCGACCGGTGCGTCCGCAACGCCTACCACGTGCTCCTCACCCGCGGTGTCATCGGCACCGTGGTCCACGCGGTCGACCCGGACACCCACAACGCCCTGCGCCGGCTCATCCCCGGAACGATCGGCATGCAGCACTACGACGGTGCCCGGCCGGCCCTCACCGCCGAGGGGCCGCAGCTGCCACCTGCCGTCAACAAGCGCCCCGGGTAGCCTTGATCCCGTCGTAGTTGCGGCCCGCCGGGCTTCCGCTCCGCCCGGCGGAGTCATCACGGACATGCCCCCACCCGCACGAGTCCCTTCGTGCTGCCCGGGAGCATCCCTTGCTGTTCCGCGACTCCGCCACCGCAGTCGCCGCCGAGTGCCTCTCCGGGGCGCTCTTCTTCCGCCTGACGGAGCAGTTCGTGCACGTGCACGGGCACCGGCCCGGCACGTCCGAGGTGCGCTCGTGGGAGCGGAGCATTCCGGTACTCGCGAGCGCGCTCACGGACGCGGGCCTCGGCCAGGTCGAGATGCTGCTCGAGTACGGACTGCCGCTGAACAGCAAGCGGGCCGACGCCGTGCTGGCAGGGGTGCACCCCAGGACCGGACAACCGTCGTACGTCGTGGTGGAACTCAAGCAGTGGAGCAGCGCCGAACCGGACGACGACGACCCGTCCCTATGCCGCCTGGACGGTTACAAACGAGCCGTTCTGAACCCCGCCGACCAGGTACGCGGGTACTGCGACTACCTGGTCTCCTTCAACGGGGCCGTGGCCGAACACCCGGAGCGCATCAGCGGCGCGGCGTACCTGCACAACGCCACCGAGTTCGGCGTCGGCGGTCTCTTCGCGACCGAACAGGACGAACGGGGACGGCTCTTCATCGGGCAGAGGCGCGGCGAGTTCATCGACTTCCTGCGCTCCAAGCTGGGGCCCGCTTCGGGAGCCCGGGCGGCGGACGAACTCCTCCAGGGCAAGGTCGGACCGTCCAAGCAGCTCATGGCACTGGCCGCCCAGGAGGTGCGGGAGCGCGAGCAGTTCGTGCTCCTGGACGAGCAGCAGGTCGCGTACCGCAAGGTCCTCAACGCCGTGCGGCGGGCCAAGCAGGCCGACCACAAGGAGGTCGTGATCGTCACGGGCGGGCCCGGCACCGGCAAGAGCGTGATCGCCTTGTCGCTCCTCGGAGAGCTGTACCGGCAGGGGGTCACTGCACTCCACGCCACCGGGTCCAGCTCGTTCACCACGACGATGCGGAAGGTCGCGGGCGCGCGCAAGCGCGAGGTCCAGGACCTCTTCAAGTACTTCAACAGCTTCATGACCGCCGAGCGCAACAGCCTCGACGTACTCCTCTGCGACGAGGCCCACCGCATGCGGGAGACCTCGGCCAACCGCTACACCTCGGCCGCGAACCGCACCGGCAAGCCCCAGGTCGACGAACTGATCGACGCGGCGCGCGTACCCGTCTTCCTGCTGGACGAGCACCAGGTCGTGCGGCCGGGCGAGATGGGAACGGTCGCGGAGATCGAGGCCGCGGCCGCGAAGAAGGGCCTCGACTGTCACGTGGTGGCCCTGGACAGCCAGTTCCGCTGCGGTGGCAGCGACGCCTACCTGAGGTGGGTGGTGAGGATGCTGGGCCTCGAGACCGGCGGTCCGGTCGTCTGGGAGCCCGACGACAAGATGCGGCTCCTGGTCGCGAACAGCCCCCGGGAAATGGAGTTCCTGCTGGAGGAGCGGCAGTCCCAGGGGTACAGCGCGCGCATGTCGGCCGGCTACTGCTGGAAGTGGACGAAGAAGGTCGCGGCGGGCCAGGAACTGCCCGCGGACGTCGTCATCGGGGACTGGGAGCGTCCCTGGAACGTCTACGGTGACCGCGCGGTCGGCGGCGCACCGCCCGCCGCCTTGTGGGCGACCGACCCGGCCGGCTTCGGACAGGTGGGGTGCGTGTACACGGCGCAGGGCTTCGAGTACGACTGGTCCGGTGTGGTCATCGGCCCCGACCTGGTCTGGCGCGACGACCACTGGGTCACCGACCGCACCGCGTCCAAGGACCCCGTCTTCAAGAAGTCGACCCCGGACGCGGACGTGAACCGACTGATCCGCAACACCTACAAGGTGCTGCTGACCCGGGGAATGATCGGGACGATCGTGTACTCGACCGACCCCGAGACGCGCGAGAAGCTCCGGGAACTGGCAGGAGCGGATTCGTCCCTCACCCCGGCCTGACGCACGGGAAGGGCCCCGCTCGTCGAGCAGGGCCCTTCCTTCGTACGAACGCGCCTCAGATGCGGAACCGGAACGTCGAGAAGACGAGAGCCCCCACGGAAATGACCACCGTGGCGATCTGAACCGATGAGTCGCTCATGACCGGATGCTGGGCAGGTGGCTGGTTGCAGCGTGGAAAGTTGCCGAAAATCATCCGGCTGAGATCGTCTGCTCCCCAGCCTGAGCTGCTGACCGCTACCGTGAAGCCATGACCGCACTGCCCGACTGGATGCGCCCGCCGCGCGCGGAAGGCTGGTTCGCGGAGGACTTGGACCGCCTCCCGGAAGCACCGCGCCACACCGAGCTGATCGACGGAGCCCTCGTATTCATGATGTCGCCCCAGCGCTGGTGGCACGGAGAGATCGTCACCGACATCACATTGGCCCTCAGGGCGCAGGCCCCAGCGGGCTTCAGGGTCGGCCGGGAGATGACCATCCGCCTCGATGCCCGGAACCGCCCGGAACCGGACCTCGTGGTGACCACCGCCCCGTACGACCCTGACTGCACCTGGTTCGCTCCCGAAGATGTCCAACTCGTCGTCGAGGTCGTCTCGCCGGAATCTGCCCACCGCGACCGGACCGTCAAGCTTCGCAAGTACGCCGAGGCCGGCATCCGGCACTACTGGTGCATCGAGGACGAGGACACCGTCCCCGCCGTGCACGTCTACGAGCTCGACGAGCCGACCAGCTCGTACGCGCCGGCAGGGATCTTCCGCCACACGCTCCAGCGACCCCTGCCATTCGAGATCAGCCTCGATCTGGACAAGCTGGCACCGGGCCAGTCGGCCTGACACCGCGATTCCAAGTCAGCACCAAGTCGGCACGGGAATACAGAAGAGGTCGGACTCGACAGAGTCCGACCCTCCTGGCCTGCACGTTTGACCAATTAGTTAACGCACAGTATGGGCGTCGCTACACGTTGAACCGGAACTCCACCACGTCCCCGTCCTGCATCACGTACTCCTTGCCCTCCATCCGGGCCTTGCCCGCGGAGCGGGCGTCGGCGACCGAGCCCGTGGCGACCAGGTCCTCGAAGGAGATGACCTCCGCCTTGATGAAGCCCTTCTGGAAGTCCGTGTGGATGACGCCCGCCGCCTCCGGGGCCGTCGCGCCCTTCTTGATGGTCCAGGCGCGGGACTCCTTCGGGCCCGCCGTCAGGTAGGTCTGGAGGCCCAGGGTGTCGAAGCCGACGCGGGCGAGGGTGGCCAGGCCGGGCTCCTCGGCGCCGACCGACTGGAGGAGCTCCATGGCGTCCTCGTCGTCGAGCTCGGCGAGGTCGGCCTCCAGCTTGGCGTTCAGGAAGATCGCCTCGGCCGGGGCCACCAGGGCGCGCTGCGCGGCCTTGAAGGCGTCGTCCGTCAGCTCGTCCTCGTCCACGTTGAAGACGTAGAGGAACGGCTTGGTGGTGAGCAGGTGCAGGTCGTGCAGGAGCTCGGTCTTCTCCGTGCCCTGGACGTAGCCCTGCGAGAAGAGGGTGTCGCCGCGCTCCAGGATCTCCTTGACCGCCTCGACCGCCGCCACCTTCGGCGCCACGTCCTTCTTGATCCGCGACTCCTTCTGCAGGCGCGGGAGGACCTTCTCGATCGTCTGGAGGTCGGCGAGGATCAGCTCGGTGTTGATCGTCTCGATGTCGTCCTTCGGCGAGACCTTGCCGTCGACGTGCACGACGTTCTCGTCCTTGAAGGCGCGGATGACCTGGCAGATCGCGTCGGACTCGCGGATGTTCGCCAGGAACTTGTTGCCCAGGCCCTCACCCTCGCTCGCGCCGCGGACGATGCCGGCGATGTCGACGAAGTCGACCGTGGCGGGCAGCACGCGCTGCGAGCCGAAGATCCCGGCCAGCTTGTCCAGGCGCGGGTCGGGGACGCCGACGACGCCCACGTTCGGCTCGATCGTCGCGAACGGGTAGTTGGCCGCCAGCACGTCGTTCTTGGTCAGGGCGTTGAACAGGGTCGACTTGCCGACATTCGGCAGACCGACGATTCCGATCGTGAGCGACACGTTGGCGACTTCCTGACGGGGAGGCGGGGACTGGACGGACGCCAGCCGGTGGACGACGGCCCAGTTTACGGGCGTGTCGGCGGGGCGGGCGAACGCGGCCCGGCCGACCGCCCGGGGGCGGTTACCGGTCGAACTGATCGGCAAGCTCGTCCAAAGCGCGTGTCCCGTGACGTGATCATCCCTGTCGGCAACCTACGTTGTCAGGGTGGAGCAGCACAGGACCAGTCCCCCCCAGCCCCGGCAGCGGCCCAAGGGCCCCCTCGCCCCCCAGGGCGCGCTCGTCGACGGCGCCGCCGTGTACCGCGCGGCGCCCCGGCGCGGGCGCCCCGTACCGCCGGTGGTGCTCGCCCTGCGGCGGCTGCCCAGTCCCCGGCTGACCGGGCTCGGGGCCGGGCTCTTCGCCTCGGCCGCGATGCTCGCGCTCGGCTGCCTGGACTGGCTGCTGTTCGACGGCGCGCCCCTGGTGTACGGGCTGCTGTTCCTGCCGGTCAGCGCGGCGACCGCGCTGTGGGTGCGGTCGGCGGACCTGGTCACCGCGCCGATCAGCGTGCCCATCGCCTTCGCCGTGGGCATCGTGCCCGTCGCGGGCGGCACCGGCGGCTTCGGCGGCCAGGCGATGGCCGTGGTGACCGCGCTGGCCGTGCACGCCGGGTGGCTGTACGGCGGCACGCTGGTGGCCGGCCTCATCACCTGCGTGCGCAAGGTACGGCTGATGAGCCGGCGCCAGCGCCGTACGCCGGTGAAGAACGGGAAGCAGCAGAACGGCAAGCAGCAGTCGGCCAAGGCCGCCGCCGTGCGCGTGGCACCCCGGCGGCCCCAGGCCTGATCAGCGGCCGGCCGCCGCCATCGCCGCGCCCACGATCCCCGCGTTGTTCTGCAGCTCCGCCGGGACGACCTCCGCGTCCACGCCCTCGATCAGCGGCAGGAACCTGTCCGCCTTGCGGCTCACCCCGCCGCCGATGATGAACAGCTCGGGCGACAGCAGCATCTCCACGTGCGCCAGGTACTTCTGCACCCGGCGGGCCCAGTGCGGCCAGCTCAGGTCCTCGTCGTCCTTGGCCTTCGTGGAGGCGCGCTTCTCCGCCTCGTGGCCGTTCAGCTCCAGGTGGCCCAGCTCGGTGTTGGGCACCAGGCGGCCGTCGATGAAGACCGCGCTGCCGATGCCCGTACCGAAGGTCAGCAGGACGACCGTGCCCTTGCGGCCCCGGCCCGCGCCGAACGACATCTCGGCCACGCCGGCCGCGTCCGCGTCGTTGAGCACCGTCACCGGCATCCCGCCCAGCCGCTCGCCGAGCAGGGCGGAGGCGTCGACGCCCACCCAGTCCTTGGCGACGTTCGCGGCGGTGCGGACGGTGTTGTGCGTGACCACGCCGGGGAACGTCACGCCCACCGGGCCGGACCAGCCGAAGTTGCGCACGACCTCGGCGACGCTGTCCGCGACGTCGTCGGGCGTGGCCGGCTGCGGGGTGAGCACCTTGTGGCGCGGCTCCGCCAGGTCGCCGCGCTCCAGGTCCACGGGGGCGCCCTTGATCCCCGAGCCGCCGATGTCCACTCCGAACACGTTCAGGTTCATGGCATCCACCGTACGGCGCGGGGCGGTGCCGCACAGGCGTACCGGCGGCCCACCGGCGTATCGGACCGGCGGCCCACCGGTGTACGGCGACCCACCGGCGGCCCCTCAGCACGACGGCGCCCCCCGTCAGCCCCCACGCGCCGCCCGTCAGCCCCCGGCGGCCGTCCCGTCAGCCCTCGGCGAGCGCCTTCGCCTCGGCGCGCAGGTCGCGGCGCAGCTCCTTGGGGAGCGAGAAGGTGATCGACTCCTCGGCCGCCTTCACGATCTCGACGTCCTCGTAGCCGTGCCCGGTCAGGTACTCCAGGACCTCCTCGACCAGCACCTCGGGCACCGAGGCGCCGGAGGTGACGCCGACCGTGGTGACGCCCTGGAGCCAGGCCTCGTCGATCTCGGCGGCGAAGTCCACCAGGTACGCGGCGCGGGCGCCGGCCTGCTTGGCGACCTCGACCAGGCGGACGGAGTTGGAGGAGTTGCGCGAGCCGACCACGATGACCAGGTCCGCCTCGGCGCCCATCTGCTTCACGGCCAGCTGGCGGTTCTGCGTGGCGTAGCAGATGTCGTCGCTGGGCGGCGAGATGAGCTGCGGGAACTTCTCCTTGAGCGCGTCGACCGTCTCCATCGTCTCGTCGACGGAGAGCGTGGTCTGGGAGAGCCAGACGACCCTGGAGGGGTCGCGGACCTCGACCTTGGCCACGTCGCCGGGGCCGTCGACCAGCTGGATGTGGTCGGGGGCCTCGCCGGAGGTGCCGATGACCTCCTCGTGGCCCTCGTGGCCGATCAGCAGGATGTCGAAGTCCTCGTTCGCGAAGCGGACGGCTTCCTTGTGCACCTTGGTGACCAGCGGGCAGGTGGCGTCGATGGTCGCCAGCTTGCCCCGCGCGGCCTCGTCGTGGACGACCGGCGCGACGCCGTGCGCCGAGAACATCACGATCGAGCCCTCGGGGACCTCCGCCGTCCGCTCGACGAAGATCGCGCCCTTCTTCTCCAGGGTCTGCACGACGTACTTGTTGTGGACGATCTCGTGCCGCACGTAGATCGGCGCCCCGTACTGCTCCAGGGCCTTCTCCACGGCGATCACGGCGCGGTCCACGCCCGCGCAGTAGCCACGGGGAGCGGCGAGCAGGACACGGCGGCGAGCGGAGGAAGTCATGGTCCCCATCGTAAGGCCGCCCAGAACAGGCGGAGGGCGGGTGTCCCGCCGAGACTGGGCGCATGACCAAGGGCACGACGGAGGGCACGGGCGCGGCCGGTGGCGCGCGGGGCACGAGGGACCGGGGCGGCCGGGAGGAGGCGGCGGACGGGCTGCGGCGCACGCTCGGTTTCCGTGACCTGGTGGTCTACGGGCTGCTGTTCATCGCGCCGATGGCGCCGGTCGGCGTCTTCGGCACGCTGGACGCGAAGTCGCACGGCGCGGTGGCGCTGGTCTACGCGGTGGCCACGGTGGCGATGGCGTTCACCGCATTCAGCTACGCGCAGATGGTGCGGGTCGCCCCGCAGGCCGGGTCGGTGTTCGCGTACGCGCGCAAGGGCCTGGGCGAGGGGCCGGGCTTCGTCGCGGGCTGGATGGCGATGCTGGACTACCTGCTGATCCCGGCGGTGGCGTACCTCTTCGCGGGGATCGCGATGAACGCGCTGGTGCCGTCGGTGTCCCGCTGGGTGTGGACGGCGCTGGCGGTGGTGCTGACCACGCTGCTCAACCTGTGGGGCGTACGGGCGGCGGCCCGGGTGGGCTTCGCGGTGCTGGCGATGGAGATCGCCGTGCTGCTGGTCTTCGTGGTGTCGGCGCTGGTCGTGCTCGTACGGGACGGGGCCAGGCGGGACTGGCTGTCGCCGCTCACCGGGGACGCCGGCTTCTCGATGGCGGCGGTGCTGGGCGCGGTGTCGGTGGCCGTGCTGTCGTACCTGGGCTTCGACGCGATCGCGTCGTTCGCCGAGGAGGTCACGGGCGGTTCGGCGAAGGTGGCGCGGGCGGTGGTCTTCTGCCTGGTGCTCGCGGGGACGCTGTTCGTGGCGCAGACGTACCTGGTGGCGCTGCTCGAGCCGGTCTCCTCGGCGGAGCTGGCCGCCCAGCCGGGCAAGCAGGGCTCGGCGTTCTACGACGCGGTGGAGGCGTCGGTGGGGTCGTGGCTGCACGACCTGGTGGCGGTGAGCAAGGCGATCGGCGCGGCGTTCGCGGCGCTGGCGGGGCAGGCGGCGGCCGGGCGGCTGCTGTTCGCGATGGCGCGCGAGCGCAGGCTGCCGAAGCTGCTGTCCCGTACGGACTCGGGCACGCCCCGGGTGGCGATCCTGCTGGCGGCCGTGGTGACCCTGGTGGCGGCGGTCTGGGCGGCCCGCAGGGACGACGGGATGGACCACCTGGTGTCGGTGGTCGACATCGGTGCCCTGACGGCCTTCGTGCTGCTGCACGCGAGCGTGGTGGGCTGGTACGCGGTACGGCGCAGGGAGGGCCCGGTCCGCTGGGTGGCGCACGTGCTGCTCCCGGTGGTCGGCGCGGCGGTCCTGGTCGCGGTGATGGCGAAGGCGTCCGGCGCGGCGCAGGTGGTGGGCGGCGTGTGGCTGGTGGTGGGGCTGGTGGTGCTCGCGGTGCAGGGGACGCGGCGGACCGCCGGACGCGCCTGACCGGGGCCGCGTGCCGGGTCCCGCTGTCGGGGCCGCGTGCCGGGGCCCGCTGTCGGTGCGGGTCGCTAGGGTCTTCGCATGGCTCTGAACACGTCCGCGGAAGCCCCGCTGCCCGTCGGTGAGGTGTCCCGGCTCATCGGCGGCTGGATCGACCGGCTCGGGGCCGTGTGGGTGGAGGGGCAGATCACCCAGCTGTCCCGGCGCCCCGGGGCCGGGGTGGTCTTCCTGACCCTGCGCGACCCCTCGTACGACATCTCGGTGAGCGTCACCTGCTACCGCCAGGTGTTCGACGCCGTGGCCGACGTGGTGTCCGAGGGCGCGCGCGTCGTCGTGCACGCCAAGCCCGAGTGGTACGCGCCGCGCGGCCAGCTGTCGCTGCGGGCCGCCGAGATCAAGCCCGTCGGCATCGGCGAGCTGCTCGCCCGGCTGGAGCAGCTCAAGCGCACGCTGGGCGCCGAGGGCCTGTTCGCCCTGGACCGCAAGAAGCCGCTGCCGTTCCTGCCGCAGCTGATCGGGCTGGTCTGCGGGCGCGCCTCGGCGGCCGAGCGGGACGTGCTGGAGAACGCCAGGCGCCGCTGGCCCGCCGTCCGCTTCGAGGTGCGCAACGTCGCCGTGCAGGGCGTCCACGCGGTGCCGCAGGTGGTCCAGGCGGTCCGGGAGCTCGACGCGATGCCCGGGGTCGACGTGATCGTCGTCGCGCGCGGCGGCGGCAGCGTGGAGGACCTGCTGCCGTTCTCCGACGAGCAGCTGGTGCGGGCCGTGGCCGACTGCCGTACGCCCGTGGTGTCCGCGATCGGGCACGAGCCGGACTCCCCGCTGCTGGACCTGGTCGCCGACCTGCGGGCCTCCACCCCGACCGACGCCGCCAAGAAGGTCGTGCCGGACGTGGGCGAGGAGCTGGACCGGGTGCAGGGGCTGCGGGACCGGGCGCTGCGCACGGTGCGCGGGCTGCTCGACCGCGAGGAGCGGGGCCTGGCGCACGCGCTGGGCCGTCCGGTGATGGAGCACCCGGGGCGGATGGTCGACGAGCGCGGGGCCGAGGTGGACGCCCTGGTGGCGCGCGGCCGCCGGGTCCTGGGCCATCTGCTGGACCGGGCCGACTCGGAGCTGTCGCACACCCGGGCCCGGGTGGTGGCGCTGTCGCCGAAGGCCACCCTGGAGCGCGGGTACGCGGTGCTCCAGCGCCGGGACGGCGCCGTGGTGCGCGCGCCCGGCGAGGTGGACGAGGGCGAGGAGCTGCGGGCGCGGGTGGCCGAGGGCGAGTTCGGGGTGCGGGTGTCGGGGACCGGGGACTGAGGTCCCGGGTCCTGGGTGGAGCGGGTGTCGGGTCGAGTGAGCGCGAAGAGAGTGAGTGAGATGGCTGGCAAGGGCGACGACGGCGGGTCGGGCGCGATGGGGACCCTCGGGTACGAGCAGGCGCGCGACGAGCTGATCGAGGTGGTGCGCCGGCTGGAGGCCGGCGGGACCACCCTGGAGGAGTCGCTGGCGCTGTGGGAGCGGGGCGAGGAGCTGGCGAAGGTGTGCCGGCGGTGGCTGGACGGGGCGCGGGCCCGCCTGGACGCGGCGCTGGCGGAGGGGGACGCGGAGGACGAGGCGGACGAGTAGGCCCTCCTGGCTCCTCCTGCTTCCTCCTGCCTCCCGAGAGCCTGACCCGAGGGCGTGACCGGAGGGCGGGGTTCCGGGCTTCGGTCCGGAACCCCGCCCTCCGTCTCTGTTGACCAGATCATTGCCGGGACCAGGAAGAAGACGCCGCGGGACGGTGTTGCGCTACCCGGACCGCCGTGGCGCACGGCGGCCCGCGGGGTCCCGGTGACCACGGCGCCTCCTGTGAGGCCGGTCACCCGCGGACCCCTTTAGTTGAAACTTAATCTATCTATGTCGTACGGTGACGACGTCGCCAGATCCGCACCGGCGACCCACATAAAGCCTGGAAGGTACGTAGATGTCCCTCGTTCTTGACCCCGCCGCCCAGGACCTCCTGTTCCGCGAGGCCCGCACCGCCAACACCTTCTCCGACGAGCCGGTGACCGAGGAGCAGGTCCAGGCGATCTACGACCTGGTCAAGTTCGGCCCGACCGCCTTCAACCAGTCGCCGCTGCGCATCACGCTGGTCCGCTCCGCCGAGGCCCGTCAGCGCCTGGTGAAGCACATGGCCGAGGGCAACCAGCCGAAGACCGAGGCCGCCCCGCTGGTCGCGATCCTCTCCGCGGACAACGAGTTCCACGAGGAGCTCCCGGCGCTCTTCCCGCACTTCCCCGCCGCCAAGGACGCCTTCTTCTCGGAGCGCCCGGTCCGCGAGCAGGCCGCCGGCATGAACGCCACCCTGCAGGCCGCGTACTTCCTCATCGGCATCCGGGCCGCCGGCCTGGCCGCGGGCCCGATGACCGGCTTCGACTTCGCCGGCGTCCAGAAGGAGTTCCTGGACGACGACCACACCCCGCTGATGGTCGTCAACATCGGCAAGCCGGGCGAGAACGCCTGGTTCCCGCGCTCCCCGCGCCTCGCCTACGAGGACGTCATCACCACCGTCTGAGACGGCTGGGACGACTCGCAAGGCTGGGACGGCTCGCACGGCTGAGACATCCGACGCGCACGCGAGAGGCCCCGGACACCACCTGGTGTCCGGGGCCTCTCGGCGTTCCCTCTCCGTACGGGCGGGGTCAGGCCTGCTTCGGGGCGGCCGACGCGGTCGGGCCCTGCGAGCGCAGCGCCTGCGCCATCTCCCCGAGGCGCTCGTACGAGGCGGTGCCCGTCACGACGGTGGTCGCGCCCTTGTCCGTGCGCACCAGGGCGCGGTACTTGGGGCCGTCCCAGCGCTGCCAGGTCTCGCCGCCCACCTGCTGCGTCTTGCCCGTGTTCTTGGCGTCCTGGCTGACCCGCCCGGCGAACTCGTCGGCCTTGGCCGACGTCGACTGCTCGATCGCGACGTACTGCTCGTCCGGGTCAAGGAACGCCAGGTGCCAGGCGTTGTCCTGGTCGCCCCGGTAGCGCACCGAGGTCGGCTTCCAGTCCTGGGACAGCCCGTGCGGCGCCACCACCGGGTAGGGCGCGGCGCGCTGCGCCGTCAGGAGTTCGACCCGGTAGTCCACGCGCTTGACCGGATCCTTGGACTCGTCGTGCGGGATGAAGAGATACATCACACCCGCGGCGATCAGGATGACCGCCAGCGACTGGATCATCCCCCGTACCGTCTGCTTGCCTCGCATACCTGCCACGGACCCATGTTCGCATCATGGACAGGGGGTTCCGCCGGGACCCCCACCCGTCCGGCCATATCGTCAGGGACCTGCCAAAGCGGGTGCTCATACGTGGGGCCCCCTGCTCAATATGTCGACGTACCGATAGAGTCGCAGCACCCTCTCTTCTTTCCGGCCGTCGCCGTACAGAAAGGTGCGCCCCGATGACCGAGCATCACCTGCCGTCCGAGCTCGAGGTCTCCCCCGAGGCCCCCGACCGCAACCTCGCCCTGGAACTCGTCCGCGTCACGGAGGCGGCGGCCATGGCCGCCGGCCGCTGGGTCGGCCGCAGCGACAAGAACGGCGCCGACGGCGCCGCCGTGCGCGCCATGCGGACCCTGGTCAGCACCGTCTCGATGAACGGCGTCGTCGTCATCGGCGAGGGCGAGAAGGACGAAGCCCCGATGCTGTTCAACGGGGAGCGCATCGGCGACGGGACCGGCGCCGAGTGCGACATCGCCGTGGACCCGATCGACGGCACCACCCTGACCGCCAAGGGCATGCCCAACGCCATCGCGGTGCTCGCCGCCGCCGACCGCGGCACCATGTTCGACCCGTCCGCGGTCTTCTACATGGACAAGCTGGTCACCGGCCCCGAGGCGGCCGACTACGTGGACATCACGGCCCCGCCGTCGGTGAACATCCGCCGGGTCGCCAAGGCCAAGAACTCCTCGCCCGAGGACGTCACCGTGGTCATCCTGGACCGCCCCCGCCACGAGGGCATCATCAAGGAGATCCGCGAGACCGGGGCGCGCATCAAGTTCATCTCGGACGGCGACGTGGCCGGCTCGATCATGGCCGTGCGCGAGGGCACCGGCGTCGACCTGCTGATGGGCGTCGGCGGCACCCCCGAGGGCATCATCTCGGCCTGTGCCATCAAGTGCCTGGGCGGCGTGATCCAGGGCAAGCTGTGGCCCAAGGACGACGAGGAGCGCCAGCGGGCGCTGGACGCCGGACACGACCTGGACCGGGTCCTGTCGACCAACGACCTGGTCTCCGGCGAGAACGTGTTCTTCGTGGCCACCGGCATCACCGACGGCGAGCTGCTGCGCGGAGTGCGCTACCGCGCCGAGACGGCGACCACCTCGTCCCTGGTGATGCGGTCCAAGTCCGGCACGATCCGCCAGATCGACTCCACGCACCGGCTGTCCAAGCTGCGCGCGTACAGCCAGATCGACTTCGACCGGGCCAAGTAGCCGCCCGGCGGCCGACCGGCACGCGCGGTACGAAGAGGGGCGCCCCCATGTGCGGTGGGGGCGCCCCTTCCCGTACGGACCGGGAGGACCGGCCCGCGACGACGGTACGGAGCGTACGGCCCTATCCGGCGGCCGCGACGCGGTCCGCGGCGGCCTTGCGCAGCTCGACCTCGCGGCGCCTGCGCCGGGCGAGGACCACACGGCGCTCGGCGGCGGTGAGCCCGCCCCAGACCCCGTAGGGCTCGGGCTGGAGCAGCGCGTGCTCCCGGCACTCGACCATCACCGGACACCTCGCGCAGACCCGTTTGGCGGCCTCCTCGCGCGACAGCCGGGCGGCCGTCGGCTCCTTGGAGGGGGCGAAGAACAGCCCGGCCTCGTCCCGGCGGCACACAGCCTCCGTGTGCCAGGGTCCGGCCTGGTCTTCCCGAGCGGGAATTCGCTGGGTCGGAACAGCGGCGACCTGGAGGGGCTGATGCGGCAGTTGCAGCACGGTCTACTCCTGACGACGGCTTCGCGAGCGAGAGACGATGCAGCAGTCCCTACCCGCTGTACGCGCGCCTATGCACTGAGTGGCACAGGGGTCCGAGGGGCGGAATTCCGCGCGATGCGCCATCGGCCGAAAAGCATCGGTCGACCGGCTCCCGGGGGTCAGTGCGGCAGGTGTTTGCGCAGGCGGTCGTGGAGGTCGGCGATGCGCTTGCCGCGCTTCGGCTTCGCCTCGATGTTCCCGAAGACCGAATATCCGTTCACGACGACGACGGGGGCCTCCGGATCGGCCGCCTCGGCCGTGACGACCTCGAAATTGCCGAAGACGCCGCTGCCGCTGCCGCGCAGCGAGATGTTCTCGGGGACCCGCACCTCGACGTTCCCGAAGATCGACGTTGCATTGATGGTGGTGACGCGCTGGGCGAAGATCGCCTCGGTGAGGTCGATCTCGACGCTGCCGAACAGCGCGAAGGCGCCGGTGCGCTGCCCGACCCGCCACCGCCCGCGCCGGGTGGAGCTGGAGAAGACCGCGACCAGGTTCTCGCCCGGGCCGGACCCGGGCTCCCCGGCGGGGTCGTACGCCCGGGCCGGGCGGGGCGCGGAGCCGGCCGCCGGGAGGTCCCGTACGAGCGGTTCGAGCTCGCCGAGGGTCTTGGCGCGGTACACGCCGTCGATGCGCTCGGCGTGCTCCTCGGCGTCGAGGCGCCCCTCGGCGAGGGCGTCCCTGAGGATGTCGGCGACGCGGTCCCGGTCGGCGTCCGAGGCCCGCATGGTGTCGGCGGGGTCGGCGAAGCCCTTCCGGTCCGCGGGGGCGGGCGGCTGCGGCTGCTGGGGGTGCTTCTCGAGGTCCACCCTCCCAGCCTAGCGAAACGCGATAGATCGCGACTAGGTGTGGTCCCCGGCGGGCGTGGCGTCAACTGAGCCTTACCTCACCGGGGCGGTCCGCCGCGGGCGTCATACGCTGGAGGGCGCGCTGCCGACGGAGGCCGCGCCGCTGTCCGCCGAGTGAGGAATGGCCGTACTGATGCCAGAGTTCGCGTACTCCGACCTGCTGCCGCTGGGAGAGGACACCACGCCCTACCGCCTGGTGACCTCCGAGGGAGTCTCCACCTTCGAGGCCGACGGCCGTACGTTCCTCAAGGTCGAGCCGGAGGCGCTGCGGGCGCTGGCCGCCGAGGCGATCCACGACATCCAGCACTACCTGCGCCCGGCGCACCTGGCGCAGCTGCGCCGGATCGTGGACGACCCGGAGGCCTCGGGCAACGACAAGTTCGTCGCGCTGGACCTGCTGAAGAACGCGAACATCGCGGCCGCCGGCGTGCTCCCCATGTGCCAGGACACCGGCACCGCGATCGTCATGGGCAAGCGCGGGCAGAACGTGCTGACCAGCGGCGGCGACGAGGAGGCCCTGAGCCGGGGCGTCTACGACGCGTACACCAGGCTGAACCTGCGCTACTCCCAGATGGCCCCGGTGACCATGTGGGAGGAGAAGAACACCGGCTCGAACCTGCCCGCGCAGATCGAGCTGTACGCGACCGACGGCGGCGCCTACAAGTTCCTCTTCATGGCCAAGGGCGGCGGCTCGGCCAACAAGTCCTTCCTCTACCAGGAGACCAAGGCCGTCCTGAACGAGGCCTCCATGATGAAGTTCCTGGAGGAGAAGATCCGCTCGCTGGGCACCGCGGCCTGCCCGCCGTACCACCTGGCGATCGTCGTCGGCGGCACCTCCGCGGAGTTCGCGCTGAAGACCGCGAAGTACGCCTCCGCGCACTACCTGGACGAGCTGCCCACCGAGGGCTCCGCCGAGACCGGCCACGGCTTCCGCGACCAGGACCTGGAGCAGAAGGTCTTCGAGCTCACCCAGCGGATCGGCATCGGCGCGCAGTTCGGCGGCAAGTACTTCTGCCACGACGTGCGCGTGGTGCGGCTGCCCCGGCACGGCGCCTCGCTGCCCGTCGCCATCGCCGTCTCCTGCTCGGCCGACCGCCAGGCCGTCGCGAAGATCACCGCGGAGGGCGTCTTCCTGGAGCAGCTGGAGACCGACCCGGCGCGCTTCCTGCCGGAGACCGAGGACACGCACCTGGACGCGGGCGAGGTCGTGCGGATCGACCTCAACCAGCCGATGGACGACATCCTGGCCGAGCTCACCAAGCACCCGGTGAAGACCCGGCTCTCGCTGTCCGGCCCGCTGGTCGTGGCGCGCGACATCGCGCACGCCAAGATCAAGGAGCGGCTGGACGCGGGCGAGGAGATGCCGCAGTACCTCAAGGACCACCCGGTCTACTACGCCGGTCCGGCCAAGACCCCCGAGGGCTACGCCTCCGGCTCCTTCGGCCCGACCACGGCGGGGCGCATGGACTCCTACGTCGAGCAGTTCCAGGCGGCCGGCGGCTCGAAGGTGATGCTGGCCAAGGGCAACCGCTCGAAGCAGGTCACCGACGCGTGCGCCGGCCACGGCGGCTTCTACCTGGGCTCGATCGGCGGCCCCGCGGCCCGCCTGGCGCAGGACTGCATCAAGAAGGTCGAGGTCGTCGAGTACGAGGAGCTCGGCATGGAGGCGGTCTGGAAGATCGAGGTCGAGGACTTCCCCGCCTTCGTCGTCGTCGACGACAAGGGCAACGACTTCTTCCAGGACCCGGCGCCGGAGCCGACGTTCACTCACATCCCGGTGCGGGGCCCCGGCCTGGCCTGATCACGGCCGCTCCCCCATTCGCTCACCCTCCGCAGTCCAGCGATTGCGGAGGGTGTTCGCGTGTCCGAGGGTGGGTTCCACGTGCCGCCGTACGGAAGGAACCCGGGCCATGCTCAGGAAGAAGGCGCTCGTCGCCGCAGTCAGCACCGCCCTGTGCGGCGCGCTCGCCTTCGGGCCGGTGGCGGCGGCCGCCGGCAAGGACCCCTCGCCACCCCCTTCCTCCGCGCCCTCCTCCCCGTCACCGGCGCCCGGCTGGCCGTGGGGCCCGGCGCCCGAGCCGGTACCGCCGGCGGGCACCAGCACCAGCCCGTCGCCGAGCACCTCCCCCTCCCCCAGCACCTCGCCGTCCAAGCCGCTGACCATGAAGGACGACCCCTTCCGCAACCGCGAGCGGATGGCCTCCGGGTTCCGCTACGTCGGCAAGTTCGGCGGGGCCGCCGGGCAGACCGCCGAGCTCGCGGCCATGGTGGTCGGCGGGGAGGACGACGGCGGGCGCCTGGAGAAGGCGCGCGTGGAGGCCGACGCCAGCCTGGACAACCTGCTCGCGATCATCCCCGGCGGCTCGCTGGCCCGGGCGAAGGCGGCCGGGCGGGACATCGGCACCACGGTCGCCCTGCTGAAGGCGGACAACCGGGACCTGGTGGAGGCGGGCCGGAAGCAGGACATCGCGAAGTTCATGTACACCGCGGCCACCACGATGGTGCACCTGTCGTTCCTGGCCGCCGACATCTTCTTCGGCCTCGGCTTCAGCATCGCGCAGCAGTTCCTTCCGTTCCCGCTGCCCAGGTTCGAGTGGCCGAAGGAGTGGACCAAGCAGCCGTCCGCCTCGCCCACCACCTCCCCCAGCGCCTCCCCCTCCGCGTCCCCGTCGGCCACCGAGAAGGACGCGCCCCCGGCCGCCACCCCGGCGCAGAGCCCGGCCGCGACGCCCGCCGCGATGAACCCGTGGTTCCCGGTCCAGCCGCAGGCGCCCGCCCAGCCCCCGGCCGCCCAGCCCCCGGCCGCGGCGCCCGCCGACGCGCCGGTGCCCGGTCTCCCGCGGCCGTCGTCGGCCTCGCCCTCCCCCGTACCGCCGCCGCCCGCCGGGCGGTTCGAGCCGACCGGCACGCCCGCGCCGGCGGGCGGACCGGTGGGGCGCGCGGCCTGCGAGGGCCTGGACGCGCTGACCGGCCTCACCCTGGAGCAGCTGGTCGCGCTGGACGTGCGGGGGCTCGCGGAGTGCGAGGCGCGGGACCTGACCGGCCGCCTGGCGGAGTGATCGGCCGATGACCCAGCCCGAGCCGACTCCCCCGCCGCCCGTGACCCCGGAGGCCCTGAGGCCGCCCGAGCCGCCCGTCGAGACGCCCGCCGAGCCGCCCGGGCCGCCCGGCGGTGACGGGGGCGGGGGCGGCGCCGGGCACCGCGGTCCCGCCGGTCCGCAGCCCCGCTGGGCGCGCAACTGGGAGCGGGCGAACCTGGTCCTGCTCGTCCTCTCCGCGCTCGCCACGACGGTCTTCGCGGTGCGCTACTACGCCGACGGCAGCGTCCACCACGGCCACACCCAGCGCAGCGGCTGGCCGCCGCTGGTGGTCAGCGCGGTGCTGTTCGCGCTCTTCCTGTCGGCCGCGGTGCTGCGGCCCTTCCTGCGCACCGCGCGGCGCTGCGCGCTGATGGCGGTGGCCGCGACGGTGGTCTTCTGCGTGGGCACGGTGGCCGTCTGGCAGGTCGTCGCCAAGGACAAGGTCCTGGACACCATGGTGGGCACGCCGCTGACCAGCCAGGGCCAGACGCAGAAGTACCTGGACAAGAAGCTGCCGGGGGTGAAGCTGCGGCAGCTGCCGACCGGGCTGTTCATCCAGGGCGCGAAGTTCTCCGACCCGCAGGAGGTGGAGGTCAACGGGTACGTCTGGCAGCGGTACGAGCCGGGGGTCCCGGAGACCAGCAAGGGCGTGACCTTCCCGGAGGCACCCGACGGCTACGAGATGACCGAGGTCTACAAGACGAAGACCACCGAGGGCCAGGAACTGCGCGGCTGGCACTTCAACCTGACGCTCCGTCAGCACTTCAGCTACGCCAAGTACCCGCTGGACAAGCAGAACATCTGGCTGCGGATGTGGACGGTGAGCGCCTTCGAGAACGAGGTGCTGGTGCCGGACTTCGCGTCGTACCCGCCCTGGCGGTACGACACCCTGGGCCTGGACCAGGACATCGTCTCCACCGGCTGGTCCCCGTACTACACCGGGTACAGCTACGGGGAGCACGACTACACGATGACGTACGGCGTCACGCCGTACACCGGGAAGTTCCTCTCGGCGCCCGAGCTCTACTTCAACGTCGGCATCGCGCGCAGCTACGCGGGGCCGCTGACCGGCAAGCTGCTCCAGTCGTTCTTCATCTCGGCCATCATGTTCCTGGCGCTCTTCGTGTACACCAAGGACGACCGCCGCAACCCCCGGTTCGGCTTCTCCACCTGGACGGCCATCTCGTTCGCGGTGTCGCTGCTGCTCGTGGTGGTGGTGGACCAGACGCAGATCCGGGAGATCGCGGGCGACACCTCGCTCACCTACATGGAGTTCTTCGCGATCTCCCAGTACATCGTGATCATGGGCATCTTCGCCAACGCCATCATCATCGGCTCCGAGGCGAAGATCCCCGCCCTGGAGTGGCGGGACAACCTGCTGCCCACGATCCTCTACTGGCCGGTGCTGATCGGGCTCTTCTTCGCCTTCACGGTCGGCGTCTTCGCCACGTAGTCGTACAGCCGGCGGGCCCGCCCGTCGAACATCGCGCCCCAGGCCGCGTCCGCGTAGTCGGCCGTCCCGGGCCGGGAGCTGGTCACCCCGGCCTGGACGGTCGCGCCGGACGCGGTCTGCGCGTACCAGGGGCCGCCGCTGGCGCCGTTGGTCATCCGGCAGGGCCGCAGCTGCTCGCCGCCGGGCATCCGCGGGTCGGCCACCGCGGTGGTGGCGCCCGCGCAGAACTGCAGGGTGCGGCCGTCGTACGGGGGCGCGAACGGGTAGCCGAGCGCGGTCTTGGGGCCCGGTACGGGGCCGAAGGCGGCCGGGCGCCCGCCGACCACGTCCTGCACGTGCCGCCCCCGCTCGTCCCCGGCCAGGCCCAGGAACGCGTAGTCGGCCCCGTGGTCCTCGCGCGCGGCCCACTCGGGGGCGATGCCCACCGCGGTGGCCGGGTACTGCCCGTAGGGCGCCCTGCCGTCCTCGAAGCCGGGGACGAACATCAGGGCCTTCATGAAGCCGCCGACCGCCTTCAGGTGCACGCAGTGGCCGGCGGTGGCGACGACGTCCTTGCTGGGGGCGCTGACCACGGCGGCGGTGCAGGTGGCCTTGCGGTCGTCGGGCAGCACCATGAACAGCCGCCCGATCCCCCGCACCGCGCCCGGGTCGCCGCGCCAGGGCCGCCCGTCGGGCGTCCCCTCGAAGAGCGGCCCCCCGCTCTCCTCGACGGCCTCGCGCATCCGCCGCGGGGTCCAGTACGCGCGCACCGCGGCCTGGTCGGCGGCGGTGGGGGCGACGGCGGCGGAGGGGGCCGCGGGCGGCGCCGCGAGCGAGGCGGCGGGCGTGGCCGGGCCCGTGGGGAGGAGGGCGGCGGAGAGCGCCGCGGCGGCCAGCGCGAGTGCGGGTATCTGCATACCGCCGAAGCTAGGCGGCCGCGCACCGGACGGCAGTCCGGGCGCGGCCTTTCGGGTGCGTGACGTGCGGTGACGCGGTGGACGGGCCCGCTACGCGAAGCGCTGCCGGGCGGAGCCGTCGCAGGGCTGGAGGCGCAGCGGGTCCTTGGCCGCGGCCAGGGTGGCGCACAGGCCGGTGGCGGCGGCCGGGCGCAGGGTGCCGTCCTGGCGCAGGAACCGCTGGTTGGCGGCGCCCGAGCAGTTCCACACGATCAGCGCGGCGCCCGCCTGGTACTTGGCGCCGGGCACGTCCAGGCAGCGGTCCTGGGTCAGCTGGGTGTGCAGCGTCCTGCGGGCGGAGTCGTACCACCAGCCCTGGTTGCGCCCGCCGTGGCAGTCCCAGCCGAGCACCGCGGTGCCGTTGGCGGAGGTGGCCGCGGAGACGTCGACGCAGGTGCCGGTGGCCGCGTTGGTGAGCGGGCGGTAGGCGTCGTCCCAGGCGAGCGGGAACAGCGTGGGCGTGCCGGAGGAGTTGACGTCCGCGCAACCGGCCTCCCCCAGCCCCGAGTCGTACAGCTGGGTCAGGCAGGAGGCGAAGGCGGCGTGGCCGCGGGCGTTGGGGTGGAAGGACTGGCGCACCGAGTTCTCGTCCGGTGTGCCGGGCTTGGACAGGTCGATGTACAGGCCGCGCGCCCAGGTGTCCTCCATGCAGACCTCGTGGCCGTGGAAGAGCCGGGAGTTGTCCAGGTAGGCGGCGCCGGTCTCCTGGGCGGCCTTGCGCATGCCGCGCTCGAAGGCGGGCACCGCGGTGTTGCGGCCCCACACGGTGTCGGAGTCGTAGCCAAGGCCGCCGCAGGCGAGCTTGCCGGGGAAGGACGGGTTGTCCTTGAAGTCGGGGCCGATCGGGCTCGGGTAGCCCATCAGCACCAGCTTGTAGTCGCCGTTGGCGTACCCGGCGTCGCTCATCACGGTCCGCAGGTCGCGCACGGTCTGCTCGACCTTGGGCACCAGGGCGTCGACGCGGGCCTGCCAGCCGCCCGCGTACTTGGGCTCGCAGGGGCCCTGGAGGGTGAGGTAGCGGGTGACGCAGTCGGTCATGACCGGGCCGAACTGGAGGTCGTCGTTGGCCCCGGCGACCAGCAGCACCATCTTGATGCGGGTGTTGCGGGCCTTGATGGCGAGGCTGTCGCTCTGCACCAGTTCGTCGGCGTACTGCTTGGAGCCGCCGATCCTGATGTTCCCGGTGTACGCGCCGGAGCAGGCGACGTTGAAGGTGAGGTCCGCGGGGATGCCGGTGCGGTGGATGGCGGAGTCGGGCGAGCGGTGGCACCAGTTGGTCGGGCCGTTGGTCGGCGACTCGTACGTGCCGACTCCCTCGCCGGATATCTCGCTGTCGCCCAGGGAGATGAGGCCGGTCTTGCGGTCGGCCATCGGGCGCACGGCGGGGTCGCCGTACAGCTTGGTGGCCTCGGCGGCGCGGATCGCCTCGAGCTCGGGCGACAGGGCGGTGGCCGCGGCCGGTGCGGGCGCGGCGGCCCGGGCCGCGGGGGTGACGGCGGTGAGCCCGCCGAGGGCGGCGGCGGTGGCGGCGAAGCCGGCCAGCGTACGACGGAGTCTGTGCCTGGTGCGCTCCATTGCGCCTCCTGGAAGTGGGGTTACCCACGGTTTTTACTGGCCGGTACGAGGCTTTGGGAATAGGCAGAACAAGACAAGTGCTCAACTTTTTCAGGAGGTCCGAAGACGATGACTGACACGAGTGAGTACCGGGTCGAGCACGACTCCATGGGCGAGGTGCGCGTCCCCGCCGACGCCAAGTGGCGGGCCCAGACCCAGCGGGCGGTGGAGAACTTCCCGATCAGCGGGCAGCGCCTGGAGCGCGCCCACATCGAGGCACTGGCCCGGATCAAGGCCGCCGCGGCCACGGTCAACGCGGAGCTCGGGGTGCTCGACGCGGACCTCGCGGACGCGGTCAGGGAGGCGGCCGGCGAGGTCGCCGAAGGCCGCTGGGACGACCACTTCCCCGTCGACGTCTTCCAGACCGGCTCGGGCACCTCCTCCAACATGAACGCCAACGAGGTGATCGCCACCCTGGCCACCGAGCGGCTGGGCCGCGAGGTGCACCCCAACGACCACGTCAACGCCTCGCAGAGCTCCAACGACGTCTTCCCCTCCTCCATCCACGTCGCCGCGACCGCCGCCGTCACCGGCGACCTGGTGCCCGCCCTGGAGCACCTGGCCGCCGCCCTGGAGCGCAAGTCGGCCGAGTTCGCGGAGGTCGTCAAGTCGGGCCGTACGCACCTGATGGACGCCACGCCCGTCACCCTGGGCCAGGAGTTCGGCGGCTACGCGGCCCAGGTGCGGTACGGCGCCGAGCGGCTGCGCGCCTCGCTCCCCCGGCTCGCCGAACTCCCCCTCGGGGGCACCGCCGTGGGCACCGGCATCAACACCCCGCCCGGCTTCTCCGCCGCCGTGATCGCCGAGGTGGCCCGCACCACCGGGCTGCCGCTGACCGAGGCCCGCGACCACTTCGAGGCCCAGGGCGCGCGCGACGGCCTGGTGGAGACCAGCGGACAGCTGCGCACGATCGCCGGCTCGCTGACGAAGATCTCCAACGACCTGCGCTGGATGGCCTCCGGGCCGCGCACCGGCCTCGCCGAGATCAACCTGCCCGACCTCCAGCCCGGCTCCTCGATCATGCCGGGCAAGGTCAACCCGGTGATCCCGGAGGCCGTGCTGATGGTCGCCGCCCAGGTCGCCGGGAACGACCTGACGGTCGCGACGGCCGGCGCGGCGGGCAACTTCGAGCTGAACGTGATGCTCCCGGTGATGGCGAAGAACCTGCTGGAGTCCGTACGCCTGCTCGCCAACGCCGCGCGCCTGCTCGCCGACCGCACGGTCGACGGGATCACCGCCAACGCCGAGCGCGCCCGCGAGTACGCCGAGTCCTCCCCCTCGGTGGTCACCCCGCTGAACAAGTACCTCGGGTACGAGGAGGCCGCGAAGGTGGCCAAGAAGTCCCTTGCGCAGCGCCGGACCATCCGTGAGGTCGTGCTGGAGGACGGCTACGTGGAGCGTGGACTGCTGACCCTGGAGCAGCTCGACGAGGCCCTGGACGTCCTGCGGATGACCCGGCCCTGAGCAGCCGGGCACGTGACGGGGAGCACCGCGCGCGCCCGGCGCACGTCGTGCTCTCCGTCACGGCGGTGCGCCGGGCGCGCGCCTAAGATCTGCGCATGACAGCGGAGACGACGAGCGAGGCGACGACGGAGTGGGCCCCCGGGACCCCCGTCCTGTGGCGCTACCGGGCCAACGGCGGCGACGGCCGGGTGCACATCGCCCGCCCGGTGACCGTCGTCCGGGACACCCCCGACCTGCTCGCCGTCTGGCTGGCCCCCGGCACCGAGTGCGTCAAGCCCGTGATGGCCGACGGCACCCAGGTCCACGAGGAGCCGCTGGCCACCCGCTACACGGCCGCCCGCACCACGGCCCGCTCGACCTGGTTCGGCACCGGGGTGCTCAAGCTGGCCCGGCCCGGCGAGCCCTGGTCGGTGTGGCTGTTCTGGGAGCGCGGCTGGTCCTTCCGCAGCTGGTACGTCAACCTGGAGGAGCCGCGCACCCGTTGGGCCGGCGGCGTGGACTCCGAGGACCACTTCCTGGACATCTCGGTCTATCCGGACCACAGCTGGACCTGGCGCGACGAGGACGAGTTCGCCCAGGCGCAGCGCGCCGGGCTGCTCGGCCCCGAGCAGGCCGGGCGGGTGCGGGAGGCCGGGCGGGCCGCCCTCGACGTCGTACGCGCCTGGGGCAGCCCGTTCCGCGACGGCTGGGAGGACTGGCGCCCCGACCCGCGCTGGACCGTGCCGGCGCTGCCCGTCGACTGGGACCGCACGGCCGTCGGGCTGGCCGGCTGACGCCCCGGCCGGCGGCCCGCACGGCGGCGGCGGTCACCCGGTGCGGCGGCCCCCGGCCGTGAGACCCTTGATGCGCCCCCGGGGTGCAAACGTAGGATCGTCCTCCGCACGGCCGCGGCGCACCAACGGGTGGGCGCCGAGCAGGACCTGACCGCTAGTCAACTACGAGGGGGGTGGACCGGTGACGGACGTCCGCCCGGATCCGCACTCCCCTGTCACGGCCGCCCGCGCAGCGGGTATACGGGATGACGAAGCGATTGCACCGCACAACCGGCCCGGACGGACGGAACCTCACGCGTGACGGAGCACCCCACCTCCCACGAAGGCCGCCAGCCCCTGGCTGACCGGTCTCTGGAACGCACCCGGCCGCGGCGGGAGACGGCCGCGCCGTCGGCCGTCGCCCCGGCGCTCACGCCGCCCGCGGGACCCGCCGCGCCCCGGTCAGGACCCGGCGCGCTGCCGCCCCAGCAGGACCCCACCGGGATCGCCCGGCGCGAGGGCGACCGGCTGCGGTTCGTGGGCGCCGCCACCCGGCGCATCGCCCGCGGGATAGACCTGGACGAGATCGTGCTGGGGCTGTGCCGGGCCACCGTGCCGACGTTCTCCGACGTGATCCTGGTGTACCTGCGCGACCCGCTCCCGGTGGGCGACGAGCGCCCGGTGTCCCCGTTCGTGCTGCGGCTGCGCCGCACCGACCGGCTGCGCCTGAGCGAGGACGACACCGACGGCTCGGGCCTGGCGGGTCCGCTGCTGCTCAGCCACGCGGAGGCCGAGGTGCTGCCCGCCGCCGAACTGTGCGAGGTCCGCGCCGGCGGGGCGCTGGCGGAGGTGCTGCGCGGGGTGCGCCCGGTCTTCGGCGACTCGGCGGCGGCCCGCGCGGCGCTGCCGGAGCTGCTCGGCGAGGAGCGCGCCGTCCCGGGCGGGCACCGCGCGATCCTGGCCCCGCTGCGCGGGCGGCGCCGGGTGATCGGCGCGGCGGTCTTCCTGCGGCGCACCGACCGGCCCGCCTTCGAGGCCAACGACCTCCTGGTGGCCGCCCAGTTGGCGACGCACACCGCGCTGGGCATCGACAAGGCGGTGCTGTACGGCCGCGAGGCGTACATCGCCGACGAGCTCCAGCGCACCATGCTGCCCGACTCGCTGCCGCAGCCGACGGGCGTGCGGCTGGCCTCGCGCTACCTGCCGGCCGCCGAGACGGCCCGGGTGGGCGGGGACTGGTACGACGCGATCCCGCTGCCGGGCAGCCGGGTGGCGCTGGTGGTGGGCGACGTGATGGGCCACTCCATGACCTCGGCCGCCATCATGGGCCAGCTGCGCACCACCGCGCAGACCCTGGCGGGCCTCGACCTGCCGCCGCAGGAGGTGCTGCACCACCTGGACGAGCAGGCGCAGCGGCTGGGCCAGGACCGGATGGCGACGTGCTTGTACGCGGTGTACGACCCGGTGTCGCACCGGATCACGATCGCCAACGCGGGGCATCCGCCGCCGATACTGCTGCACCTGGGCGGGCGTGCGGAGGTGCTGCGGGTGCCGCCGGGCGCGCCGATCGGGGTGGGCGGGGTGGACTTCGAGGCCGTGGAGCTGGACGCGCCGGCCGGGGCGACGCTGCTGCTGTACACCGACGGTCTGGTGGAGTCGCGGCTGCGGGACGTGTGGACGGGGATAGAGCAGCTGCGGGAGCGCCTCGCGGCGACGGCGCAGCTGACCGGTCCGGACCATTCGCCGCCGCTCGAGGCGTTGTGCGACGACGTGCTGGACATGCTGGGGCCCGGGGACCGGGACGACGACATCGCGCTGCTGGCGGCCCGGTTCGACGGGATCGCGCCCAGTGACGTGGCGTACTGGTTCCTGGAGCCGGAGGACGCGGCGCCGGGCCGGGCCCGGCGCCTGGCGCGGCGGGCGCTGGCGCGCTGGGACCTGGAGGAGCTCTCGGACTCGGTGGAGCTGCTGGTGAGCGAGGTGGTGACCAATGCGGTGCGGTACGCGGAGCGGCCGGTGACGCTGCGGCTGCTGCGTACGGACGTGCTGCGCTGTGAGGTGGGTGACGACTCCCCGCAGCTGCCGCGCCAGCGCAGGGCGCGGGAGACCGACGAGGGCGGCCGGGGGCTGTTCCTGGTCAACCGGCTGGCCCGGCGCTGGGGCGCCACCCGGCTCTCCACCGGCAAGGTCGTCTGGTTCGAGCTGCCGACCCGCGCCTGACCTCCGGGCCGCCGGTCCGCGTCCGGCGCACGCGCACGTGAAGGTGGCCGGACCCCGTGCGGGGTCCGGCCACCTTCACTTCACGTCGTGCCGCGGGCCGTCGGGCTCAGGCCGTCAGGGCTGGGGCGGCGGTTTCGGTTTGCCGCCGGTGGTGCCGTCGGTCCCGCCGTTGTCGCCGGTTCCGCCGTCGTTCCCGGTGCCGCCGTCATGGCCCGTGCCGCCGTCGTTCCCGGTCCCGCCGTCGTCGCCCGTACCGCCGTCGGTCGGGCCCCCGGTGCCGGTGCCGCCGTCGGTCGGGTCGACCGGCGGCTTGCTGTTGCTCGGCTTGCCGCTGGGCTTGCCGCTCGGCTTGTCCTCCGGCTTCTCGCTCTCCTTGTCCTCCGGCTCGGTGGAGCGGGAGGGCTTCTGGGAGGGGCTGTTGGACGTGGACGGCTGCGGGTCCGGGTTCACGGACTCCACGCCCTCCAGGTCGAACTCGGCGTCGGAGCCGCCGTCGAGCGCGCCGGTGGTGTACTGCTGCCAGATCTGCGCGGGCACCCCGCCGCCGTTGGCGCGGCGGCCCTTGTCGACGGTGTCGAACAGGGTGACCTGGCCGGTGCCGTCCGGCTTCTCGCCGAACAGGGCGACGGCCGTGACCAGTTCCGGGGTGTAGCCGGCGAACCAGGCCGAGCGGTTGTTCTCGGAGGTGCCGGTCTTGCCCGCCGCCTGGTAGTCACCGGCGGCCTTGGTGGCCGAGCCGGAGGTGACGACGCCCTGCATGGCCTTGGTCACCGTGTCGGCGACCTCGCGGTTGAGCACCTGGCCGCCGATCGCCGGCTTGGGCGCGTACGCGCGGGAGCGGTGCTCGGCCTTCTTCACGATCGTCGGGGTGACCAGCTTGCCGTGGTTGTCGAGGGTCGCGTACACCCCGGCCATGTCCACGGTCGAGGCGCCCATGGTGCCCAGCGACATGGCGGGCCGCTCGGGCCAGCCCTTGCCGTCGTGCATGCCCATCTTGAGCGCGGTGTCCTTCACCTTGTCCGGGCCGACGTCCACGATCATCTGCGCGAAGACCGAGTTGACCGACTTGTTGGTGGCCTTCTGGACGTTGATGTCGCCGTAGCTGACGTCGTCCTCGTTCTCCGGGTTGAACGGGGTGTCGCTGCCGACGACCGGGCGCTTGCTGGTGCCGTCGTAGATCGTCGACAGGCCGATCCTGTCGCCGCCCTGCGTCTTGGAGCCGTTCTCCAGGGCGGAGGCGAACACGACCGGCTTGAAGGTCGAGGCGGGCTGGTAGTCGCGGCGCGTGGCGTTGGAGATCCAGTGCTTGGTGGCGCCGATGCCGCCGTACATGGCGACGATCTGGCCGGTCTTGGGGTCGACCGAGGTGGCGCCCGCCTGCACGGTCGCGGCCTTCTTGTCGCCCTTGCGGTCCAGCCGCTTCTCCAGCTGCTCCTCGACCGACTTGGTGAGGTCGCCCTGGCGCTTCTTGTCGATCGACAGGGTGACGGTCCAGCCGCCGGCCTTGAGCTGCTCCTCGCTGACGCCGGAGCGGACCAGCTCCTCGTTGGCGGCCTCGACCAGGTAGCCGGTCTGGCCCTCCATGCCGGGGGCGGCCTTCGGGGCGTGCGGCACCGGGAACTTGGTGAGCGCCTTGCGCTTGGCGGGGTCCAGCCACTTCATCTCGACCATGTTGTCGAGCGTGTAGTTCCAGCGGGCGGTCACCAGCTTCTTGCCGGTCTCCGAGGCGACGGCCCAGTCGTACTGGCTGGGGGCCTGGAGCAGCGAGGCGAGGTACGCGCCCTGCGCGACGCTGAGCTTGGCGGCGTCGACGCCGTAGTACGCCTGGGCGGCGGCCTGGATGCCGTAGGCGCCGCGGCCGTAGTAGCTGGTGTTGATGTACCCGGCCAGGATCTCGGGCTTGCTGCTCTCGTTGTCGAGCTTCAGCGAGATCACCAGCTCCTTGAGCTTGCGGGTGACCGTCTGGTCCTGGTTCAGGTAGAAGTTCTTGACGTACTGCTGGGTGATGGTGGAGCCACCCTGCTTGCCCTTGCCCGAGAGGGTGTTCCAGACGCCGCGCGCGGTGCCCTTCACGTCGACGCCGCTGTCGTCGTAGAAGGTCTTGTTCTCCGCGGCGACGAAGGTGTGCTGGACCTCCAGCGGGATCTTGTCCAGGCCGACGATCTCGCGGTTCACCTTGCCGCTGCGCGCGAGCACGGTGCCGTCGGACCACTTGTAGACGTTGCTCTCCAGCTGCGCCTGGGCGTTGGCCTCGGGCACGGGCGTGACCAGGTAGAGGACGTACAGGCCGCCCATGCCCAGCAGGGCGCAGACGAAGAAGGTGCCGAGCAGCTTCTTCCAGGTGAAGAAGCGGCGTATGCCTCCGCCGTCCTTCTTCGCCCGGCGGGACCCGCCCTGCCGGGCGCGTCGGTCGTCCGCTCGACCCATCTCTTCGCCGCTCCGCTCTCGCTGTGTGTCCGCCGGACCCGTCGTCCGGCTTCCTTCGGCTGGTGCTCGCCCTCTGATCGGCTCAGCAAGCTAACACCGCCCGTACAGACAAAGGACAACCGATCCGGTCTTTTCCGGACGTGAGAATCAGCACCCGTCCCTCAGGGAACCGACTCGTGTGTCTCTCAGGGAACCGACTCATGAAAAGGGCCGAGGGTTGCCGCGTTCAAAAAAGTGATATCACTTTGCTAGAGTCGTGGAGACGGCGGCGAACCGGCCGCCGCGGAGCGGAACGGGGAGCCCTCATGCCCACCACCAGCCACGACGCCCACCGGACCGACCCGGACGTGCCCGTGATGCCCGATCCGGAGGTCCGCGAATTCGCCGCGCGCAGCGTGGGCGGCGCCCTGACCCTGGTGCTCGGCCTGGCGGGCCTCGCGGGCGGCGTCGCCCTCGTGGTGACCGGCGCCACGGGCGGCAACCCGGCCCTGGTCGTCGTCGGCGTCCTGCTGGGCGTCGGCACCCTGTTCGCCCTGGGCGGGCTGAACATGGTGGCCCCGGGCGAGGCCCGGGTGGTCCAGCTCTTCGGCCGCTACCGGGGCACGGTGCGCACCGACGGCCTGCGCTGGGTGAACCCCTTCACCTCGCGCACGAAGATCTCCACCCGGGTGCGCAACCACGAGACGGCCGTCCTGAAGGTCAACGACGCCTACGGCAACCCGATCGAGCTGGCGGCCGTGGTGGTGTGGAAGGTGGAGGACACCGCGCAGGCGATGTTCGCCGTGGACGACTTCCAGGTGTTCGTCTCCACCCAGACCGAGGCGGCGGTGCGGCACATCGCGATCGAGTACCCCTACGACGCGCACGAGGAGGACGGCCTCTCGCTGCGCGGCAACGCCGAGGAGATCACCGAGAAGCTCGCGGTGGAGCTGCACGCCCGCGTGAAGGCGGCCGGCGTGCGGATCATCGAGTCCCGCTTCACGCACCTCGCGTACGCTCCCGAGATCGCCTCCGCGATGCTCCAGCGCCAGCAGGCCGGTGCGGTCGTGGCGGCGCGGCGGCAGATCGTGGACGGCGCGGTCGGCATGGTCGAGGCGGCGCTGGTCCGGCTGGAGGAGCGGGACGTCGTCGAGCTCGACCCGGAACGGAAGGCGGCGATGGTGTCCAACCTGTTGGTCGTGCTCTGCGGTGACCGCGCGGCCCAGCCGGTCGTGAACACGGGCACGCTGTACCAGTGACCGAGCGCAAGGAGCGCAAGCAGGTACTGCTCCGGCTGGACCCGGCGGTGTACGAGGCGCTGGCGCGCTGGGCGGGCGACGACCTGCGCAGCGCCAACGCCCAGATCGAGTTCCTGCTGCGCAAGGCCCTCGCGGACGCAGGCCGGCTGCCGGGCGGCACCGGCCCGATCCCCCGGCGGGGGCGCCCGCCGAAGGCGGAGTAGGGCGGACGGCGCGGTACGGGGAGCGGGATCCTGGGGCTCCCGGGGCCCGCTCCCCGTACCACCGGTACAGCTATACACCGCGTGTACAGTGGGGCGCATGTCCATTGGTCACACCCTCCTCGGCCTGCTCGAGTCCGGCCCGCGCCACGGTTACGACCTCAAGCGCTCCTTCGACGAGAAATTCGGGCACGACCGGCCCCTGCACTACGGGCAGGTCTACTCGACCATGTCCCGGCTGCTGAAGAACGGGCTCGTCGAGGTCGACGGGGTGGAGGCCGGGGGCGGCCCCGAGCGCAAGCGGTACGCGATCACCGAGGCCGGGGTCACCGACGTCGAGCAGTGGCTGCGGGCGCCCGAGAAGCCGGAGCCGTACCTCCAGTCCACGCTCTACACCAAGGTCGTCCTCGCCCTGCTGACCGGGCGCAGCGCCGCCGAACTCCTGGACACCCAGCGCTCCGAGCACCTGCGCCTGATGCGCGAGCTCACCCAGCGCAAGCAGACCGGCGACCTGGCCGACCAGCTCATCTGCGACCACGCGCTGTTCCACCTGGAGGCGGACCTGCGCTGGCTGGAGCTGACCGCGGCCCGTCTGGACGACCTGGCCAGGGCGGTGGCGAAGTGAGCGGGCCGCTGCTGAGCGCGACCGGCGTCGAGAAGGCGTACGGGCACACGCCCGCGCTGAACGGCGCCTCGTTCTCCATACGCGCGGGCGAGGTCGTCGCCGTGATGGGCCCCTCGGGCTCCGGCAAGTCCACGCTGCTGCACTGCATGGCCGGGATCGTCCGCCCGGACGCCGGGCGCATCGACTACGACGGCCGCGAGCTGTCGGCGATGGGCGACCACGAGCGCAGCTCGCTGCGCCGCACCGACTTCGGCTTCATCTTCCAGTTCGGCCAGCTGGTGCCCGAGCTGACCTGCGCCGAGAACGTGGCGCTGCCGCTGCGGATGAACGGCATGCGCCGCCGCCCGGCCGAGCGCAGGGCCAAGGAGTGGCTGGAGCGCCTGGAGGTCGACGACGTCTCGCGCCAGCGGCCCGGCGAGGTCTCCGGCGGCCAGGGCCAGCGCGTCGCGGTGGCCCGCGCCCTGGTCACCGAGCCGCGCGTGGTCTTCGCCGACGAGCCCACCGGCGCCCTGGACTCGCTCAACGGCGAGCGCGTGATGCGGCTGCTGATGGACGCGGCCCGGGACACCAGCGCGGCCGTCGTGCTGGTCACCCACGAGGCGCGGGTGGCCGCCTACTCGGACCGCGAGATCGTGGTGCGCGACGGTACGGTGCGCGACCTGGCGGGCGTGGCGTGAACCGGCTGAACACCTGGGCCCGCGACCTGTCGATGGGCGCCCGGTTCGCCGTGACCGGCGGCCGCCAGGGCTGGACCAGGACCCTGCTCACCGCGCTCGGCGCGGGCCTGGGCATCGCCGTGCTGCTCGTCGCCGCCTCGGTGCCGCAGATCCAGCAGCACCGCGGCGACCGCACCGACGCCCGCGCCGTCTACACCGGCGGCGACGAGGCCCCGCGCTCGGACCACTCCTTCCGCTACGTCGAGGCGCACACGGTGTTCCGCGGCGAGACGGTCAACGGCACCGTGGTGGGCGCCGCGGGGGCCCCCCCCCCCCCCCCCCCCCGCCCGGCGCCCCCCCCCCCCCCCCCCCCCAGGTAAGCGAGGCCCGGGGCGGCGCGGCCGCCGCGGGGGGCCCGGGGGCCCCA